>NZ_FSRG01000003.1:422996-722996 GCF_900129975.1 Halodesulfovibrio marinisediminis DSM 17456
TTCTCACGATGACGCGGGGTGGAGCAGCTCGGTAGCTCGTCGGGCTCATAACCCGAAGGCCGCAGGTTCAAATCCTGTCCCCGCTACCAAGAATATATAAGGTTCAGAAGTAATTCTGAACCTTTTTTTGTGTCCATTGTATGGGAGTGCGTACTGTTTGCTTGCTCAATATGTTAGATTCACTGAATAAAATGTATACCGTGTTGACAGGAGAAGGACATCTGGTTATCAAAAGGAATAACAACTTTGTAAAACTTGGAAAACAATATGTGCAACGCAACCACGACAAGATTTTTGATTGCAACTAGCAGCGCGCTGCTAGTCTCCGTCATCGTGGTCGTCGTCAACGTCGTGAGGAACGTCGTCGCGTTGTAACGGGTTTTGCATATTAGTGAAACATGACTCCGCCAGCGCTTCGGCCCCGGCGGATTTTTTTATGATCCAGAATCTCCGCCGGTTATGAACCTTGGATCAGGGCAGGAAGAACAATGCAAGAAATGACCGGCGCAGAATGTACGGTTCGCCTTTTAGAGCGGCAGGGCATCACGACTATTTCAGGTATCCCGGGTGGGGCTAACCTGCCATTGTACGATGCGTTATCACGTAGTGAAAAGATTACGCATATTCTTGCTCGGCATGAGCAAGGAGCTGGGTTTATTGCACAGGGGATGGCACGAACAACAGGAAAACCTGCGGTTTGTCTTGCTACATCCGGTCCCGGTGCAACAAACATTGTGACTGCCATTGCAGATGCTAAATTAGATTCCGTTCCTCTTGTTTGTATTACTGGGCAGGTACCGACTCCTCTGATTGGTACTGATGCATTCCAAGAAGTAGACACCTACGGGATGTCTATTCCCATCACAAAGCATAACTTTCTTGTACGCTCGGCTAAAGAGCTCCTTAGAGTAATCCCAGAAGCGTTCCGTATTGCTGCTTCAGGTCGTCCAGGTCCTGTTCTGGTTGATATTCCACGTGATGTTCAGCTGGAAGAGATTTCCATTGATGCGTTTCCAGAACCAGCCGTAGCTGATGAACCACCGGTAGTTGTGGATGCAGATATTGAAACAGCCGCTAAAATGATCAATAGCGCAGCACGCCCGGTGTTGTGGGTTGGTGGCGGTGTTGTAGCAGCTCAAGCGGATGTTATGTGCAAAAAGCTTGCTGAAAAGGCCTCAATGCCTGTGACTATGACCCTGATGGGCTTGAGTGTTATTCCTCGGGATCATGATTTGAATATCGGCATGTTGGGTATGCATGCTGAGCGCTACACCAATATGGTTATGGAAGGCTGTGATTTGATTATTGCTGCCGGTGTTCGGTTTGATGATCGTGCAACGGGTAAAGTAAACGAGTTCTGCCCGAACGCGAAAGTTATTCATATTGATATCGACCATTGCGAACTCGATAAGCTCCGTTCTGCAAGTCTTGGCATTCTTGGCGATATTCGTGACGTATTTTCAAGATTGCTTCCGCAAATTGATGCTAAGTCACGAAAAGAATGGATTGGGTACATTGCAGCGCTCAAGTCAGCTTTTCCTCCTCATGCCCCGTCTGATAGTGGTTTTGAGTCCCCGCAGAAATTTATTCGCCTTGTGGGTGAACTTGCCGATGACTCAACTATTGTTACAACGGATGTAGGGAAGCATCAGATGTGGACCGCGCAAAGTTATCCGTTTACCGGCGGTCGTCAGTGGCTTACATCCGGTGGCCTCGGCACAATGGGGTTCGGTTTGCCTGTAGCTATAGGAGCTGCGCTTGCGGCGCCGGATAAAAAAGTTATCTGCTTCAGCGGCGATGGAAGTATCTTGATGAATATGCAGGAGCTTGCGACCGCGGTAGAGCACAATGTTGATGTGACTATTGTTCTGTTCAATAATCAGTGTCTTGGCTTGGTACATCAGCAGCAGGAACTGTTCTTTAAAGGTAACTGCTTTTCATCTGAGTTCCCTGTTGCCTTGGATTATGTTGCTATCTTACGCGGGTTCGGCTGGCATGTTTGTGACTTGGCAGAAGAATGTAGTGAAGAGATTGTTGCACAGGCGTTAGCAACCCAAGGTCCTTGTCTTATTCATATGCCTGTAAGCAGGGAAGAGAAGGTTCTGCCTATGGTTCCTCCGGGAGCTGCAAACAGAATAATGATTGGAGGCGATACAAATGGCTAATCATGCACGTACTGTTTTAGATATTCATGTAAACAACCATCCTGGTGTGATGGCACATGTGACAGGCCTTTTTTCACGACGTGCGTTTAACGTAGAAGCTATTTTGTGTCTGCCGGTAGAAGATAGCACTACAAGCCGAATCTGGTTGTTGGTGAACGAGGATGGTAGGCTTGATCAGATGATGCGGCAGATGCGTAAGCTTCAGGATGTGTATGAAGTCAATGCAATAGCTGAGTATACTAAAGTTTTTTCTGATCTAGCTTCTGTGATGAGTACTGAATCGAACCAAGTTGTAACAGAATAATAGCTCAGTTGTTTTGTTCGAGTGCTGCACCGAAACGCATTCGAGCATTAAAATCCCGTGTATGAGAACCATCGTACGCGGGATTTTACTTTTCCATTTTGTTCTGAATGGATGAAACCTTCTGTTTGCTCAAGTTTGAGAACTTGGGTACATACTTGGCGATGCATTTTTATCTTCGGAGTACTTCATGCGAATAGGATCCAAGCTCGTCACCGGATACGTATTGTTGTTAGGGCTCATGGGAGCTCTTGTTTTTTTTGGAATTAGCGGTGAGCAGCGGTTATCAAAAAATTATGATGCGCTTGTCAGACTTTCCCAGTTGGAAAGCAGCATTGCTATGGTACATAAAGCATCTCTTTCCGGTGCAGGGCATGAGGCCTTGCTTGCGCTGAGTGCTGAACTTGCCAAAGAGCTTAAAGAATTTGATGTAAAGAAAAATTCAAATGAAGCAGCAGTAATACGACGAGCCCAACTAGCAAACATGGGGTACAAAGAAAAGCTGGAAGCACTAAAGACTCTTGAAGCAGGAATTAACCGCTATATTCAACTTTCCAAAGAGAATGTGCAAAATATCGCTGAAGATGTTGAGCGGATCGCAGGTATCATTGCTGAGCAAAATGTTTCCTTGCTCAGCGTCTCATCTCTGGAAGCGCAAAAAAAACGTAATGCGCGGCTTAAATCTATGCAGACGAGTATCCAGAACGTGCAGGTTGCGTTGCGGTTGATGGAAGCAACAAATACGAAGAAGGACTACGATACTGCGAAGGAAAATGCAGAGTTGCTTCTTGAGAATTGTACTGCATTGCGTAACAGCATGAAAGCTATGGATCTGTTGGTGCTAGATCGAGCTATTGTTGCTGCAAAAAATTTAAATACAGATTTTATTCAGCTTGGTCAGCTTTATAATAGAGCATTTGAAGTTGACACAGATATTGGCTCAGGCCTTTCGAATGTTAACGTTGCTATAAGGCAGCTTGCGGATTCTCAGCGGGACAAGCTGGCATTTGTACGTGAGTCATCCATTATTCCGGGCGTTGCAATTGTGGCTGGTGCTGTCATTGTTGCATTAATTAGTTATCTGCTTATGGTTAGAGCGACAGGGAGCTTTGTATCACGTGTTGAGCAGGCTACTGCTGGGCTGATGTCAGGTGACCGACCTCCATCTTTTAGTACAGTGCGTGGTATGTCTCCAGTGGAAGTTGCGCTCTGGGATGCGTGGAGTAACGTTACAGAGCAGACTAGGGCTTTAGAAAAAATTGCAGTAGGGGAGCCTGTCACAGATCTTGAAAACAATCTGGGGCTTGATGCATTGAGTCGCGCTATTGGTGATGTAGAAGTTTCTCGCCGTGAAGTTGAGCGCAGCTTGCGGCAATGTCTTGAATCTGTAAATATTCCCGCAAGTGGTAATGCATCTGATATGTTACAGGCTTTAAAAACATGCGTGTATGACTCGTCTACTTCGCTTGCGTCGATTACAGAGAAAGTTCAGGAGTTGCGCGAATCGGGCTTTAAATTGGAAAAAGGGATCACCCAGGCTACTAAACAGAGTGAACAGGCTTTCGCGACATTGCATCGTGTAAATACTTTTAGTGAGTTATCCTCGGCGGTATCCTCCGCGCTGGATGCCCTTGTAACACCAAAGGGTCTACCTGTTTCTACTATTGCTGAACTTAAATCACAGTTTTCAGAAATTGAACGCGCTGTGAAGGTAATAGGATGGCAGGTTGCAAGTTATGAAGACGTTGCACGTCACCTTGAAACACTGGCAATTAACGTCAATGTTGAGGCCGCCCGTATTGGTGCGGATACTACAGCAATGGGCACTATTGTTGATGAAATTCGCGGCTTGTCTGAAAAGTGTCGCCATGCAGCTGAGGCGAGTGACAATGGTAAAACCCTTGGTTCGCGAGCATTGGACCGAGTGTTTAATGGGTTAAGTACTCTGGAAAAACAAGATAAGCCAGATGTTGCCACCGTCGATAGTGATACTGTAAAGCGTGCTGCACAGGTGTTGAGTCAGTTGGAAAATGTCGAATTGGCATTAACTGCAATTTTTACAAAAGCCGGCGTTACTTGTTCTCAGTTTGTTTCTGAAACAGAAGCCCTTGTTTCGGTTGTGGAAAATGCCTCTGTAACATCTGCAAAGCTTTCTCAAGAATTTGCCGAACCGTCTGCAAGCGACACTAATTCTTTTTTGGGACAAGAACCTATCGAGTTAACAGATCAGGTTATTGAATTTGAAGATGACGCTTTTTCGCTTCCGAAACTTGATTTGTAATGATTTTTTTGGGTTGTTGGGAAATAGTTTCTGCCTGAACGATACGATATAGAGTGAACATATGAATGTACCTAATTCGTGGTTAGTTATGCGATTGAGTGCACTTGGGGACGTAGTGCTTACTACGGGTGTGCTCTCCTACCTGCATAAAAAATACGGGTGGCGTTTTACTTTTCTGACATTGGAGCCTTGGGCTTCTGTGTTGGAAGGTCATCCTGCTATCGACAGTATTATTTCAATCGATAAAAAACAGCTGCGTTCCAGTAGTGGCTATTCGTTTTTTAAACAGCTTGCCGAAGATAATGAAGGCAAAGGCCTGCTTGATCTGCATGGAACTATGCGCTCCCGATTCCTAGCCCTGTGCTGGAAAGGTGCTGTCCGTAGATATCCTAAATTTTCCTTACAGCGAAGACTGTTTCTTCAAACAGAAGGCAAACTTGGCGGTGAAAAATTACTGCGTTTTAATGTTCCGCAACGGTATGCTCTCGCTGTTGAAGAAGAAGCGCCTTCCCGTCTCGAACTTCTTCCGCAGATTTTTTTATCCGAAGAAGAAAAACAGTACGGACTTAATATGTGTAAGCGTATTGCAGGCGAAAAGCCAATAGTTGCGCTGCATCCGTTTTCAACGCATCCGAATAAAGCATGGTTTAATGACAACTGGCGTGACTTGACTGCAAAGCTTGCAGATGCTGGTGTACATGTTGTGGTTCTCGGTGTTGGCAATTCTCCAGTTGCAGAAAACGCTAACGTTACTGATTTAACAGGAAAAACAACCATTCGAGAAACCTGTGCAGTCCTTGCCTGTTCACAGGTTCTTGTTACTGGTGATTCTGGCCCTATGCATCTCGCGGGTGGTGTACAGACTCCTGTTGTTGCATTGTTCGGACCGACACATCGGGCGTGGGGATTTTATCCGGAAGGATTGTCCGATATTGTGCTGGAAGCTGATGAAGATTGCAGACCTTGTTCACTGCACGGCAAGAAAGTATGTGAAAAAGATCAGGCATGCATGCGGGCAATAACGCCGGACAGAGTGCTGCAAAGCGTACTTTCGCTGCTTATGTAATCTCTTCCATGTGTACAGTTATCAGTAGATTCGGGGGGCTAAATCTGTATGTTGATAACTGTGAGAAAATATTAAATAAATAATAATATCTGTCGATTAATACACTCGTGCTGTTGAAGACGTGATGATCTTCATGTGTCATGACGTAAGGTGTCTGTATGGTTGGGGCGCTTTAATGAGGGTAATGAATAATAGGGGATGCTTCATGACAGCCACAGACAACATAAAGAATTGTCTTTTAGTTTTAGAACATGATGCGGATGCTGTATTGGGGAATGCTGAGTGTTTGAATCAGCAGGAATATAATGTCTGTCAGTGTGGTGTTTCTATAGATCAGGTGTGTTCTGAGCTCAGGCAGAATCCATATTCTGTATTAATTGCAAATACAGATTGTGATGCTACTATTACGCTTTTGCACGAACTAGCTTTATGTCCGGAAGCTTCCAGATTACCGGTTATTTGTTGTTGTAACAACTTAAATGAAGTTGACTTTGATCGTGCAGGACATTTACAGCCATTTGCCTGGCTTCCTCTTTCTTGTCCTGCGCAAATGTTTGAATGCACAGTTAAATCGGCTTGTTCGTATAGTCGGTTAGATGCACGCCATGATCGTGCTATCGAAAAATATAAGCTTATTGCGCAAAATATACCTGAAAGTGTTGTGATGCTGGATGAAGCATGGCGAGTTGATTTTGCTAATGAACATCTTGGTAAGCTTGTAGGTGCTTCAGATTCTTTTGAGGGCACACATATCAGTACGTTACTTGATGCAGAGACGTTAATGCGTCTTCAGGCTGTGTGCAGTACTCTTGATGGAACTGCAAAACAGAATTTTCAAGGATATGTTGTTACCTTTGAAGAAGAGATGGTTCCTGTATGGTTTTCTGTAAGCAAGGTGGGGGCAAGTAATAATATACTTTGCGTTATGACCAACCTGGAAGAGAACCTACAAGCTGAAGCTGCATTGCGTGAAGCCGAAGCTAAATATAGAGCACTGTATCTTAATGCTGCTGAAGGGATGTTTCGCATTGAGGAGTCCGGACAAATTATTGAAGCGAATCCTGCTTTTAACCGTATTTTCGGTTTTGAAGTTTTGGACTGGGCATCTGCGACAGATATTCATAACTTTTCTGACCGGTTTGTTGCAAGAGATGACTTTATCAACTTGATGGAGCAGGTGCAGACAGTAGGGCGTCAGTCTAAATTTAATGCTCAGCTTATGAGGCGGGATGGAACTCCGATTTGGGGGGAAATCTCTGCACATTGGAGCATTGATCCAAAGAATCAGATTCCATATGTCGAAGGTATATTGTCAGATGTCACCGAGCGGAGGTGCGCAGAATTGGATTTGCAGCGAAGGGCAACGCTGGACTGTCTGACAGGCGTGTTTAGCCGGGGCTCTTTTTATGAAAAGCTGAATAGTATTCTGGCAACAGCTCGGTATGAACAAAGTGCCTTTGCTGTGCTGTATATTGATCTGAATGATTTTAAAAACGTAAATGATACACATGGGCATCATTGTGGTGATATCGTCATTAAGGAGTTGGCAAAACGAATCAATGCTCAGATACGTGAACATGATGTGTTTGGACGTATTGGTGGAGATGAGTTCTGTATTGTCCTTGAAAACGTGCGTTCCACCTGCGATGTAGACGTTGTTGTTCGAAAAATTCACAGGGTTGTGGATGTTCCAATTCGAATTTCAGCCACGCTCTCTGTCAGTGTTGGAGTAAGCGTCGGTGTGGCAATGTATCCTGAAGATGGCGATACGCCGGAAGTGTTGTTGCAGCGAGCTGATCAGGCAATGTATTTAGAAAAAAGAAGCTAGCAACACAGTAATGCTGCTAGCTTCTTTTTTGTGAGAAGTTTTATCAAGTTGCAGGTATTGTTTTTTTACATTACCTGCATTTTTTTTCGTCGCTCCAACAGGCAGAAATAATGTCTGCATAGTCATTCATAATCTTAAGAACGCTGTCTGGAACCAGGTATGAGATGTCACGATCCTGCATCCAGCGTTCCCTGATAAGTGTTGCTGAAACATCGATTCGTGGTTGTGGTAAAAAGTAGATATTGTGTTCACCGACAGTGTACGCAGATTCAATATTACCTGCTGGTGGAAGCAGTTCTAAGTCTGGCCAGTATTCGGGACATAATTTGTTGAACTCTTCGACGTCAGAATCAGAGCGTGCCAGCACGATGATGTTAGCATGCTTGATAAGTTCTAACCCCTTGTACCAGTCCGGGAGGGTTGGCAAGTCAATTGATCCCATAATGAAAAAGAGTTCACACTCGCCTTCAGCTTCTTTGTAGTTCTGAAGCGTGTCATATGTGTATGATGGACCGGAGCGTTCAGCTTCCAGCTCGTTAACCGTAAACTTAGGGTATCGGTTGATAGCTGCCCTGATCATGCGGTTACGTAGTTCGAATGAGAGAAGTCCGTTTTCTGCTTTGTGCGGTGGGGTTGCACAGGGAACAAAGTCGACACGGTCTAGGCTGAAAGCTTCTTCAACTTCAACCGCTGGACGAACATGCATGATATGGGTGGGGTTGAACGTTCCCCCAAGGATTCCAATACGTTTCATAACAAGCTTATCTTTTTAGAAGTTGTAAGGATTGTATACACAAACTAGTGTGACTATACCATGTGATTGCATACCGTGCCAAAGAAAAAAAACACAAATTCAGGCTACTACTGTTTAGAAGGATGGTTGTTTTCTTAAGGGATAGTCTGGCAGCAAAAAAGATTATTAGTACGTATCCAAAAAAAAGATGGAGCATAACTGCTCCATCTTTTTTATTAAGCGTATGTTAGTATGGCTACTGGCGAACTTGACCCTGACCAAAGATAACAAACTTTGTTGTAGTCAGTTCTCTTACACCCATTGGACCGTAAGAGTGCAGTTTAGAAGTACTGATGCCGATTTCAGCACCGAGTCCAAGCTGTCCACCATCGTTGAAACGTGTAGACGCATTTACGGATACGCATGAGGCGTCAACTTCACGCATAAATTTCAAAGCACGGTTGTAATCCTGAGTGCAGATGATTTCAGTATGGTTAGAGCCGTTTTCTGCTATGTAGTCCTGTGCTTCCTGCATGGAGTCTACAACTTTTACCAGCAGGATAAGGTCATGGTACTCAGTACCCGGATCAGAGTCTCTCATGGCAACAGCGGTTGCGCCGAGTAATGGGAAAGAGCGTGGGCAGGCGCGGAATTCAACATTGCGTTCTGCACCTAGTTCTTTTGCCACCATTGGTAAAAACTGTTCAGCAACATCTTTATGAACAAGCAAACCTTCCAGAGCGTTACAAACGCCAGGGCGTTGTGTTTTTGCGTTGATGATGATGTTGATAGCTTCTTCAAGATCGGCACATTTGTCGATGAAAGCGTGACAGACACCTTCGTAGTGTTTGAGAACAGGCATGGTAGCAAGTTCTACAACTTTACGGATAAGCGTTTCACCGCCGCGAGGAATTATTACATCGATATGTTCTTCCAGCTTGCACATAGCGGCAATTGCTTCACGGTCAGTGGTTGGTACAACCTGAACACACTCTTTTGGCAAGCCGGCGTACTCCAGTGCCTCGTGGAGGAGCCTTGCAAGTTCGAGGTTAGAGTGAATAGCCTCGGAACCGCCGCGAAGAATGATAGCGTTGCCTGCCTTGAGGCAAAGTATACCGGAGTCGATAGTCACGTTAGGTCGTGACTCATAGATCATAGCGATAACGCCAAGCGGAATACGCATTTTACCTACGAGCATACCATTAGGGCGTTGCCACTGTGTTTCGATGGCACCTACAGGGTCGTCCATGTCTGCAATAAATTTACATGCGTTTGCCATCTCGGCAATAGTTTCCGGAGTAAGACGCAAACGGTTAAGACGGGGAGCATCCAGCCCTTTTTCTTCAGCTTTTTCTAAGTCGATTGCGTTCGCAGCAGTAATTGCATCCTGCTTTTCAAGAATAAGCTCGGAAAGGCGCATGAGCGCTTTTGCTTTCATTTCAGGGCTTGCTGCAGTGAGTTTACGGGCTGCTGCAGAAGCTTTTTTTCCCATATCTTCTAATAGTTGATAAGTATCCATGTGTCCTCCGGCTATGCATCAGAAATAGCCTGTGTAGTGTCGATTTACCGAGTAATATTAGTTTCTTGCACTTTTGTGTGCATGAGCAATTTTCTGGTTCAGATGCTGTGCTTCGCGGTTGTGTCTGTTTCAGGTACAGACGCAATCTGCAGCAATGCAAAGAAATACCTTTTTGATGCTGAAACTGCAAGAGATGCGCTAGCTCGTATCAAAAGAGTATGTACTGTATTTCTAACAGAAATTGGGCGAATTATAATGATACTCGATACGATGTAGCGTTATAAAAAACAATATATTTTGACAATTTCGTAATGCAGGCTTACAAAAAAAGCGTTTTTTCAATTGGATACTGAGAACAGTGTAGGAGCGAATATGACTGAACAAAAAGAACCGCATTCCCCGTTATTAATGGACTCTCTGCAGCAAAGTGTTTCTAAGGAAGCAGCACCGTTACTGAATTTTGTTCTGAAGCATATAAAGATGATTGCCTTAGGACTGTTTTTGCTTATCAGCGCAATAGCTGGTGCCGGTATCTATAGTTATATGCATGAACAGAGTATTCTTGTTGCTCAGCAACAGTTGATGACTCTTTCTCAGGGGGCATCTACAGAAGCAAAACTTAATGAGTTAAGAGCGTTTGCCGAAGCAGCTCCTGAAGATATCCGTCCGGCAGCATTACTTGCTCTCGCCAAGGCTTCCTTACGTATTAAAGATTATGTATCCGCAGCCGATGCATGGGGTACATTACAGAATCTTGGTGCAGACAGCATGCGTGATCTTGCTGGATTGGGCAGGGCAGATGCATATGCCCGTATGGGGGACTACAAAAAGGCTCAAGAGGTTCTGACTCAAATGCTCCCGACAGCAGCAGAGGCTTATAAGTTGCCTGCAAAACATCAGTTAGCAATTATGGCTGAAAAGAGTGGAGACGTAGAGACTTCTGTGAAATTATATAAAGAACTTGAAGAAAATGTTCCGGAAGCGAATAAGGCTTTTTATGCTCATAAGATAGCTGCCTTGAATCTCAAGCTTAAAAAATAGTGACAATATTGAGCATGAGAACAATATGATGCAGCAGTAATGTTGTATGTTTAATTGTTTGATATTTCTAGAAGATATGAAAGAGGTTGATTGTTGGCTCTTGATGTATTTCGAATCTGAATTCCCTGTTGCCAATGCCTTGCCAGCCTGTCGGGGTTGACCTTGTGTTGGCTGCTGAGTAAGAGATGCAGGCGCAAGCTGTGTGGTTGATCACTTTAATAGCATTGAATAAAGCTTTGAAAGTGTCATGAGCGCAGAGTGCAATTGAAGAGCAATACAATAGATAAAATTTTCGACGATACACTTTTGGTAGGCTATACCTGCATAAGACCTGCATACTAAGCGGTAATAGAAACAGCACGTTTTTGTTTCCTGTTATGATGATTACTGTAGTTACTGCTTTTAAAAAAAGGTACACTCTATACGTAGGTGAATATCGAACAGAAGAGTGTCGTCGGTTCATATGCGCGGATGAGATGCGTCACCATGCACATCTTGTATTGAAGCAGATGCTACCCCCTGTCTGCTTACGCTGTAAGATAATTGCTGAACCCGTTCCGGACTGCTGTACAACACATGACAGCTGGGCATGACCGGAGCTTAGGAATCAAATTACATGAGTGTTACTACGAAAAAAGACGACAAACTGCAGCCATATATGGGAACCCTTCAGTGCATTGTTTCTGAGCTTGGTTCACAAAAACCGTTTCAAACGACGCTTAAGTCCCTGCTGCAAACTTTGTCGGAAAATCACAACTTCAAAAGACCACATATTGTGATCTTTGATCCGGAAACCCGCACCCTCAAGCTGACTCTTGCACACGGTCTTGAGTCAGAAGAAGCCATTGAATACGAGCCGGGTGTTGGTGTAACAGGTCAGGTGTTTACTACAGGTGCTCCTGTTATTGTTCCAAGAATGAAAGACCATCCTGCATTCTTGAACAAAGCATTTGGTCGTACGGACGAAGAATTGGCAGAGCTGGCATTTATTTGTGTACCTATTACAGTACCAGGCATTGATGAAGATTCTGCCGGTGAAGTTATCGGTACGTTGAGTGTTGACTTGCCGAGTGATACTGCAGAGAGTCTTGAAGGTCAGACACGTTTTCTGGAAGTTGTGGCAGGTATGGTTGCAAACCATGCAACATACTTGCAGGAAGAAATTGCGCGACAGGCTCACATGATGGCACAGGGTATTGGTGGTGGAGAGGCTGTTGATGGCGGTGCTGCTCCTGCTGATATTGTTGTAGCCTCCAAGTCTATGAAACTTGTTCTTAATCAGGTTTCACAGGTTGGACCAAGTCGTGCGACAGCATTGCTTCGTGGTGAATCCGGTACTGGTAAAGAGCTGCTTGCAGAAGCTATTCATCAAGCAAGCCCTCGTCGTGATAATCCGCTTATTAAATTGAACTGTGCCGCTTTGCCTTCAGAACTTGTTGAGAGTGAACTCTTTGGTTATCAGAAGGGCGCATTTACTGGCGCAGTGCAGGATAAGAAGGGCTTATTTGAACTTGCTAATAACGGCACTTTGTTCCTTGATGAAGTAGGTGAGTTAAGCCCTACTGCACAGGCAAAAGTTTTGCGTGCAATTCAGGAACAAGAAATTCAGCGCCTGGGTAGTGAAAAAACAGTCTCTGTTGATGTGCGTCTTATTTGCGCAACACATCGTCCGCTGGAAGAGCTTGTTGAAAAAGGCGAGTTTCGTGAGGACTTGTACTACCGTATTAATGTATTCCCAGTCTTTATTCCGCCACTTCGTGAGCGTCGTGAAGATATTCTACCGCTTTCTGAGCATTTCCTTTCTACTTACGCAGAAGAGTACGAACGAAACATTAAGCGTATTTCTACCCCGGCTATTGATCTCTTAATGCAGTACCACTGGCCTGGAAACATCCGTGAATTGAAGAACTGCATTGAGCGTGCTGTTTTGGTTTGTGATGAGCAGGTAATTCGTACCTACCATCTTCCACCGTCCTTGCAGACTGCTGAAAGTACTGCAACAGATTCAAACCTTTCTTTTTGCGAAGCTGTAGCAAAGTTTGAGCAGGAGCTTCTTGTTGATGCTCTTAAGAAAGCTAGAGGCAATATGCTTCAGGCAGCTCGTGACCTGCGTGTGAGTTACCGTATTGTTAACTATAAAGTTAAGAAGTACGGAATTGATGCAAAGAAATTTGCGGTGACAAGAGGTCGCAACCGCTAAGTTATTTCATTTTTATTAAGAATATCTAAAGGAGCCACAGTGATGTGGCTCCTTTTTTTTGTCTAACAATCTGTTTTGCTTGATTGTTTTTTTGTATGAAAAATTGTTTAGATAACTTTAGATAACTTTAGAAAGCGTTAATGGATGATCTGCCGTTCTTGGCTCGTACCTATAGGTGAATATGCCAAGAAGTAAGGAGGGGGTTTTTATGAAACAGAAGAAATCTTCAACATGGCTTGAACTGGTTTACGGTGGAACAATTGAGGAAGGGCTTTCAACAAGCAAGGAAGCTTGTCCCGGACACAATGATGTCGCCGCGTATCTTGATAAGAAGCTTCCAATAGCTCGTAGAAAAGAAGTTGAAGGGCATATGGCATCTTGCCGTGAATGTCGTTCAGAAGTTCTTGAGTTACGAAGAATTCTTTCATCCTGTTAACCGCACGTCACTAATCTCAAGGAGGAGAAAACACATGCAAGTATCTACAACACAATATCTTAACTCAACATATTCAAGAGATCTTTCAGCAAAAGAGCCAAAGAGCTCTCTTGGAAAAGATGATTTTATGAAGCTTTTGACGGCTCAGATGTCTAACCAGAACCCGTTAAAGCCTTCTGATGATACTCAGATGCTTGCACAATTGGCACAGTTCACCTCACTTGAGAAACTGACTGAGTTAAATACAACGACAAAGCAGTCCAACGCAGTCCTTGGGGCAATTAATGTTACAAATGCTGTTGGTTATATTGGTACATCCGTTGTAGCCGGCGGTTCTAATATCTACAGAGGGCCGTCTATGTGCAGCGATGTATACTACACTGTTCCTGAAGGCGTTGAAACGATTAAGGCTCATGTCTATGACGCATCAAAACGAATTGTTGATACAGTTGTTTTATCTGGAACAGGCAAAGGTGAACATATCTTTGGATGGGATGGCACTAACTCACAGGGTAGATTACCTGAGGGACAATACACTGTCGGCTTTGAAGCACGCGATAAAAATGGCAAGTTGATCAAAGTTGGCTCGAAAGTTGCTGGTGAAGTTACAGGTGTTACTTCGAAAGATGGAAGAACAGTCCTTGAGCTTGAAGGCGGACGTAAGATTAATCTTGTTGATATTACTAGAGTTGAGCGTCCTGTATACCCAAGCGACAAAAAGAAAGACAGTTAAGTCTCTCACACGTATTGAATTGATTTTATTAAGATGGCGGCATTTTTTACCCTGCCATCTTAATAAAACTAAATAAAATTATAGGCAAAATTTACCCACAGAATTACTGCTTCCAGGGAGATATTTTTATGAGCGTTATGGGATCTATGTACACTGGCATTTCTGGTCTTACTACTCACGCAGAGCGCATGTCTGTGCTTGGTAACAACCTTGCTAACACCAGCACTGTCGGCTTTAAGAGCGGCAATGTGCAGTTTGAAGATATTTTTTATTCCAGTCGTTCTCTAGGTGCATCTGTAGGTCAGATTGGTCATGGTGCCCGTGTTTCTTCAATTTATCAGAACTTTGCACAGGGCGCTTATGAAAATACTGGCTCTGTAACAGATGTTGCCATTGGCGGCCGTGGTTTCTTCATGGTGAATGACTCTGTAAATGGTTCACAATATTACACTCGTGCCGGTAACTTTACCTTCAATAAAGAGGGATATCTTGTAAACCCGCAGGGTCTCCGAGTTCAGGGCTGGGCAGCAAGTGACTCTGAAGATTCTGTAACAAAAGGTGCAATCGGTGATCTTCGACTGGAATCTTTCCAGTCTGAACCTAAAGAAACGAGCATTGTTTCTTTGTCTGTTAACCTCTCGAAAAAAGCGGTTGATAAATCCCTTCCAGCAACTCCCCCGACAGGTGATAAGGGTACAGATCTTTTTGCACTCTTCTCTAAATGGGATGCAGTAGCATCACCTAAGAAGCCAATTGGTGACAACACATACTCTTATCAGAAGACAATTAATGTTTATGATAAATCTGGTTCTGCACATGAAGTGACAGTGTACTTTGATAAAGCACGTGACAAAGACGGTAAGCTTACATGGGAGTACATTGTAACAGCTAATCCAAGTGAAGATGGTCGTCAGGCGTTTAAGGATAAAAAAACAAAAGGCGTTCTGATGGCAGGTACCATGACTTTTAACAGTGCTGGTGCCATGGAGAATATGTCTGCATACACATATAAGAATGCTGGCACTCCAGCAGCTCCTTCAGATCCAGACGATAAAGCTAACTGGAAACCTGCTGAATTTGATGAAAATGGCTTCCCTATTTTCACTGCTAACTTCTCTAACTTAACTGGTGTGAACGATACTGATGATACACTTGGTGCGGAGAAGCCGGAACGAATTGCACTTGATTTTGGTATGAGTTCAAAAAATGCTGCAAGAAAATTTGAGAACTCAGATAAAACAATGGCGCAGACCGAGACTAACGTCGCAAACCTTGCAAGCATTGCAACCGCTGATCTTAATAAGACAAATAAGGCTGCAACATCATATGCTATCGCTTCTACAACTCACAGCATGAATCAGGATGGATACACTGCCGGGTTCCTGCAGGAAATTACAATTGATCGAAATGGTGTTGTCTCTGGTCGTTATTCGAATGGTCGTAAAGAAGAACTGTTTGTTCTTGGACTTGCTGACTTTAGAAACATGCAGGGACTTGCCCTTCAGGGCGGTAACCTTTTTGCTCAGAGCACCACATCAGGGCAGGCTATAATCAGTACAGCAAATAGTGGTCGTCTGGGGACTATCTCCTCAAATACACTGGAACTGTCTAACGTTGATATGTCTCGTCAGATGGTAAGATTGATTACAACCCAGCGTGGTTATCAGTCCAACTCTAAGGTTATTACTACATCTGATGAGATGCTTCAGGAAGCAATCAACCTTAAGCGATAGTTATCGATTCGATGTGCCGCTGCTGAAACGCAGTAGCGGCTTAGGAATGTAGCGGCACACCCCAGTTTGTTAAGAGGAGCACACAGAATGTCTATTTATGATCTTATGTCCATTGGTAACAATGCAATGATGAATGCCAAGCTTGGCATCAACGTTACCAGTAACAATATTTCCAATGCGGATACAAAAGGTTACGCACGTGCTACAGTGAATTATGCTTCACGAGCACCGATTATGCGCAATAGCTTACAGTTCGGTACTGGCGCAGAAGCGGTGAATCTTAAGCGTCATTACAATTACTTTGTAGAACAACAGTTCTTGGCCTCTAATGGGCAGCAACAGTTTTGGAATGCAAAAGCTGAGACTCTTTACAGCGTGGAATCTTTGTTCAAGCAGGGTGAGAAAAATTATGGACTTTCTGCTGCGCTCAATAAGTACTTTTCAAGCTGGAATGCACTAACTCAAGATGCTGACAGTTCTGCGTACCGTATGGAGCTTTCAGAGTACTCGAATACGTTGGCAACAATGCTGCATACAATGAATGATTCATTGAAGCATGAGTATGAAGCAACGAATAAGGCCATTGAGCTAGGTGTTGCTGATGCCAATGGATTAATGAAGGAGATTGCTGAGTTAAACCGAGGTATCATGGAGCAACCTGAGAACTTAGTGTTGCAGGACGAGCGAGATCGTAAGGTTCGCAAGTTAGGTGAGTTGCTTCCAATTAAATCAATTCATCAGACTGATGGGTCATTTTCTATCATTACCCAGGCAGGTCAAACTCTCGTTGATGGCGTTGACGCTTTTGAATTGGCGCAGAAAGGTCCGGAGGCAACTGCGAATCTGGCTTCAGGGTCTGTGTTTAAGGGTGAAATTAAGTTCGAGGGGCAGAGCTCAAAAGAACTTAAGGTTGAGATGGTTACAGCGGGTCCAGTTGGCACTGCGCAATATAGAGTTTCCATTGATGGTGGCAAGACATGGCTTACAAATGAAAACGGTGAAGAGCGTAAATTTACTGCAGGTGGTGCTGATAAGAAGGTGGTAGTTAACGGAGTTTCAATTTGGTTTGAAGATTCAACTCCAGCTACGAATTTGTCAGTTAACGACTCTTTCAACATTGTTGCTAAGGATGCTTTGTACTGGAAAAAAACAACCGCTCACTTTGTGAATATTACTCCTCTTGGGGGGTATGGTAATGAAGAAGGTCGTCTTAGTGGTGGTCGCCTTGGTGGATTGTTAGCTGCCCGTGACAGCGGCATTGCAAGTTATCGAGAGAGAATGGATGCGTTCACAAAGGAACTTATCTGGCAGACTAACTATCAGCATTCGCAGGGTGCAGGTCTTGTGCATTATCGAGAAACCACAAGTACAAATGCTGTTCTAAAGCCTACAATGGTGCTTAATAAGTCCAACCTGGAGTATGGCAACAAGATTACTGATGGAACTTTGCGCTTTCAGATGTATACCGCACAGGGTGCACCAGATGGCAGCAAGCTTGAAATAGCTATTACTCCTGGAATGACTATGCAGCAGCTTGTTGACAAAATTAATAATACTCCTGCAGGTGCCCCAAAGCTGCAAGCAAGTCTTGAAGGCGGACGATTGAAATTAAAGCCGAGAACTGCGGGGGCGAGTTTTGAGTTTGCTGGTGATACTTCAGGCGTACTCGCAGCTGTGGGGCTCAATACTTACTTTAGTGGTTCCGGTCTTGCTGATATTGCGCTTGAGGCTCGTATTAAAAATGATCCAAAACGCATAAATGCTGCTGTAGTAAATGGACTTGGATTGGTTAACAGCGGTGATAACACTAACGCAATTGCCTTACAGAAATTGAAGGATAAGGCTGTTAGGTTAGATACCATTCATACAAGTACTGCTGCGACATTCTCAAAACACCTGAGTTCGCTCACGGCGCTTGTAGGTTCTGACATGGATGGTGCTTCTCGTAACAAGGTTTACAACGAGACCGTAAGTAAAGACCTTGAAAAGCGCCAGCAGTCTGAGGCTGGAGTTAACATGGACGAAGAATTATCAAACTTAACTAAATTTAAACATAGTTTTGATGCTGCTTCCAAGTTGATTACCACTGCTAATGAAATGTTTGACACCATCCTTAGACTGAAGTCTTAGTGTAGGAGAATTACAATGCGTATTGCTCGTAGTATGTTATATACCCAGTCCATTAACGGCATGAATGGCTCAATGAATACTATCCTTCGTTTGAGCGAACAGGCTTCAAGCCAGAAGCGTATCAACCGTCCTTCTGATGATCCTAGTGGTGCAGCTATGGTGCTTGATCTTCAGGAGCACATCAACTCATTAGCTCAGTATGATGAGAATATTAACTCAGCAAAAGGCTGGCTTGATACTGCGAACGAACAACTTGGTACCATCAGCAAAACAATTATTCGCATGCAGGAACTGGCAAACCAGGGTGCAACCGGTACGCTTACAGATAAGCAACGCGGATTGATTGCTAAAGAGCTTCGAGAACTTCAGGTTCAACTTATTGGTCTTACGAATGGTGATTATGCAGGCAACTCCTTATTTGCAGGTGCTGCAATTGATAGCCCGGCATATGAAGTGGGGCTAGGTGCAACTGTTGAGAATGCAAAGCCAACTTTGGTGCATAGCGTCAAAGGTGATGCTAAGAAAACTATTGCTATTAAATTTCCAGTGCCTACAGCCACTACGAACGTAGGTGACGTAGCTATTCCATTTAAGTACTCAGAGGATGGAGGAAAGACATGGAAGGATGCAACTATTCCTGCCGGAGTTACTGATACACTTTCAGTTCGACTTGGAGGCGTTGAAGTAAACTTTAAAAAAGGTGAACAAATTAAGCAGGACACCACAATGAGGATCAGGCCTGCTGCAATTTACAAAGGCTCCATTGATGGTGAAGCAAAAGCATCATATTACGGTGTAAACCCTTCTCTTGATCCCGTAGCAAGGGGGGAATTTAAAACCCCTATTGCGATTCGTATTGAAAATGATCCATCAGTAAGTATTCCAGGAACTACCCCAGTCCCGACACCACCTGCCCCAGCAGTAGGAGATATTGAGTACTCTTATAGTCTTGATAATGGCGCATCCTGGATTAGAGCAACAGCTTCAGCAGATAAGTTTTTGAATATCCCTGGCGGCCAGCTTGATTTAGGTGGCACCGGTACCCTGACCAAAGGTGAGCAGTTTGTTGTAAAGCCGATTGATTCTGCAATTCGTATTGAGATTAGTGCAGGTAACAGTGTTCAGGTTAACAGTGTTGGTTCAAATTTCTTTGGCGGGTTGTATGCAGATAAGATGACAGGTGCTACTGGACCAGCAAACGGCCTTTCACCAGAAAAAAATATCTTTGAAGTTGTAGGAAATCTTATAGCTTCTTTAGAAATGGACGATCAGGATGGTGTGAAGAAATGTTTAGGTAATCTTAAGTTAGCTAACGAACATATCACCACTGAAACAGGCGTACTTGGTGGAAGGCAAAATCGTTTGAGTTTTGCGCTTGATGCACATGGAAAGAGCAAAATTTCCACTCAGTCACGAATTTCTGCTATTCAGGATGTAGATGTTGCCAAAATTTCAACTGAGTCAGAGCGGGCCCAATACATCTATAAATCAGTGCTTTCCACCAGTGCAAAAGTAATGAACTTAAGCTTGCTCGATTATTTGAGGTAGGAGTGAGTCATGTCTGATTATTGGTCATCCAAAACGGTATTTGCAGGCTGGGCAACAAAAACGGATTTTAACAAGATTATTGATGCAACGGTTAAAACCGAGAAGTATCGATATAACCAACTTTCTAAACAGGAAGCGGAAACAACTTTTAAAAAAGATCAGATTGAAGGGTTAAACCGGACTGTCTTAACATACAAGAAACAGCTTGAATCAATGGATACAATTGATGAGTTTCTTGTAAGAAAAGTTACTTCTTCGAAAACAGACGTAGTTACGGCTACCGTTAAATCTGGTGCTCAGGAAGGATCGCATACCTTAGAAGTAAAACAGCTTGCCTCGGTTGCGACGGTTTCTTCCCATGATATTGGAGAAGTTGCGTATACTGCAGCAGCTAAGGATATGACATTTACGTATGATGGTGAAACGTACACTGTAAATGTTAAGTCTGGAATGACGACAAAAGAATTAGCTACAGCTATAGCAACAGCTTCAGGTAATAAAGTTAAAACTTCAGTTATCGATCTTGGACATGAATCTAAGTATAAACTTCAGATTCGTGGTATGGAGCTTGGCGCTGGACACAATATAGGGTTGTCAGCAGAGTTGAAGGCAGTACTTCAAGGACAAAAAGACCCTGCGGTTCCCTTGCCACCAGAAACTAAGGACATCGTTCCCACTCCTTCCAAGAATGCAAAGTTGGTGGTAGATGGTGTTGATCTCCAGCGTGGTTCAAACTCTGTAAGTGATGTTACAGAAGGCGTGACTTATAATTTAAATGCAGAAGAGCCTGGAACAACCGTAACAATCAAAGTTGAAACAGATTTTGATGCAATTGTGGCCAATGTAGAAAAATTTGTTAAGCTCACAAATGAATTGCGAACAGGTTTTGATTTAGTCAAGAATTATAAAAATGAAGACCTTGATAAAAAAGGTGTGAATTATAGCCTTAAAGGCAATTCACAAATAAAATCCGTTGAAGATAAATTAAAGAATGTTTTAGCGACTCAAGGGGATGGTTTTATAGAAGGGAGTGGAGCGGGTAATGACTTGTACGTTACGCTGAGTGCCCTTGGAATTAAAACGATTGCACGTAAGGGTGATAAAAACTACGGCAAGCTTGAGTTTGATAAAAATGCTGCAGTGATAAAAGGCGGCACTAAAACTTTTATGGACCTTCTTAAAGCTGACCCAGAGGCTGTTGCAAAAGTTTTTGCTGCCGAGGGTGAAGGTTCAAGTAGTAATTCTAGTGTATTAGAATATAATAGCAGCATGTACTCATTTGGCTTCACAAAGCCTGGAACGTATGCCATTGAATACGATGGTGGGACATTACCGACCACTGGAGAGTCTCATGATATCACCATGAAGATAAATGGGGTTGAGCGTAAGGTTGGCTATAATGTAAGTACACGAATTGCGACTGTAAATGAGGGTGATGCTAAGGGACTTGCTTTTAAGGTGGTTGACACCTCGGCTGGTACGCACTCAGCTACAATTGCAATTAAGGAAGGGAAAGTAAAAGAGACGATAAGAGCCCTAGACGAGATTACTGAAGTTGAAAAAGGTACCTTTGTCGTTATGATTAAAGGGTACAAAAAGCAGATAGATGATCCCGCTAGTGGCTTAAAAAAGAAGATGGCTGATGAGCTTGCTCGTGTTACGGCTTTGGAAAAAAGGCTTATTGCACAATATGCTGCGACAGAAAAGACACTTGCTAATTATCAAAACATCCAGAAAATGTTAGAGTTCCAATTGAAGAGTCAGTTGGCAAAAGACTAGAAATAGGCACTGTATGAGAGGTGACATCGTAACGATGTCACCTTTTTTTGTGTATGCAGTATAGCACATACGTGTTGTCACCGTGTTTGGGTAGAGTCTGACTAAAAATAACTAGGGGTGAGCTTTGAATAAGTAAGAGAGCGCTTGGACACGTGCGTAGGAGAACGAACTCGTGCGGTAACGGAAAGTGGATGGTAATAGTGTTAACTAGGCGACGCCGGTGTTTTTTAGCTCTCAATCTAGTATTTAATAGTCCATGGGAGCAAATGTTTTCTTGCTAATAAGACGCACAGATGAGTCAAGGTTATGTCTGCTTGACGGTGAAGTTGGCTGTGTGTTTGTTTTTTATCTTTTTCTTTTGATGTTAACTTTCAGGTTTGTTTCATTTATTTAATGAGTAGGTGGTTATGATGAGTAAGGTGAAAAGAAGGTTTACTGATTTTTATGCTAGTTGACAGAGTTAGCTAAGGGGTTGTTCACATCGCATTGTAAAAAAAGAAAACCCCTGCCTCGTTTGAGGCAGGGGTAATGAGCGAATAAGAGCTGATGTTCTTACTAGCCGAGGAGTTTCTGAGCCATCTTAGGCAGGTTGTTTGCCTGAGAGAGCATAGAAACAGCTGCGTTAGCAAGGATCTGCTGCTTGTTGAATTCAGTCATTTCAGTTGCTACGTCTACGTCAGAGATACGGGACTCAGCAGCCTGAAGGTTTTCTTTCTGAACAGAGATGTTTTCAATGGTAGCAGAAAGGCGGTTCTGAGTAGCACCAAGCTCTGCACGGGATGCATCTTTTTTGGCAATTGCGTTGTTAATATTGTTCAAAGCAACTTTTGCCATTTCACGAGTGAGAACGTTGTCATCAGCAGCAGTACCTACACCCAAAGATGTTGCATCGGAGCGACCAATGTTAACGTTGTAGCTATCAGTTGAAGCACTGCTTGAACCGAAGTGAACGTTAGTTGTGGTGTAAGTGGTGCTTGTGTGAGTGATTGTGGTGTCAGCTCCTTTAGTTGTGAGGGCACCATCAGTTGTTATATTAAGTTTAGCTACAGACGCAGTAGTACCATCTTTTTGGAACTTGCCAAGAGTAAATGTGTCTACTCGTTTGCTGTTTTCTTCTTGTACGGTGATTCTTACCATTCCGCCTGCAGCAGAGTCTTCACCAAGTTTAACGTTAGTCCAGGTTTTACCACCGTCTGAGGACTGTTCCATTGTGAGTTTTTTGTCTGTAATGGCTTGTTTGTAGTATGCAGTCAGATCGGCAGAACTTTTAAGGTCAGTTGTTTCAAATGCAGTAGTTTCATCAGCAAGAACGCTTACTTTAGAACCAACCTCGTCTAATGCACCTTCTGTTTTAGATTTTGTCTGCTGAACTAAGGTCAGGGTTTTTTTGTCATCAAGAGCAAAGGTTGATTTAATTTCAAAACCCTGTGCAGTCTGGTTAGTAACTTCAACGCTTTCACCGTCTTTGTTACTTACAATGCTAACGCGCTCACCTTTTTGGGAAACAGTACTATCTCCAACGGTTGCGTATTTAATAGAGCCACGAACATCGTGAAGTTTGGTCTGGTCGCCGTTGAGAAGTTTGCTGCCGTTGAAGTCAGTATCAGAAGCGATACGAGTGATTTCTTTGGCCATTGCCTGATATTCTTGGTTGATCAATGTACGCTGATCAGCGGTGTATGTGTCGGTAGATGCCTGTTCTGCAAGCTCTTTCATACGGATGAGTTTGGAGTCAATTACGCCAAGAGCACCATCTGCAGTCTGGATCATGGAGATACCATCGTTTGCGTTACGAATACCCTGACCGAGAGCTGCGATATCTGAACGCATGAGTTCGCGAATTGCGAGGCCAGCTGCGTCGTCTGCTGCAGAGCTAACACGAAGACCGGAAGATAAACGCTGAGTGGACTGGTTCAGTTTACCGTAATGAGACTGAAGGTTACGGGTAACGTTGTTTGCCATCAGGTTGTTGTTGATTGCTAATGCCATAATAACTTCCTCCGTGAAGATATTGAATAATGATTTGTAGTTGGCTCTCATCCATGAGCGCCGTGTTACTTACCTAATCGTCCCCACCGGAAAAAGGTTTACAAAAAAAATAGATTTTTTTGCTTTTCTTGCGTTTTTTTTATCTTTTAAAAATATGTTCTTTATAAACAGCCAGTTATATATTTGGTTTTAGCAACAAAAAAGCTCTCATTTTGTTAAATGAGAGCTAAGGAATTCTTTTTTTATGGTTAAAAAGAATTAAAGTTCTTAATTGATAATCGCTGCACGAAGCTTTTGCAGGGCTGTGTGATGGATGCTTCGTACTGTTTGCGGGTGAATATCGAGCTGTTTTGCAGCTTCTACTGCACTCAGGTCTTCACCGTACAGGCACTGGAGTACGCTTTTCTGTCTGGTAGAAAGAACGTCCAGTGGCAATTCCGGCAAATCGAGGAAGTTTGTCATTTCTGCTTTAAGGTCTTCGTGCTCTTCAATTGCATCATATAAATAGGTGCGGTCGGTGCGGACAAAATCGATGGCAGCGCTGCGAGAGACAACTGCTAGCCAGGTTTTTAATGTGCCGCGGGAGCTGTCCCAGTTTTCGAGCAGTCTGTATTCAGATTTAATAAGTCGGAAAAAGATATCTTGCACGATATCGTCAGCTGCATCGGCGTTTGCACCATGGTGGTTAAGCGTCCAGGAAACTGCATGGCGGATGATAGCACTAAATTCAGAAACGAAACGGTTCCAAGCAGCCTGGTTTCCTTCAAGGCATAATGCAACAAGGTGTTCGTCATTAGAATTGGTTTTTGTTGATGCTGGGCACTGAGTAGAAACGATAGAGCGTTCTGTAATGATAGTCGGTTCCATGTAAGCCTCCAAGTGTGTTCTTTCCTGAGTAGAAGGCGGACGGAAAAAATTGCCACACAGAGAGGTGAAATTTCTAGTTGCTGTAAATAGAGCATAGAGCGTGCCAAGACGGGATAATCTTTCCCTTTCCTCTTCATTAATATTTCTTTAGAACGCAGAAGTGCCTGTTGACGCTGTTTTCCAAGGCTGAATGTTAAGATTTAGGTGATTGGCACTGATTTTGTATTATCTATATGCAGAAGGCGGGCATCGGAAAAAAATGCCCACAAGGACAGTATATGTATTCTCTATTGTTAGTTGACTCAGATAAAGAAGCGTGCAGTGCGTATGCAAACGCTCTGCGTGAAGAACGCTTTACGTGTACAGAATGTGAGAGCGCGGCAGAAGTTGCTGCACTGGAGCTTACTGGTGCGTATGATCTGCTGATAATGGGGATGAATTTGCCCGATATGAACGGGTTTGATTTTCTTGCTTCTTTGCGAAGCAATTCTCATATTCCTATAGTTGCGGTGTCTTCCCGTACGGATGCGATTGACAAGATTGTTGCACTTGAGATGGGGGCAGATGAATTTCTGTTCAAGCCAGTAATGGAACGGGAATTAATTGCCCGTGTGCGAAGTCTGTTGCGGAGAAGTCGAACTAACTATGTTGGTTCTATTTCACGTAGCCGTGCGTATATGTTTGATGGTGTGGAGATTGATACTAGTGCCAGACTTATTCGCCGTAACGGAGTGAACTTGGGGCTGACACATGTGGAATATGTTATTTTTGAAATGTTGATTAATGCTGCCGGACAAACTGTTCCTCGTGAACTCATGTCCATGAAAGCGCTGGGTAAAGAATTGGCGCCGTATGACCGCAGTATTGATGTGCATATTAGTAAGCTGCGTAAGAAGCTTGGTGAAGCAAGCGACAGGGCTGAGCGAATAATTACCGTGCGTGGTGTGGGATATTTTTACAGCATGCCGCAGGAAGAAAATGCCGCGGGATAAAACTGCAGACAACGGGCAGATTATTTTTACATCTATGCCCACATATATAATGTTACAATAATGCCACTAAGCTGAGGATGCTCGTCCTCAGCTTTTTTTTATTTGTGAAGTAATAAAAAGTTAGTGTGAAAAGGGTAGTAAGGACAATACGTGTAAGCTGCTTTTAATTGTTTGTTACACTGTACCCAAATGCAGTTTTTATTTGGAACAAAGAGCGAGTGATTGAAAAGTCAAACACTATAAAGTCAGTATTGTTTTCATAAAATTGCATTATTACTGACAAAAATTCCTAAATTGTCTTGCAGTGAGCTTAAGCAGCATGTAACAGCCTAGGTAAGTATTTTGTTCGAAGTCGTTCAAAATATGTGTCCTGAGCTTTAAGGTTTCTCTCTTTTTGCTTCGGCAAAGCGGAGAGCTTGGTTTCATCGGTGGTTATACCACCACAAGCTACAGGTGTCCGGTGCGGCAATGCCAAAGAAGACAAAAGGCCAAACTCTTGTGTGTGTGTACCCGGATTGGTGCAAAGGATGCGGTTTATGTGTTGCATTCTGTCCGGGAAAGGTTCTTGAACTTAATGCGCTAGGCAAAGCAGAGGTAGTACAGCCTGAAGAGTGTATTAACTGTGGTTTTTGCGAACTTCATTGTCCGGATTTTGCGATTGCGGTTAGACCCAAATTTACTGCAAACGGTGTGCGGTGTAGAGACAGCTGTGAGCCAGGCGAAGTTGGCGGGGCTGTGAAATCAGACTTAATTCCTCAAAAAGCAGTTGCAGAGGGCTAGATATGGCTCACAAAAGGCGTAGAAAAAGAAAGGAATTATTTGCTCAGGGCAATGAGGCAGTTGCTCAGGGCGCACTTTTGGCCGGGTGCACGTTTTACGCGGGGTACCCTATTACACCATCTACAGAGATTATGGAGATTATGGCAAATCGCCTGCCCCTCACTGAAGATGGTGTTTTTTTACAAATGGAAGATGAAATTGCGAGTATGGGAGCTGCAATTGGTGCCTCGTTGACAGGGCGTAAAGCCATGACTGCGACTTCCGGTCCAGGATTTTCACTTAAGCAGGAACTTATCGGGTACGCCTGTATGGTGGAAGCCCCGCTTGTTATTGTAAACGTCATGCGCGGTGGCCCAAGTACCGGTTTGCCGACATCACCTGCACAAGGTGATGTCCAGATGGCTCGGTGGGGAACGCATGGGGATCATCCTATTATCGTTCTTTCAGCATCCACTGTTCCAGAATGTTTGGAAATGACTGTTACAGCATTCAATATGGCTGAAAAGTACCGTACTCCAGTCATTTTATTGATTGATGAAGTGACGGCACATACCAGAGAGAAAATTACTATTCCTCACGAAGATGAGTTGGAAGTATTGTATAGAATGCTGCCTGCCGTTCCTCCTGAATGGTTTAAACCGTATACAGAAGCTGCACGTGGTGTTCCCGCAATGGCACCTATAGGTGAAGGTTATCGCTGTCATGTGACTGGGCTTACCCATGATCAGATGGGGTACCCGACTTCACGACCAGATGAAGTTAATGAGTTTATGACTCGTTTATTCCGCAAAATTGATAATTACTACCATGATGTCGTACTCGTAGATGAATATTGCCTTGAGGATGCTGACTACGCTGTCGTTGCGTACGGATGTGTAGCACGGTCTGCACATCATGCTGTGGATCTGGCTCGGGCACGCGGTCACAAGGTGGGGTTGCTTACTTTGAAGACGTTGTTCCCGTTCGCTCGTCCGGCAGTAGAAAGGCTATGCATGCAATGTGAGCACATCCTTGTTCCGGAAATGAATATGGGACAAATTTCTCGTGAGGTTAAACGTGTGAATAACGGGCGTTCCCGTATTCGTACATTGAACCGAGTGGATGGGCAGATCATTACTCCGTCTGAAATTCTCAAAGGCATATTGTAGGTGTAACATGTCTGACGTTACAAAACTTATCCACGAATATCTGCGGCATAATAAAAAATTCCCGCATGTGTTCTGCGCTGGGTGTGGGCATGGTATCGTTCTGGGTTCCCTTGTGCGTAGTGTGCATGCCTTACAGCTTCCTAAAGACGATGTTGTTCTTGTTGCCGGCATCGGTTGTTCCGGTCGTATGGCTGTATATGTCGATTTTAATACTGTGCATACTGCACATGGCAGGGCGTTGACGTTTGCCACTGGTATTAAAATGGCGAATCCTGATTTGAATGTTATTTGTGTGATGGGCGATGGGGATGCATTGTCTATTGGCGGTAACCATCTAATTCACGCCGCACGCAGGAATATTGGTGTCACAGCGCTTGTATTGAATAATCAGATTTATGGAATGACGGGCGGACAGTGTTCTCCATCAACACCAATGGGCGATATGTCTATGACTTCACCATTTGGTTCCCTAGAACAGCCATTTGATACGGTTGAACTGGCGAAAGCGTCGGGCGCAAACTATGTGGCGCGCAGTACTTCGTTCCATGCAAACCAGCTTGATGACTTGATGCAGAAGGCCATTAAGCATTCTGGTTTCTCTGTTCTGGAAGTTCTTACACCGTGTCCAACTCAGTATGGACGTAAGAATAAATTCCGCCATGTTGTTGATATGTACACTTGGCTAAAGAAGAACACCGTGAAAGTTGAAAAACTTAAGGAAGGTGACACCAGAATTCCGACGGGTATTTTCCAGAATCTTGATAGACCGGGGCTTGAAGAGCGTTATGTTGAACTTCGGCAGTCCTTGCAGGCAGAGGAGTAGGTCGGATGAAAGAGCAACAAATTATAGATCGCTTTGAAATTCGTCTGTCTGGCACTGGTGGGCAGGGGCTCATTACGCTGGGGCGTGTTCTTGGTCATTCTTTGGCGTTAGGGCATGGTTATAATGTTACGCAGACACAAAGTTACGGACCTGAAGCACGCGGTGGTTCAAGTAGGGCGGACGTTGTTATAAGCAGTTCTGATATCAGTTTTCCGAAAACTGAAAATCTTGATCTGCTTGTGGCATTGTCTCAGCCTGCGTGTAATGCCTACTATCGTTTTCTTAAGCGTGGTGGTGTGCTACTTGTTGATTCAGAACTTGTGCAGCATGCTCCTACAAACCAGTATGTTGGTCTGCCGTTTACCAAACTTGCCAAGGAAAGAATTGGTAATGAATTAACATTAAACACAATAGTTCTCGGAGCGGTAACGCATCTGCTTTCATTTGCAGAGCCGAGAATAATTCGTAAGTCTTTGGAGGAAACCTTACCGCCAAAGATTTTAGCCTTGAATATAAAGGCTTTTAATCTGGGATTGCGAGAGGCTAAACGGCATTTGGGAGAAGCTCCTGATATTTGGCAGACAGCAGCAGAAAACGGTGCAGAGGAAGAACTTGAAGGGTTCGAGGATTAGGTTCTTCTATTTTCTTGCACCGAAGTCGATAGCGTAGTACGCCAAGCTCAATATTTCTAGATTGCGAGGAGTAGCATGAGCAGTACAATTGAAGAACTCACTATTAACTATGAAGAGGGTGACCTCCTTGTTGTAAAAGAACTCGATAAAGAAGTTCTTACAAAAGGTGCATGGACTACCATCATTTTCCGTTACCAGCAGTGGGACAATAAAAAAGATGATTACGGACCTGAGAAATACATGATCCGTCGTTACCGTAAAATGAACGGTGAATATCGCGCTCAGTCCAAATTCAATATCTCTAGTCCTGATCAGGCTAGAAAGATCATCGCCACATTAACTAAGTGGCTAGAAGATGCTGAATAGTCTGTCTGACACGTTGTAAACAAAAAACTCCTGTTGATTAAAACTCAGTAGGAGTTTTTTTATTTGCATTGAATTTATTGAAAATTTATGGAAAAAAAGTAGGTCTACAAATAATGAATGACGATTCATAGAATGAATGAGGAGTGTATGAGCGCAGTTTCCCCACAGCTATCTCGAAAGGAACGAGAGAGAGAACGGCACAGACAAGAGATTATGGATGCGGCGATGCGTCTGTTTGCAGAGCAGGGGTATCACTCTGTTTCTATGCAGGAGATAGCTTCAGAGGCTGAATTTGCAACCGGTACTCTCTATAAGTTTTTCCCGAGTAAGAGGGAATTATTCAGAGAGATTATGGTCGGGGTAATTGAAGATATTGGCAGCGAGTTGAGCGGCGTTTTTCAAAGTGATGCCGACCCACTGACTATTATCGGGAATTTTTTACAGATGCGACGGGCAGCATTCAAGAAGCGGTTTGAATATATCAAGCTCTACAACATGGTCGGGAATGGGTTTGGTTCTTCTGGCGATGAGATTGTAGATACCATGATTGCTGAACGTCGGAAACTTGTTGAGCAGAATTTGATAATTCAGTTTACCCGTGGGATTGAATCAGGACTTTTTAAGCCGGTAAACGTAGAGGTGCTTGCCCGACTGTTTGAAGATTTTTGCCAAACAATTGTGCGTAGTGAAGCAATAAGGGGAGAGCTTGACGACGAGACAATTGACTCAATCAAAGATGTATTTCTTAACGGTATCTTAGCGTAACAGGATGTCTTTATGGTACGGAAAATTTTGTTTATTGCGTTGTGCCTGCTGCCCTTGTTGGCAGGATGTAAAGAAGAAAAAGTTGCAAAGGTTATTCGTCCTGTAAAAGCAATGAAAGTTGTTGCTTCTAATCAGGGGGCAACAAGAGTTTTTCCGGGGAAAGTGGAGGCAAGCTCGGAAGTCGCTTTGGCTTTTCGTGTTGGCGGTCAGCTTACAAGCTATCCGGTTTCAAAGGGACAGTTTGTTAAGAAAGGGAGCTTAATCGCTGCTCTTGATACAACGGATTATAAAATTCAAGTGCGAGGACTTGAAGCGCAGCTGTTCGGTGCGAAGGCTGCACTTAAAGAAGCACAGTTGAGTTACAGCCGTTACAGTACGCTTGTTGCTAACGATACTGCTGCAAAGGCATCGTTTGATCAGGCTGAAGCAAATTATAAGACTGCACAGGCAAAAGTAAAATCTTTGACTGAACAGTTGAATAAAGCAAAGACAGATCTTGGTTATGCTTCTCTCAGGGCTCCATTTAGTGGATACATTTCCGAAAAATATATGGATAACTATCAGACTATCCAAGTTGGTCAGCCCGTTGTTAAGTTACAGGACATTGAGACGCTTGAAGTTACCATTGGGCTTCCTGACAATCTCGTTATTCGTCAGAAGGATCTTCAGAGTATTTCTGTAGAACTTGAGGCGTTTCCCGGTAAGTACATCGAAGCAAAGGTTAAAGAACTAGCGCTTGATGTTGAGCCTGTAACGAGAACATATCCGTTAACTGTCCAGTTTATCCGTCCGAAAGATATTAGTTTTTTGCCTGGCATGGCTGCTAATGTGACACTGCATTTTGCTCAGAACGGTGTAAGTGCCCAATATGTTCTTCCTGAGACAGCAGTTGTTGGAGATCCTGAAGGGCGGTCTGCTGTGTGGGTATATGATTCTTCATCTTCGTCGGTTGAACACCGTTTAGTTAAAACGGGTCAAATATTCTCAGAAGGAATTGAAGTCACTGACGGTCTGAAGCAGGGAGAATGGGTTGTTACTGCAGGTGCACACTACTTATCTGCCGGTCAGAAAGTACGTTTGCTTGATCCCGTTAAGTAGGTAAGCACCATGAACTTAGCAGAATTATCCATTAAAAAGCGTGCGATAACTCAGTTTATTGTACTGCTTCTTTTTGTTGCGGGTGCATATTCCTATTTCCAGATGGGTAAGCTGGAAGATCCTGAATTTACTTTAAAGACAGCTATAGTAATCACTCAGTATCCTGGCGCCAGCACTATTCAAGTTGAAGAGGAAGTTACTGATGTGCTTGAAACTGCAATCCAGCAGATGGAAAGCTTAAAGCACGTCCGTTCTATGTCTCGTTCCGGTTTGTCAGTTGTATGGGTGGATATTCAGGAGAGTAGACGCAAGCATGAGTTGCCCCAAATATGGGATGACCTACGCAAAAAAATGCGTGATGTGACGCCCTCCCTCCCTCCGGGGGTTAAGCCTTCGATTATCCGTGACGACTTCGGTGACGTGTATGGTGTATTTCTTACCGTTACAAGTGATGGCTTTTCGTATGCCGAATTGAAAGATCAGGTTGATGAGCTTCGGAAGGAGCTTTTACTGGTAAAGAATGTTGCGAAAGTAGAGATTTGGGGCGCATTGCAGGAATGCATTTATGTAGATGTTTCCAGTACGTCTCTATCCGAACGTGGTATTCCTCCAGCTTCTGTTTTAAATGCATTGGATAAGCAAAATCTGGTTGTTGATTCTGGTTATGTGAACCTTGGTCGCGAACGTGTTCGTCTTGCAGTAGATGGTGAATTCAATAGCGTTGAGGCTGTTGGTAATTTGATTGTAAGTTCTGGTGCTTCTGACAAAATGGTGCTCCTTAGGGATATTGCTACTATTCGCAAAGGATATGTGGAGCCTGTTACAAAGCAGATGCGTTTCAACGGAATGCCGTCATTGGGGCTTGCTGCGTCAACTGTTTCGGGCGGTAACGTTATTGAAATGGGTGAAGCTGTAAAGCGCCGCGTTGAAGAGCTTAAACAGTTTCTTCCTATTGGTATGGAAATTTCTGTTGTAGCCATGCAGTCTGACCTTGTTCAAACAGCTATTGATGAATTTATGATGAACCTTGGTGCGGCCTTACTTATTGTTGTCGGGCTGTTATTCATCTTTATGGGTATGCGAAGCGGTATGCTGATTGGACTTGGCTTACTGCTAACAATCGCAACGACTTTCCTCATTATGCGCGTGCTGCATGTTGACTTACAGCGTATCTCACTTGGTGCATTGATTATTGCACTGGGGATGCTGGTTGATAATGCTATTGTTGTGACCGAGAGTATGCTTATTAAGCTGCAAATTGGTAAAAACAGAATGCAGGCTGCGAAAGAAACATATTCTGAAACTGCATGGCCGCTTCTTGGTGCAACAATCGTTGCTGCATTAGCATTTTTGCCTGTGTACCTCGCAGATAATAATACGGGCGAATTTTGTGAATCGCTTTTTGTTGTAGTGGGTGTTTCCTTGTTGGTAAGTTGGCTGCTTGCAATGACTGTTTCAGCGTTGTGGTGTTACATTGGATTAAAAATACCAGAGAACATGCAAGGTAAGGACCCATATGCAGGAATCTTCTTTATCACATATAAAAAGGTACTGGATTTTTGCATTCGCCATCGTTGGGTAACGCTTGCGATCATGGGCTGTTTGCTTGTTGCAGCCATTGTTAACTTTAAGTATGTCGATAAAACATTCTTCCCTGAATCTCGTCGTCCTCAACTTATTGTTGATTACTGGTTACCGGAAGGGACAAATGTTGAAGTTGTTTCTGATGACTTAGGTAAGCTGGAAAAAATGCTTTTGGCGTACCCAACAATAGAGGGTGTGGCCACATTTGTCGGTGGTGGTGGAACGCGATTCTATCTTTCTTTGGAGCCGGAGTTTACTAACTCATCGTACGGTCAGATGATTCTTAATATAGATAGTGCTGACCATCTTGATGAGACAATCGGCTTTGTCCAGAAAGAGCTGGATGAAAAGTTTTTGTATGCTGAGCCTCGAGTGCGCAGATTTCCACTTGGTGCTGCTTCTAAGTTTAAAGTTGAAGCTCGGTTCAGAGGGCCGGACAGAGCTGTGCTGCATGACCTTGCAGAGAAGGCTAAGTACATCATGCGTTCTGAGCCGACAGCTAAGTATGTGCGTGATGACTGGCGTCAGCCTGTTAAGGTTATTGAAGCAGAGTACTCTCAGGCGCGTGGGTTACGTGTCGGTGTAACCCGTAAAGATGTGGCGATGGCTATGAAGCGCGGGTATGATGGGGTGCCTATGGGCGTATACCGCGAAGACAACAAACTGCTCCCAATTATCTTGCGTCCGCCGGAAAATGAACGTCATCGTGTAGAAGACATGCGTATGCTTCAAGTACTCAACATGAAGTCTACACAAGGTGTTCCTTTGGGACAGTTGGTGTCTGATGTAACGACGAAGTGGGAAGAGTCTACTATTCATAGAAGGGATCATCAGCGCACAATTACTGTGCAGTGCGATCCGCGAGTAGGGACAGCAGAAACACTACGCCAGAAAATTAAACCCGCAATTGAAGCGCTTGTCTTGCCTGCCGGATACACTTTGGAATGGGGGGGGGACTGGGATAAGTCCAATGAGTCACGTTCATATGTGGCAAAAGGACTTCCTGTTACTTTCCTCTCAATGGCTCTTGTGGTTGTTATGCTGTTTAACGCATACCGTCAGCCATTGATTATTGCGCTTACTGTTCCACTTTCTATCATCGGTGTGACTAGTGGTTTGTTGCTGACAAATCAGCCGTTTGGTTTCCTTGCTTTGCTCGGCTTCCTTTCACTTTCAGGCATGTTGATTAAGAACGCGGTAATTTTGATTGATCAGATTGATGTTGAAATTGCTGACGGTAAAGAACCATATGCAGCTGTACTGGACTCATCTGTAAGCCGTATCAGACCTGTGCTCATGGCTGCCATGTCCACAGTACTTGGTATGATGCCGCTTGTTATTGATAGGTTCTGGGCGTCTATGGCTGTAACAATCTGCTTTGGACTAACCTTTGCGACAGTCCTTACGTTGATTATTGTTCCGGTGTTGTACACGCTGTTCTTTAGGATCAGACCTGTTAAACAGTCATAAAAAGTAAAATACAAAAAAAGCCGCTCAATTTTGAGCGGCTTTTTTTAGTATGTTTAATCTTTTCAATTAGGAATCACATAAAACTGATACTGCACATGCTCCCGGTCCACTGTAGCAACCGAGAACCGGAGATGCCTGTAGTTCAAATTCAACCTTGGCATGGAATTCTTTTTTGAGCATAGCTGCAAGACGTTTCGCTTTTTCAGGTGCTTCAACGTGGGTGATAGCAAAGCGAAGATTGGTTTTGCCTTTAACACGTTTTTTGAGCAGTTTGATAAGGCGTGCTTCTGAATGACGAACACCAAAGCATTTTGCAGCAATACCGCATAGGCCTTCGTTGTTTGTATCAAACTCAAGTACTGGTTTGATATTAAGTAGCTTGGCGATGGCACCGATATTTTTGTTTAAACGGCCACCTCGAACAGCAAAGTCCACAGTGTCCATTGCAACAAGGACAAAAACATTGTCACGCATAGCTTCTACACGTTCTGCAATCTCTTTTGCGCTTTTTCCTTGCTGGGCAAGTTTAGCAGCTTCAAGAATAACCAGACCGAGACCACCGGTAACGGTGTAGGTGTCTACTGCATGCGGATCGTCGAGAATGGAAGCACCCATGTTTTTGGAAGACTGGAATGTGCCGCTATGTGCTGCCATAACATGGAGCGCAACGACTTCTTCGTAGTTAGCGTTTAAGGCTTCGTAGAGTGCTTTGTAATGCCCCGGAGAAGGCTGTGATGTTTTTACAGACTTGGATTCCGGAAGCATTTTATTAAATTCTTCAGTGGAGATATCCACTTTATCCAGCATTTCCTTGTCATCCATGTACAGCTTGAGTGGTGCTACATGAATGTCATATTTTTTCAGCAACTCGTCTGGAAGGTCACAGGTGGAGTCGGTGAGAATGCCAGTGCGCTGTTCTTTAACGGTGAGAAGATTTCTGTGCTGCTCGAGCATGTCTTCTTTTTTCTGATGAGAAACTTCACCGTATTTATTCGCGATTTTGAAAACGGTTTCAGGTTCATTCGTATGAACATGAACGCGAACTTTAGTGGAAGTACCTGCAACAACAAGTGAGTCACCAAGTGCACCGATTTCTTCACGCAGGGAGTCACGGTCAATGTTTTCACCGGAAACCATGCACTCGGTACAGAAGGAGTATGTGAGGCTGTCAACAGCTACACGGTCATGCACGCCTTTGGAAGTTTCAGGAATGATGTTTTGTTCTTCCTGTCTATTTAGGCTGCCGCGTTCAGTAAATTCTACAATACCTTCGAGAAGGTATACAAAGCCCAGTGCGCCAGCATCAACTACGTCGGCTGCTTTTAAAGAAGCGAGTTTTTCTTTGGTAGAACGAACAGACTCTTTTGCATGCTCAAGGGAATCATACAAGAGGTCGTGGAAGTTGTTGTAGTTCTGATGGTTGGCAGAGAGGTGATCTGACCAGTCACGAATAACGGTGAGGATGGTTCCTTCTTTCGGCTCAGATATGGCTTCAAGAGCACGTCTAGATGCGTTTGAAGCTGCGTCAGAAAAATCTTTAAGAGTTACTCGCTGCAGACCTTTTACACCTTCAGAAAAACCGCAAAGGAATTGGGCAAGAATAACACCGGAGTTACCGCGGGCGCCGAGGAGAGCACTTTCCGCAATAATTTCACTCATTTTACCGATTGATTGGTCAAGGGCATTGGCAGATTTTTTAACAACGTTATCCATTGTTCCTGCCATGTTGCTGCCAGTGTCTCCATCCGGTACAGGGAAGACATTAATGTCGTTCAGATGCCCGTGTTTTTCAATGAGACGTTTCGCAGCTGCGTTTACAACGCGTTTAAAACGAATACCGTCTAAATATTGAATTCTTGTAGTTGATGCCTTCAAGCTTATCTCCTTAAGCGGCCTAATAAAAAAGCGCATTAGCCACACTGCTATAATGGAGAAAAGCAATTTAAGCAAGGTGAACAGTGTCCACGTACGTAGAAAGTGGGTTTTATGGCTCCGAATTGTCACGATATCTGCCTAGTCACAGCTGGACATTATAGGTTCGATTGCATACATATAGTCGGTACTAGTCGAGAAGTGTCTTTTTTATAGTTTTGCAGGCTAAATATTGCTTTGCAGAATTTTTTACTCTGTCTTTTATTTCAGATTGTTAGGCTGGTGCGAATGTGAAACTGTACGGTAGATAATAGTGTTTGTCCCGTCAGTGAGCAAAGGGTAGTTCCTTTGCAGTGTTTTTTGTTGTTGATAATTGTTTTGTGATACATGAAGTCTGGAGGTTTTTTTGCAGACTCAAGTACTGATTATCGGTGCAGGTGCAACTGGTACCGGTATTTTTCGAGACTTAGCCCTTAGGGGCGTAGAATGCATGCTTATTGAGCAGCGTGATGTGAACGCCGGTGCATCCGGTGGTAACCACGGCCTGCTTCACAGTGGTGCCCGTTATGTGTCCACTGACCCGCATTCTGCTAACGAGTGTAAAGTTGAAGGGGATATCATCAAAGAATTCGCCCCTCACTGCATTGAAAATACAGGCGGTTTGTTTGTAGCAGTGAAAGGTGATGATGAAGAGTACATCAACCAGTTCCCTATCAACTGTGAAAAAGCTGGAGTGCCATGCAGGGAAGTAAGCCCTGAAGAAGCATTGGAACTCGAGCCTAACCTTAACCCTGATGTGATCGCTGCTTATGAAGTTGAAGACGCATCAATCGATCCGTTTAAGCTCTCTTTGGAAAACGTTGCAGACGCTGAAGCACACGGGGGTGTGTACAAGCGCTACATGAAGTTGCTTGGTTTCAAAAAAGAAGGCGGAAAAATTACCGGCGCCCGCGTGGTTAATACCCGTACCGGTAAAGAGTCTGTTATTGAAGCTGAACAGTATGTAAACGCAACCGGAGCATGGGCTGCTAACGTCGCAGAAATGGCAGGTGCTAACATTCGCATGACATATGCAAAAGGTAGCCTGCTTGTAACCCTTTCTCGACTGAACCATCGTGTAATTAACCGACTGCGTCCTCCGGGAGACGGTGATATTCTCGTTCCTGGCGGTACGGTTTCTGTTTTAGGTACCACTTCTGTTCGTGTTGAAGATCTTGATAACGTGGCTCCATCCATCGACGAGATCAACCGCAACATTGATCAGGGCGCCCAGATGGTACCTGTTTTAGATACCTGCCGTTATGTTCGTGCCTATGCAGGCGTTCGTCCGCTTGTGCAGCTTGGTGATGCTTCCAGTGACCGTGCTGCAAGCCGCGGCTATGCATTGCTTAGTCATGAAGAAGAAAATCTTGAGAATTTTATCACCATCACTGGTGGTAAACTCACAACCTACCGCCTTATGGCAGAACGTTGCGCTGACCTTGTTTGTAACCGACTTAAGGTTGACGCACCTTGTCTCACCCGCGGTACTGTCCTTCCTGATTATGTTCAGACTGAATGGGCGGAGCCTTCCATTCTCACTAAACGCGAGTGGATGCGTCGTCACAATTCAGAAGACTACCTCCTTTGCGAATGTGAAATCGTACCTAAGAGTGCTGTTGACACTATTCTTGATTCTTTCGGTGAGGGCGAAAAGCCTGGTATTCAGGCTGTCGGCCTGCGTAGCCGTGTGGGTAAAGGCTCTTGTCAGGGCGCATTCTGTGGTGCTCGTATTGCTGCTCACATGTACGATCGAGACCTCTTTAAAGGTAACGAAGGTGTAGAGAGCATGCGTGATTTCCTTTCCAAACGTTGGAAAGGTCAGCGTCCTATTTTGTGGGATGCTCAGTTCAATCAGGCAGAACTTAAAGAAGCACTGTACTTCGGTCTTCTTAATCTGGAAATGGATTAGAGGGTGATATGAGCAACTTGCCAGTCACTGAACGTGATCTTTTTGTAGTAGGTACCGGTATTGCTGGTATGTCCGCTGCTGTGTATGCAGCAAACCGCGGACTGTCTGTTACTCAGGCAGGCAGCACCGGTGAAATTGTATTTTCCAGCGGCTTATTCGACGTAATGGCCGTTCATCCTGTTGAAGAAAAAAAGCTTTGGGATAACCCTTGGGAAGCAATGGCAGCAGTTTCTGCCGATATGCCGAACCATCCTTACGCACATGTAACCCGTGAAGATGTAGAAAAGGCGTATGGCGAACTGTTCGATTTCCTTTCTAAATTCGGTCTTGAATACCGTATGGAGAAAGATGCGAACAGCAAAGTGCTTACCCCGATCGGTACAGAGAAAACCACTTGGGCTGTTCCTGCTACCATGTGGGCAGGTGTAGAAGCTTTCAAAAACAATGCTTCGACATTGCTGATTGACTTCGAAGGTCTTCGTGAATTCAGCGCAAAACAGGTAGCCACCACCATTGGTGATAAGTGGTCTAACCTTAAAACAATGCGCCTGACATTCCCGGATTCTGCATCTATGAAGCCTATTCTTACAGGTATAATGGCTCAGTCCATGGAGCTGAAAGAAACCCGTGAAAAGCTGTATGACCTTATCAAGCCGCACCTTGATGGTGTAGAGGCTGTCGGTGTGCCTGCAATTCTGGGTATCTACACAGCAGATGAAATTCTGGAAGAAATGGAAAAAGAGCTTGGCGTAAAAGTTTTCGAACTCCCGACGTTACCGGCTTCCGTACCGGGTATGCGCCTTAAAAGCCTTTTTGAAGGAAGAATTAGTACCTTAGGTGTTGATTTAAAGTTACAAAATAAGGTATTTTCCATAACCCCACTCGAAGATGGTCGCTATGAAGTGACCTTCGGTGTACAAGCACCTACCGAAAAAGTGGTTGCCAAAGGTGTTGTGCTTGCCACCGGTCGATTCCTCGGCGGCGGACTGTTTGCTGACAGACATCACATTGTGGAGACTGTGATGGGCCTGCCAGTATCTCAGCCGGCTGACCGTGAAGAGTGGCATCGAACCGACCTTCTTGACCCTCGTGGACACAAAGTAAGTTCCGCAGGTGTAGAGGTCGATTCTTCGTTCCGTCCAGTTGATGAAAACGGAGAGGTTGTACACGAGCGTGTATTCGCTGTCGGCTCTCTGTTGGCTCATCAGGACTGGATGCGAATGAAATGTGGAACTGGCATTGCGGTTGCTAGTTCACTCCGTGCTGTTGAAGCGTTTGTTGCTCAGCAGTAGGCTTACTGTTTAAGCATTAATCAGTTTATTGTTAGCCTTACCTTAAAAGTGGAGGATCACTATGGCTAAGTACATTGGCGCTGTTGACCAGGGAACTACAAGCTCACGTTTTATTATTTTTGACAAGAAAGGCCGCATTGTCGGCATGGATCAGAAAGAACATGAGCAGATTTTCCCTAAACCAGGCTGGGTAGAGCATAACCCAATGGAAATCTGGGAAAATACCCAGGAAGTAATTCAGGGTGCTTTAAAGAAAGCCGGCCTTAAAGGTTCCGACATCGCTGCTATCGGTATTACCAACCAGCGTGAAACTACCGTTATCTGGGACCGCAAAACTGGTAAGCCTTTCTATAATGCAATTGTTTGGCAGTGCACCCGTACTGACAAGATTTGTAAAGAATTGATGGCTGAAGGCGGTCAGGATCGTTTCCGTGAAAAAACCGGTCTCCCGATTGCGACTTACTTCTCTGGTCCAAAGATGAAATGGATCATGGATAACGTACCGGGTGTGCGAGCTGCTGCTCGTAACGGCGATGCTCTCATCGGCACAATGGAAACTTGGATCATCTGGAACCTTACTGGTGGCGCAAAAGGCGGCGCACATGTAACTGACGTATCCAACGCTTCCCGTACTATGCTCATGGATCTCGCAACCCTCCAGTGGGATAAAGAAATCCTTGATATCATGGATGTTCCTGAAGCAGCTCTTCCACGTATCGTGTCTTCTTCTGACAACGAAACATGGGGTTCTACTGATGAACATGGTCCTCTTGGCGCACGTGTACCTGTTTGTGGCGCTCTTGGTGACCAGCAGGCTGCACTTGTTGGTCAGGCTTGCTTTGATACTGGTGAAGCGAAAAACACATACGGTACCGGCTGCTTTATGCTTCTTAACACCGGTACTAAACCAATCCAGTCTAAACAGGGCCTTCTCACTACCGTTGGCTACAAGTTTGGTAATGAAGAAACTGTATACTGCCTGGAAGGCTCTATTGCTATTGCAGGTGCTCTCATCCAGTGGCTGCGTGACAACCTTAATCTCATCAGCGCAGCACCTGAAGTTGAAGAACTTGCTAAGTCCGTGGAAGATAACGGCGACGTTTATGTTGTTCCTGCATTCCAGGGCTTGTTTGCTCCGTACTGGCGTTCTGACGCTCGCGGCGTAATCGCAGGTCTCACCCGCTTTGCAAACAAAGGCCATATTGCTCGTGCTTGTCTTGAAGCTGTTGCTTATCAGACTCGCGACGTTATCGAAGCAATGAACAAAGACTCTGGCGTTGACCTTACTACCCTCAAAGTTGACGGTGGCATGGTAATGAATGAACTGCTCATGCAGTTCCAGTCCGATTGTCTCTGCGTACCTGTTATTCGTCCTCAGGTTACTGAAACAACATGCCTTGGTGCTGCATATGCAGCTGGCCTTGCAGTTGGTTACTGGTCTAGTATTGACGATCTTCGTTCTAACTGGGCTGTTGATAAAACCTGGGATCCGCAGCTCGGCAAAGAAGAGCGTGAAAAAGGATACGCTGGTTGGAAAAAAGCTATTGAGCGTACTTTCAACTGGGTTGACTAGTCTTAGTTCATCTTCTGTAATTACAAGCGCACAGAGCACATGCTCTGTGCGCTTTTTTTATGTCCGCTCACAAGGTAATAACAGAATAATTCCCTTTACATGGTACAGTAGAACGTAACGTAGGAGGCACGTTATGGGCTTAATGAATGGGAAAAAAGTTTTAATGTTCGTGGAAGATCTGTTTGAAGATCTCGAACTCATGTATCCAAAACTACGCCTCATTGAAGAGGGGGCGGCAGTAGTTCTTGCCGGAAAGAATACGGACACTGTATACAGAGGGTACCATGGATATCCTGTTAAGGCGGATATTCGACTTACAGATGTAAATCCTAATAATTTCGATATATTGGTTATACCTGGTGGTTTTGCTCCGGATAAGTTGCGTCGTTGTATGGATGTTAAGAGTATAACGCGGGCAATGCATGAACGTGGGAAGATCATAGCGTTCATATGTCATGGTGGATGGATTCCAATTTCTGCCGGTATTCTAAATGGGTATACATGTACCTCAACACGCGGCATCACAGATGATCTGGAAAACGCAGGAGCCAAATGGGTGAACGAACCCGTTGTGATAGACCGTAATCTTATAAGCAGTAGAGCACCGGATGATCTCCCTGCATTTTGCAGAGCCATTATTCAGTGCAGTAGCAATCAGGACTAATTGAAATAGACAAAAAAGTCCCCTGACACCTAGGTCGGGGGACTTTTTATATGCATAGATTAGCGGTTGGGTGTTGAAGTTAGTTCTGAGTGTGTGCGTCTGAGGGACAATTTAATGCCAGAAAAAACATGACTGCACCGACAAGTGTAGCGCTGTAGAAGACGGAAGAAATACCACCAAAAAGTAGAGGGAGTGAAAAGAGTGGTGGGCTTATTGTTTGTGCAAGTCGCAGCACTGTACCATTTACAGCCATGACAGCTCCGCGTTTTTCGATGGAAGCAATGCCGGTGAGTTTTGCTGCAAGGTTTGGAAAGGATAGCCCTTGCCCCATGCCGAAGAATCCAACAGGAATAGCAAGTAGCCAAAAATTGCTAGGTATAGGCATGGTAACCATTGCAGCAGAGAAAAAGACAGCAGCAAAACATAGCATGGTGCGAACCGGTATTATTCTACGTAAGCGTCCTAGTTGTGAGGCTGCAGCACCTGTAAATACGGAAGATATAGCGAACAGTAAACCGATACGGGACGGGCTTGCGTTAAAGACGGTGTCCGAAAGGATAGGCACATAGGTGATGATCGGGCCGTAAAGGATTGTGAAAGTACATAGTGTCATTCCAAAGAGGACAAGCGCTCTTTTTGATGAAACAATTTGAGCTGTCTTTTTAAAGTAACTTGTGATGGTCTCTTTTGATTTCGGATTTGGTATGTCTAAGTAGATTGCACAGAGTACCGCAAGTGGCAGCGCTAAGAGTGGAAGCATGAATGGATATTGCCAGCCAAGTTCTCCAAGCAGGCCCCCGATGAAAGGGAAAAGTGCAGTTCCAAGACTGAGTACAGTTGCGTTGTAGCCCATGACCTCAAGGCGTCTCTGGCCAGAGTACAGGTCGCCTGTGATGGTTGTGTAAAGCAGGCTGATTGGTGCTACTCCAATACCTTGCAATACTCGTAGGAAAAGAATGAGTTGATAGTCTGTAGTCAACGAGCATGAAAAACCAGCGATCCCAAAGAGTATGAGTGACGGAATGAGCACAGCCTTTCTACCGTATCTGTCGGCTAGGATTCCAGCAAATGGCGTAAGAAAAATACCAGGAAGGGTAAAGCTTGTGAGAAGCAAACCGATCTGTGAATCTGGAATATTCAAGGAACGTCCAGCACTTGGCAGTACTGGAAGGATACTGGAAACACCCATAACGACGAAGAGGGTGATGCCAAAGAGCAGGAGTAAGTTTTTGTCTTTAAAGAGGTTTTTCATGCAGTGCTCGTGGGTGAAAAATAATGAATGCCAGACTTGTTTAGTTGTTGCGATACGTAAGGTCAAGGAACACTACAGACTCTGGAAAATTGTTGGTACTGTGTGGGCTTGCCTGCGTGAACCTCCTTTTAGAGTTGCATCCCTTGTTATTCCTATATAATGTGTAGCTTGTGGGTGGGAATAGAGGAGATATATGTATGGAAAAGAAGGTTCGATGCCCCTATTGCGGTAAAGTGTTTCGGTGCAGAATTCGTTCTATTAGTGGTGAAGGACGTGTTATCGATTTGACTTGCCCATATTGTAAGGAACAGTTGATCTTAAAGACAGATATGATAACTGAAGCAAGTTAGTTACTGTTTTTTATTATTTGATCTTACAAGCAAAACGCCTCTGAAAAACTCAGAGGCGTTTTGTTTTATATACCCGATGCGTTCAGTAGGGCGTATGAACGTGGGTCAGTTCGTGCGTCTGCAAAGGTCTTCCGAAGCCAGAAGAAAGTCTTTATGCGGAGTGGGATACAATTGGGTATAGGTTTTATCTGAAATTGGTGGAGAATTGAGCAGATAAGCCTCTAGATTTCTTCTGCCGAATGAAAGAGCCTGAGTTGTTTCAGGCATAAAAACATCAATTTGATTTTTTTTGCGTTTTGCCATTAGGTCTTCAATGGTGAATACGCCAAGTGACTTGATGTATACTTTTTTCCCGAATGTCCAACCCTTCGCAAAAAGGTCACGGGATACGGCAATAATACCAGGGCGAACTTTTGTATTAGATGCTGTGATGAACGGTGTGGAGTCAGTTTCGATGCTTCGCGGGCTATAGGCAGTAACTTTAACAACTCGTTTTGCACGTGAATCGTGTAAGGATTGCTGTGTCCTGCGTCCTATTTCAAGGGCTAATTCTGATTGAACTGAGTTGTTGCGCAGCACTACTTGCATGGCATGAAGTTCTTGATTCTGTGAATCAATTAACTGCCTGAGTTGCTGTATCTCACGTTGGTGCTGAATGAAAAAAGCTCCAGCAGCAAGGAAAAGAAGTAAGTATATACCGTTTTTCATAATTACCCATGCCGATAAATGTATAGTGTCGAGTATCTACTATACAATAGAAACAATATTGGGCAATAATCTTTTACGTTAAACTGTGTATACTAAGTCGAATTAACGTCGCTAATTTATTGTCTTAATGGGAATGTTTTTTGTTGTAGTATATGGTCCCCACAGGATGAGGAGTTTGTGATGTGTTTAGTTGCATTAAATAAGAAACACCATGCAGTATAATTTGCATGGTGTTAGTTTTTTACATTGAATACAATGTATATTTCTAGAGAATTGATAGAGAAAAATTGCTGGAATTATTGTTGGATAACGTGTTAAGTATTTTTGCTAAATAGAAGCAAAGCCTGCGTCAACAGCAACATCGGTCAGCGCAAACATTTCGTCGCCGTGATCGTATCCTGCAAGGTGCAACATGCCGTGAGCAATAAGGCGTAATGCGTGCTCTATTCTGTCCTGTCCGTATAGAAGGCATTCTCGTTCAAGGGTGTCCATGGATAAAGCCAGCCAGCCTATATTATGTGTGCTTCCATCCTCTGTGGAGGGAAAAGACAGAATGTTAGTCGGGCCGTCACACTGCAGAAAAGATGCATTTAAGTCTGCAATAGTGGCATCATCCACGAGATTAATTTCAACGTCCTTTCCTTCATGTCCAATGGCGGAAAGCATTGCATTCATCCCACGGGTTAATTCCGTGCGGGAGAAGGGAAGAAGCCAGTCGACTGACTGGCTTTTTTTAATTGTAATCATATATCTTACGCTGCTTCAGGAGCAGTACCGTTTTTAGGTTTTTCAGGCCTTTCATGGTGTCCATTTTTCTCTTCATGGTTCTTGATGCACCCATTTCGTTGCTCCTCCGGATATTCAATCCTCCTATGGAAAATGCCGGTAAGCACTCGATGGAAGCTTTCACCAACTTTGGTTAAGTCAGAAAATGTAAGCTCAGAGTCATCCAACTGACCTTCAGAGAAGATGCCTTTCATAATAGTATCGATATGTCCGCGCAAACGACTTGGAGTTGGGTCGGCAAGCACGCGGCTGGAAGCTTCAACAGCATCCGCCAACATTACAATTGCTGCTTCCCTGCTTTTCGGCTTAGGGCCAGGATAGCGGAAGTCGTTTTTGCATAAGGTTTCATCTTGTTCTGCTGCTTTTGTATAGAAGTAGCGAATTACAGATGTACCATGGTGCTGCTGGATAATATCTTCAATCTCATGACCAAGACGATGTTTGCGGGCAAGACCGACGCCTTTTTTTACGTGGGAAATAAGAATGAGCGTACTCATGGCAGGGGTAAGCTTGTCATGAGGGTTTTTTGCCCGTCCTTGGTTTTCAATAAAGTATTGAGGCTTAGCCAGCTTCCCGATGTCATGGTACAGCGCAGCAACTTTACAGAGCAGGCTGTTTGCCCCGATGGATTTGGCACCTGCTTCAACAAGGTTGGAAAGGATGAGTGAATGATGATAGGTGCCGGGGGCATTCATCATGAGTTCCTGAAGCAATGGCTGCTCAAGGTTCATCAATTCCATCAGCTTAAAGCGGGTGGTGTAGTTGAAAATGAGTTCGATGATCGGGCTGAGAGCAAATACGACCAGTAAAGAAATGATTCCATTAGCTGCAGCAAAGACTGAACCTACAGCGAGTTCTGGTATATCAAGTTGCTGGTAAAGAGCCAGACCAACCCATGTAATGAGAAGACCACCCATAAGCGGCAACCCACTGACTGCAATGTCTTTACGGCTTTCTGCATGCTGCACGAGCCATACATTGATCATGCCACCGAGGAAGTAGAACAGGAATAGTTCAATTGATCCACTCATCATAACAGTGCAAAGGAAGCTGATGATTAGCGCAATAACGCTGCATCGTCTGATGCCGAAGATTAAGCCTACCAATCCAAGTGCACCCGGTACAGGGTAGAGGATTGGAAGTAGTTCTGCGGCATGCTGAGCACCATCAAAACTGCTTTGTAGTAGCGTGAATGCTTTTGCGCCACCGGCAAACAGGATTACTAGCATTGTTGTGAGTAGCAAATCCTGGTTTCGCAAAGAACAGAGCCTGCGACCTCTGCGCTCAAACGCCAGTCCGGCACCAAGCAGCAGGGTTGTCATAAAGACGCCGAGCATCTGGTATGGGAAGAATCGCTGGTTCTTATGTGCTAGCAGCGCCTGTAGCTTTATCTGGATAGGCAAGGTTACGCGCTCGCCTTTGCGGACAATGCTTTCACCTTTTTTAATGCTGTAATACACAGGGTCAACTGCATCTACAGCTATTTGTTCGCGAAGCTGAGTCTCTACTCTGTTAGGAGTAACTGTCGGTGTCAGCACCGGTGAGATAAGAGCTAGAACTGCATTACGTGTACGTAATGGTGCTTTGCCTTTGCTGCGCAGCTCTTTCAACAATCCTTTTTTGGTGGTTGAAAGGTCACCAATCTTAAAGGCAACGGAATGCAGTGTTTCATTGTTTTGCGCAAGGTCGCGGATAACGTAGCCGTTCCTGTTTTGCAGGAGTAAAGTACGGTCTGCCACAATGCCCTTGTTGAGCATGTCTACAATGTAGGGCAGTGCTTGTGTGTAAAAAATGGTCTGGAAGCGTTCTTCTTTCCAATGGTTGTAGGTCTTACGAGACACTTCAACATTAAGAAGTTCTTCAATTTGCCAGCGGATAGCGTCTTCTTCACTTACGGAGGCTCGTGGAGAGTTGATTAAATCAAAAATCAGTCGAAATTTGTCTTGAATTTTGGAAATCGGAGAACGGTCGAGATCGTATATAGGCGGTTGAAGTTCCGCCACTTGTCTGCGTTTGGCGAGAGTGGAACTGGTATCTTCAAAGAGTAAGTTCTGTGTTGCGAGCACGTCCTGTGCCGCCACTTCCCCTGCAACGTACAGTGGTAGAGGGGGGCGCAGATTAGTTCCGCTAAGAATGGCAAGGCAGATCAGTGCAGTAAGGAATACGAAAAGCCCAAGTTTTGGAAAAGTTGAAATGGCATTACGTATTTTGGCAGACCCTTTTTGTCCTGAACCGCGCGCTTTACTTTTAGAAGTCATAGCCTGCTCGGTTAATCTTTTTTTGTCAGTTCTGTTGAATAACGCTCATACGCGTTAACAACTTTTGCAACCAGTGGATGACGAACAACATCCTCATGGTGAAAATGTATGAAACGGATTCCCTTGATATTTGCCAAGACCCTCTGAGCCTCGATAAGACCAGAGCGGGGAGTGCGGAACTCACCACATACCGGTAAGTCAATTTGTGTTACATCTCCGGTAACTACCATGCGGGAACCGTACCCCATACGTGTTAAAAACATTTTCATCTGTTCAGGGGTAGTATTTTGCGCTTCATCCAATATAACGAAAGCATTATTGAGGGTTCGTCCGCGCATAAAAGCTAACGGGGCTATCTCAATTACTCCAGTTTCAATCATGTGCGTCACTTTCTCTAAATCCAGCATGTCATGCAGGGCATCGTAGAGCGGACGCAAATACGGGTCGACTTTTTCCACAAGGTCACCAGGTAAAAATCCTAATTTCTCACCCGCCTCAACAGCCGGTCTTGTAAGAATGATTTTTTTTACCTGTTTTGTGAGAAGCATTGATAATGCCATAGCAACAGCAAGATACGTTTTACCAGTTCCCGCTGGCCCAATCGAAAAGACCATTTCGTTTTCGCGTAATGCAGTCAGGTAGTCTCGTTGGCTTAATGTTTTTGGCGCAATAGTTTTCTTAGGGGAAACAACAAAAACAGAGTCTTTAAACAGTTTTTGCAAATTTAAGTTTGGTTCACGCTGGAGCATGCCGTAAGCATAGGTGATATCTTTAGCGTATAAGGGGTTGCCTGCTTTGAGCAGACCGTAGAGTTGCGTGAGGAGATTAAGAACCGTATGTAGTGCGTCCGGATCAGATGAGCTGGCAGAAAGACTTGTCCCTTTTGTATCCAGCTGTACGCCACTTGCTTTGGTGATAACGGAGAGATGTTTGTTTTGTGGACCAAAGAGAGCGTTCGCAAGATGAATGTCATCAAAGTCCAATGTCTTCGTCACAAATGTTTTTGTCATATACGTTCTGGCCGCGTTGTCGCGGAAAAGTTAATGTGTATAATCTGCCCGTGTGGTAGCCTGTTTTTCGAAATGAGTCCACTCGAGTGCTATTGCAAAGAGTTTTTTGCAGTTTTCTAGTAGCTTGATAACGCTATATATTCGGACAAGGCACTTGTTGACGCATCAAGGCGTTCGGTGTCATTGATTTGAATTCTCATAAAAAAATATGAAATAGAACAGTACACTTGCGTTCTGAGCGTGTAGCTGTCATGAGTCCACACATGAAAACGATACAGATAATAAATGTACGCTGGTTTAATGCCACTGCCTGGTATGGGTTGTACCTTGCCCGCTTGCTGCGCGAGGCAGGTCATGAGACATTGGTCATTACTCAACCGGGTACAGAAGCGGACGATAAAGCGAAAGAATGGGGTTTTACCCCGTTGCATTTTGATTTGAACAGTTCAAATCCGCTTAAGCTCATACGTGCATATGCGCAATTGTATAAGCTTATTAAAGAATTTTCTCCAGATGTTGTCAATTGTCATCGTGGTGAAGGATTTATTCTCTGGGGGCTACTGCGCAAGTATCTTGGATCGTTTAAACTTGTACGAACAAGGGGAGACCAGCGTCTTCCTAAGAATAATCTTCCTAACCGCTGGTTACATACCAACGTTGCTGATGCTGTTGTTGCTACAAACAGTGTAATGGCAAAGCATTTTATTTCTAAGCTGCATGTGCCAGAACATAAAGTATCTACTATTTTTGGTGGGGTAGATACAGGAAAGTTTATGTTTAAGGCTGAAGGGCGTGCTGATTTTCGTAAAAAACTTGGGTACGATGACTCTCATTTTGTCGTGTCCATGCTCGGCCGTTTTGATGAAGTAAAAGGGCAAAAAGAGCTTATCGAAGCTGTGGGCAAGCTGTACAATGAAAAAGGTATGAAGCATCTTCGCCTTATGTTGCTTGGCTTCGAAACAGCAACGTCTCAAGTAGAAGTGGAATCATGGATTGCTGACAATAATATTCAGGAGATAACCCGCATCACCGGTGTGGTTCCTGATGTGTCTGCTGCTATTTCTGCTATGGACTTAGGTGTGATTGCATCCAAATGGTCAGAAACAATTGCCCGTGCCGCTTTTGAAATTATGGCATGCAAACGTCCTCTTATTTCCACTGGTGTAGGCGTTATGCCGGACTTTATGGATGAGGAAGCCATGTTTGAAGCAGGTAGTGCTGATGCCTTGGTTGGAGCCATTGAGCGTGCGGCAAAAGATGAAGTTTACCGTCAGCGGATTCTTGAATCACAACAAAAAGAGATTGCTGAACTTTCCGAACAGCATTTTCTGGAAAAAACGCTCGACTTGTATTCAAAACTGTAGCGTTGAGTGTTGGTTGTAAGCAAAAGGACGTTGCAATCTGAAATTTTACGGAGCCGCTTCTTTCGAGAAGCGGCTGTTCTTCGTGTTTTATAGCGATAAAGGAGCTAAATCGTGATTAACTTTGCCAGTGATAACTATTCTGGAGTGCATCCACGTATCATGCAAGCTCTTACGGCTGCAAATACAGGCTGTGCCTGTGCATACGGTGATGATACATATACAGCAGATGCTGATGCTGCGTTTAAGGCATTATTCGGCGACGATATTGCTTCTTATGTAATGGTTAACGGCACGGGTGCGAATGTACTCGGATTGGCTGCGCTTATGAGACCATATCATGCAGTTGTGTGTTCAGAGATAGCACATATTAATGTTGACGAAACAGGTGCGCCGGAAAATGTGCTTGGCAGTAAGCTTCTTACTGTAGATTCGAAAGACGGTAAGCTTACGCCGAAAGATGTTGAGCAGTTCCTTTTTGCAAAGGGAGTTGTGCACCATAGCCAGCCTAAAGTTATCTCTATTACTCAGTCTACAGAATACGGTGCTGTGTATACGCCTGAAGAAGTAAAAGCGCTTGGTGATTTTGCCCGTGAACATGACATGTATTTGCATATGGACGGTGCTCGTATTGCCAATGCAGCCGCAGCGCTTGGGGTGGATGTTGCTTCATTTACCCGTGATGCAGGCGTACATGTACTTTCCTTTGGTGGCACTAAGAACGGTATGATGTTTGGCGAGGCTGTTGTTTTCTTTGATAAAAAGCTTGCGGAAGGCTTTGAGTATCTGCGTAAACAGAATCTCCAGCTGCTTTCAAAAATGCGCTATGCTTCTTGCCAGTTTGTTGAGCTACTGCGTGATGATCTGTGGTTACAAACAGCTCGTAATTCCAATGCAATGGCAAAACGTCTTGCAGAAGGCCTTGCAGGTATTCCGGGTGTCGAAATTTGCAACAAGGTTGATGTAAACTCTGTGTTTGCGATTATCAGCCCTGAGCATCAGGAAGAATTGCATAAGCAGTTTGCATTTTATGAGTGGAATGAGGCCACACATGAAGTGCGACTTGTTTGTTCATTCGACACAACTGAGCAAGAAGTCGATAGTTTCATTGCCGCAGCAAAAGCTATTTGCCGATAGTTTTTTTGTAAGAAAAATAAGTGTGTTATTGAGAAGCAGCACGTTGCCTGAATAAAGTAAACGGGCAATGTGCTGTTTTTTATTGTCAATATTACAGTGGGGCGGGGTTGACTCAAAAAATCTTGAACCTATTGTAGTGTTGTATCTATTTGTTCAGCATATAGAAAATGGCTGTTGTTCTCAGGACGCTGGGGAGCAGTAGTTTTATATATGATTCGATTGCGTTGAGGGACAATAAATAAGAGTCCTTACACATTGTTTGCGTAATACTAAAACGGTGTGCACAGCGCCCATATCGAATTTTATTGTTTAAAAAAATACGTATTTTTATATAGATAGGGGTGATCATGGCTGTTGAGTACAAAGATTACTATAAAATTTTAGGTGTATCCAAGACCGCGGGAAAAGATGAAATTTCTCGTGCGTTTAAAAAGCTTGCGCGCAAATACCATCCTGACTTGAACTCTAATAATCCTGAAGCAGAAAAGAAATTTAAAGAAGCCAATGAAGCGTATGAAGTGCTTAAGGATCCTGAAAAACGACGCATGTACGATCAGCTTGGTCCAAACTGGCAGCAGGGTCAGCATTTTGGTGGAGCTGGTGGTTTCCAAGGTCAGCAATTTGGTGGCTTTCAGGGTGGCGGTGACTTTAGCGACTTCTTTGAGACTATCTTTGGCGGTGGTGGCTTCCAGGGTGCTGGCGGTTTTCAGGGCTTTGGTGGACAGGGTGGTTATGCAAACCGTCCACAGCGTGGACGTGATGTTGAAGCCTCTTTGTCCTTAACACTGGAAGAAGCTTACCATGGTGGCCGCAAGTCTATCACTCTTTCTGAAGCAGGTGGCGGTACCAAAGCTTTGGAAGTGAATATTCCTGCTGGCATTAAAGACGGTGCTCGTATCCGCTTATCTGGTCAGGGAGATCAGGGATATGCTGGGGGGCCTGCTGGGGATTTGTACCTTAAAGTTACCATTGCACCGCATCATCGATTCACCCTTGATGGTTTGAATATTATTCTCGACCTGCCGCTTTCTCCTTGGGAAGCAGCTTTGGGAACAGAAGTAACCGTGCCGACCTTGGATGGTAACGTTAGCTTACGGATAGCACCAGGTACCGGTAGCGGACGCAAGCTGCGTTTACGCGGCAAGGGGCTTGGTGGCACCTCCAATAAAGGCGACCAGTTTGTACGAATTAAAATTGTTGTTCCGGAATCTGCTACAGATAAGCAAAAGGAACTATGGGATGAGCTTGCAAAAGAATGTGGAAGCTTTAGCCCGCGTGACTTTTAATATGATGTAATATCTTCGCAAATACGGGAGGCTTGCAATGGCACGTACCATTATAGAGATACAGGCTATATCTGAAGAATTGCCCGTTCGATCGGATCGCATTGCATGGGCTCAGTTTTTGGAGCTTACGGGAATTCATCCTTCAAGGTTGGGCGAGTTGCTCGAGATGGAATGGATTATTCCTGCTAAGGCTGCGAATAAACATTACTTGTTTACTCGTAAGGATGTGTTTCGTGTACGTAAGCTTATCCGTATTTGTGACGATTTTAATTTAACCCCGACAGGTGGTTCGATCATTGTAGATTTGCTCGAACGCGTTGAGGAGTTGGAGCGTAAAGTACAGGAACTTGAATCCGCTGCGGAATAATACCGTACCTGCGATTAGATATTTCAATATGTTCAATGATTCGGAGAATGCAAGATGGATTTAAATCAGTTCACTGAAAAATCTCAGGCAGCCATCAGCGAGGCACAGAACATTGCAATTCGTTTCGGACACCAGCAGGTAGATGTTGATCATCTCGTACTTGCTTTGGTGGATCAGGAGCAGGGACTTGTTCGACGTATTTTAGAGCGTGTGAATGTTGATCCTGCCCGCTTTGGTTTTGCATTAGAGAAAGAAATTCGCAAAAGACCTTCCGTGAGTGGTCCGGGTGCCAGTCATGATACTATTTATGTGACCCAGCAGTTGAATCAGCTGTTGGTACGTGCGCAGGATTTTGCAAAGCGCATGAAAGACGAGTTCGTTAGCGTTGAGCACTTGTTTTGCGTAGCATTGGAACCTCCAATAGCTCCTGCTGTTGCGACTGTTATTAAGGATATGAACGTTTCTTATGAGGACGTGTTAAAATCTCTTAACGAAGTTCGCGGCGCACAGCGTGTCACATCACAAAATCCAGAAAATACGTACGAGGCACTGATCAAATACGGTCGTGACCTTGTTGATGAAGCTCGCAGGGGTAAACTTGATCCTGTAATCGGGCGAGATTCAGAGATCCGCCGTATTGTCCGTATTCTTTCCCGGCGTACTAAAAACAACCCTGTAATCATTGGTGAGGCAGGTGTTGGTAAGACAGCTATTGTAGAAGGGCTGGCGCACCGTATTCTTAACGGTGATGTACCGGAAAGCTTGAAAGACAAGAGCTTGTTTGCGCTTGATATGGGCTCCCTGATTGCGGGTGCCAAGTATCGTGGTGAGTTTGAAGAACGTCTTAAAGCGGTTCTTGCAGAAATTGAAAAGTCTGAAGGCCGTATTTTAATGTTTATCGATGAGCTTCATCTTATTGTTGGTGCAGGTAAAACGGAAGGTGCAATGGATGCAGGTAACTTGCTTAAACCAATGCTTGCCAGAGGCGAGTTGCACTGCATCGGCGCTACCACACTGGATGAATACCGCAAGTACATAGAAAAAGATCCTGCTTTGGAACGTCGATTCCAGCCGCTTCTTGTGACACAGCCGTCTATTGAGGATACTATTTCTATTCTTCGCGGATTGAAGGAGCGTTTTGAAGTACACCATGGTGTGCGCATCAGCGACTCCGCTATCGTAGAAGCGGTAACGCTTTCCGATAGATATATTTCTGACCGTCAGCTTCCGGATAAGGCTATTGACCTTATTGATGAAGCAGCGGCTATGATACGTACAGAAATCGATTCCTTGCCTGCAGAGCTAGACGAAGTAAACCGCAAGATTATGCAGCTTGAAATTGAACGTGAGGCTCTTCGCAAAGAAACAGATGATGCATCACATGAGCGTCTGGAAAAACTTGAAAATGAGCTTTCTGAACTGCGCGGCAGCCATGCTGATCTCATGTCCAGATGGGAAAAAGAAAAGGGTGCAATTGATTCGCAGCGGGAATTGAAAGAACAGATTGAAGAAACCAAACGTAAGATTGAAGAAGCTGAACGTAATTATGATTTGAATACAGCAGCGCAGCTTAAATATTCTGTACTGAATGATCTTGAAAATCGCTTGAACTCTGAGCAGGAAGAAGAAAAAGACGAAGAACGTCTGTTGAAAGAAGAAGTTCGTCCGGAAGATGTTGCTGACATTGTGGCGCGTTGGACAGGCATTCCTGTAACACGGCTTGTTGAATCTGAGCGGGAAAAGCTTTTGCGCTTGCCTGATGAGCTGCATCAACGTGTAGTAGGGCAGGATGAAGCGGTTGAAGCTGTTTCTGAGGCTGTTTTGCGTTCACGTGCCGGACTTTCTGATCCTAACCGACCTATTGGTTCCTTTATTTTCTTAGGACCTACTGGTGTTGGTAAAACAGAGTTATGTAAGTCTTTGGCAGAAGCCTTGTTTGATTCAGAAGACAACATTGTACGTCTCGATATGAGTGAATACATGGAGAAGCATACGGTGGCACGTCTTGTCGGCGCACCTCCAGGTTATGTGGGATTTGATGAAGGTGGGCAACTTACAGAGGCTGTGCGTCGTAAGCCATACTGCGTTGTGCTTTTTGATGAAATTGAAAAAGCGCATCCGGATGTATTCAATACTCTGTTGCAGATTCTGGATGATGGCCGTCTGACAGACAGCCATGGACGAACAGTTAATTTCAAAAACACAATTATCATTATGACCTCCAACGTCGGTGCGCCGTTGTTGCTTGAGGGTATCTCTCCGGATGGGCATCTCGCTGATGATGTGCGGGATATCGTAATGCAGGAACTTCGCAAGTACTTCAGACCGGAGTTTTTGAACCGCGTTGACGAAACTGTACTCTTTAAACCGTTGTTGCGCGAACAGATCAAAGAGATTATTGATCTTCTTCTGGCTCGACTGCGTGGTAGACTGGAAGGTCGTAAGATTACGTTGGAACTTACAGAAGCTGCGCGTAATTTTATAGCAGACAATGCCTATGACCCAGTGTACGGTGCTCGTCCACTGCGACGCTATTTGCAGCAGAAAGTTGAGACGACGCTTGCACGCAAGCTTATCGGTGGTGAGTTACGAGAAGGTCAGCATGTTGTTATTGACGTTGTTCAAGCGGATGATGAGTTCGAAGATTTGCAATTTACTATTTCATCATAGGAATATTGCAGATAGATGCTGCTTTTGATAATGCACCTGCAATCAATTTAAGAATATGGAGAGAGTGCACATGCGACTTTTAAAATTACTTGGCGCAGTAGCGCTTCTTTTTGCAACATTCACCTCCAGCGCAGCGCTGGCTAAAGGGGAACCTGTTTTGATTAAATTTGAAACTACAATGGGCAACTTTGTTGTTGAACTCGATACAGAAAAAGCTCCAGAAAGCTCTAAAAACTTCGAACAGTACGTTCGTGACGGTTTCTACGATGGCACTATCTTCCATCGTGTAATCGACAACTTCATGGTTCAGGGCGGTGGCTTTGACACTGAAATGAACCAGAAGCCAACCCGTGAGCCAATCAAAAACGAAGCTGACAACGGTCTTGCTAACGATAAATACACTCTCGCTATGGCACGTACTCAGGATCCTGATTCTGCTACTGCTCAGTTCTTTATCAACGTTAAAGACAACGCATTCCTTAACCACACCGGTAAAACCGTAAGTGGCTGGGGCTACGCAGTGTTTGGTAAAGTTGTAGAAGGTACTGAAGTTATCGACGCAATGAAAGGTGTAAAAACCGGCAGCTTCGGTTTCCATCAGGACGTTCCTGTTGAGCAGATCGCTATTTTGAAAGCATACGTTGTAGAATAGGGTGTAACGCATGTTGCTGCATTCGTTGCGGCGGGGTGCTGATTCCTAGAATACAGAAAGGAGTTTCAGAGAAATCTGAAACTCCTTTTTTTATGCTGAGTGCAAGCGGGAGTAGAAAAAGTATTAAAGATTACCCGAGGCGGTGCTTGCTTTGCTGGGGGAGGCAATATGATAAAAATTGGATACAAAAAAAGCTCACAGCATTCACTGTGAGCTTTAAATTCGTGGTCGGAGAGACAGGATTCGAACCTGCGACCCTCTGGTCCCAAACCAGATGCGCTACCAACCTGCGCCACTCTCCGTCGCGAAGAAGTAACTAAGGAAATCTGGCGTTACTTGCAAGTAAAAAATGCAAAAAAGCGCTTTTTTTTCTAAATCTATGTATGACATAGTTGTGTCCCTCCACATATTGCGGTGTGGCTGTCGTTGGTTGGTGCGTTTACGATTGAAGGGTGTTGTACGGTAAAATGGATTTTGGTGACGAGTTGACCTTTGTACACTCAATCAATACATACATGCTTATGTGAACGAGAGTGTTGTCCTGTGGTCATCCACGGGCGCGCACAACTACTACCTTTTTACGCTACATTTATATGAGGTGCTTCTGCTCGTACCTGGCGCCTCAAAAGGAAATATAATGGAATTAGTAAACTTCATTCTCGGCTTTGTAGAAGCTATGAGTTGGGCTGAGCGTATTTCAATCGCAACAGGGTTAATTTATATTGTTCTGAGCGTTAGGCAAAAGCCGTTATGCTGGCCTATTGGTATCATTAGTGTTGGCATTTGGATGGTCGTTGTGTTTGACGGCAAGCTCTACATGGATGCCTTTCTTCAGTTCGTCTACGTAGTACTTGGTTTTTATGGTTGGTGGCAGTGGTTGCGTGGTGGTGAAAACGATACTCCGTTGCCAGTACGTACTGTTGATCGTGCTCTTGCGATGAAGCTCGCTGCCATTGGTGTAGTTGCAATCGCAATTTTTGGATATATTTCGCAAAACGTGTTACATGCTGCGTTTCCATGGCTTGATACCATTACAACCGTCATCAGTTTGATTGCCCAATACCTGCTGGCTCGTAAGTACTTGGAAAACTGGATTCTGTGGATTGTTGCGGACGCGATGTATATCTACATCTACTTTGCTAAAGGGTGGACTGGGTACAGCGGTCTTATGGCGGTATACACGATTATGGCTGTTGCTGGTTTCTATAGCTGGTACAAATCCATGCAGACAGAATCTGTAAGCGCAGAGGGCAAATGTCAGACTGCATAACTGCTAAAAGAGTGGGAGCAGGGGGCAGTTCTCCCGTTCGCATTGTGCTGACCGGTTCTGAATGTACAGGTAAATCTACGTTGGGTGCCATGCTCGCAGAGCATTACGGCGTTCCATATGTAGAAGAATATTTGCGTGAGTACTTTATTGCTAATGACGGGGTGCTTACGCTTGAAGACGCCGTTCCTATTGCAAAGGGGCAGTTGAAGGCAGAGCTTGCTGTAGAGACTCAAGAGCCTCGTTTTTTGCTCTGTGACACGAATATGTTGTCTTCTGCTGTGTATAATAAGTATTACTATGGAACAAATCCTGAGTGGATTGAATCTGCCTTATTGCAGCGTGAGTACACTTTGTACTTGCTCTGTGGAGTAGATATTCCGTGGGAAGATGATGGGCAGCGGGACAGACCTGAAGAGCGCGAATACATGCAAGGTTTATTTCAAAAAGAATTGGAAGACCGAAATCTTGCTTTTGTGAAGATTCAGGGGACACGGCAGGAGCGCTTTGCACGTGCAGTAGAAGCCATTGACGTTATTTTGTCAGCAGCCAATTAATTTCGAAATTGCGTAAAGAAAACGCCTTTGTGTGAAAACGCAGAGGCGTTTTTTTGTTGAAATAGAGTGTGGTGATTGGGGAGTGGCAGCAAGAGCGCTGTTTTTTACTTGCGTTAAGAGTTATCCGCTGAGCGGGATGTAACCGCTAGGTTGTTGATACAAAAAAAGCTCACAGTGTTCACTGTGAGCTTTAAATTCGTGGTCGGAGAGACAGGATTCGAACCTGCGACCCTCTGGTCCCAAACCAGATGCGCTACCAACCTGCGCCACTCTCCGTCGCGAAGAAGTAACTAAGGAAATCTGGCGTTACTTGCAAGTAAAAAATGCAGAAAAAACGAAATTTATGTAAAAAAGGAACGAGTTCCATTGATTCTCAAGGAGAAAACGAGTTCATGTCCTATGAACCCTTCATGAGATATAGAAAATTGAGGTGCAGAATCGAGCAGTCTCAGTTTTATGTCGCTGAAAACGAAAAAGCTCACAGTTTTCACTGTGAGCTTTAAATTCGGTGGTCGGAGAGACAGGATTCGAACCTGCGACCCTCTGGTCCCAAACCAGATGCGCTACCAACCTGCGCCACTCTCCGTCGCGAAGAAGTAACTAAGGAAAACCTGACCGACTTGCAAGTAAAAAATGCAGAAAAAACGAAATTTATGTAAAAAAGGACTCGTTTGTTTGGTTTTCAATATAAAAAAGTGGCTTTTTTCGTTTTCAGTCTTGGTAGTAGTGCTTATTGATTCGTTATCCTAAGAAATAGGTAAGAATCGGTGCAAAGAATAGAGCAGGCAGCATGTTGGTTAACGAAATGGTGCGAAGTTCGAGCAAGCTGATGCCAATTCCGATAATGAGTGCGCCGCCTGTTGCTGTGAGTTCAGTCATCATGCCTTCAGTCATGATTGGCTGCAGGTAGGTTGCAAGTTCTGTGAGGGTTCCCTGATAAAGAAAAACCGGAAGAGCAGAAAACAGAACACCAGCGCCGTAGGTGGCAGCAAAGGCCATAGCAGCAAATCCATCAAGGATGGATTTAGTGAACAGGATTGTATGTTCGCCCCGCAGGCCCTCTTCAAAAGATCCGAGTATTGCCATAGATCCGATACAGAAGAGCACAGACGTAGAAACAAATCCTTCTGTGAATTTTGAGTTGCTCGATTTTATGAGTGTTTTGAGTTTGTCTGCGGCTTTTGTGAGTCTTTTTTCTAAATTAAGCAGTTCACCTGTGATGGAGCCGAGAAGTACGCTGAAAACGAGAACTAATAGGTTCTTGCTTTGCATACCCATTTGAATGCCGATGATCAGAACGCACAACCCCAAGCCAGAAAAAACAATATGCCGTACCCGTTCTGGCAGGCGTCCGCCAAGGGCCAGCCCGCATACGCCTCCTACGATAATACAGGCGACATTAAAGAATGAACCAAGAGGAAGTATCACAGTTGTAACTCCAAAAAATGACAAGTTTGTTAATAAGGGGTTTGGTACGATGTATCTGCTCTAAAAGAAAGCGATATTTTTCGGGGAAGCTGTTTTTTGTAGAGGAGTGAGCTTGTCAGGGGAAATTGGGCACAAAAAAAGCTCACAGTGTCTACTGTGAGCTTTAAATTCGTGGTCGGAGAGACAGGATTCGAACCTGCGACCCTCTGGTCCCAAACCAGATGCGCTACCAACCTGCGCCACTCTCCGTCGCGAAGAAGTACTAAGGGAAACTGACGGAACTTGCAAGAAAAAAATGTATTTTTTTTATTTCATCACATTTTTTATTATTACTTGATGGATTCGGCTACATTTGATGCTTCCTTCATCTTGTAGGTACTTGCAGTTTTCATAAGATACGAAAAAAGCTCACAGCATTCACTGTGAGCTTTAAATTCGGTGGTCGGAGAGACAGGATTCGAACCTGCGACCCTCTGGTCCCAAACCAGATGCGCTACCAACCTGCGCCACTCTCCGTCGCGAAAGAAGTACTAAGGAAAACTCTAAAGACTTGCAAGTAAAAAATGCAGAAAAAATCAAATTTATGCATTTTAGAAACGAGTTCCATTGATTCTCAAGGAGAAAACGAGTTCATGTCCTATGAACCCTTCATGAGATATAGAAAATTGAGGTGCAGAATCGAGCAGTCTCAGTTTTATGTCGCTGAAAACGAAAAAGCTCACAGTTTTCACTGTGAGCTTTAAATTCGGTGGTCGGAGAGACAGGATTCGAACCTGCGACCCTCTGGTCCCAAACCAGATGCGCTACCAACCTGCGCCACTCTCCGTCGCGAAGAAAGTTTTTAGGGAAAAGTCCTCCCGTTGGCAAGAGGAAATTTATAAATTTATGTTAAAACTCTATTCCTTCCTGTGCCGGAACGCCTGCTTTATAATGATGCTTGATCTCTGTCATTTCGGTTACGAGGTCTGCTTCATTAATAAGCCATTGCGGGGCATTTCTGCCGGAAAGTACTAGATGGGTGTCATTGTTTCTTGCCAGCGCTATTAATTCTTCGAGTTCTTCACGCGTAATAAGCTTGGAAGAAAGAGCGTAGAGCGCTTCATCCAGCACAAGCATGTCAACATCAGGGATGCGTTCTTTTGCCCACCATATAAGCTTTTCAGAACTTGCCCGATGCTTTGGGAATTGTTCAGGCTTTGTAAGAAAACCATCTCCGGGAGCTAAAAAGAGGTCTCCTAATAATTTGTGGAGCACACGTTGCTCGCCCGCCTGATTGTCTCGTTTCATAAATTGCCCGAAGGCTACAGTGTGATCCTGCCCCAGTGCTCTAATAGCTTGACCGACAGATGCTGTTGTTTTTCCCTTACCGTTACCGGTGTTAACGAGAATCATGTATACTCCATACTCCTGGAATAGGTGTATCGCAGGTTGGACATTTTGAATAATCGCCTCTGGCTGCCGAGTAGCCTTTGCGTTCTATAACTATGGCGCCGCACTTAGGACACAGTGTGTCGCGTCCCTCGCGCCCTGGAATATTTCCTAGATATACATAATTCAGACCGGCTTCTTTGCCAATAGCAGCAGCTTTTCTAAGTGTTTCAATCGGCGTCGGAATGCGGTTTTGCATTTTATATGCTGGATGGAATCGTGAAATGTGCCATGGGGTGTCGCTGCCGAGTTCATCATTTATAAAACGGGCGATGGTGGAAAGTTCTTTTTCATCGTCATTCTCATCAGGAATAACAAGGGTGGTTACTTCCAGCCACCAATCCATTTCACGGATTATCTTCAGGTTACGCAGGACAGGACGGATGTGCGCCCCGCATATGTCGCTGTAAAATGATTCTGTAGCGCCTTTAAGGTCAATGTTGCAGGCATGGATAAGATCTTTCAGCTCTGCAAGGCATTCAGGGGATTGAAATCCATTTGAAACGAGAATGTTTTTTAACCCATGCTTGATAGCAAGCTTAGCTGTAGCCTCTACAAGTTCAAAAAATATAGTAGGTTCTGAGTACGTGTATGAAATAGATTGTGCGCCGGACTCAAGAGCAAGCTCAACAAGCCTTTCGGGTTTGGTGTGCTGTCCTAGAATTTGCCCTGTTAAACGTGGTGTTGTTGAGAGGGTGTAGTTTTGGCAAAATGAACATGTAAGGTTGCATCCAACTGTTCCGAAAGAGAATGAAGTGGTTCCGGGTAGAAAATGGTACAGCGGCTTTTTTTCAATCGGGTCAAGGTTGGCGGCTGCAACTTTGTCGAACACAAGAGTATACAGTTTTCCGTCAACATTTTTGCGCACACCGCATTTTCCGGTAGTGTCCGGTGCAATGTTGCAAAAATGGCTACATAATCTACACTGAACATTAACAGGTGTAGTGCCATCCGACTTTCCGAGTGTTTTCCATAATCTTGCTGGATGCATAACGACCTACTTTTTATAGTTTGAAATGTCTGGTTCTAATTTAATAATAACCGGATATTGACCGCTGGTGTATTTGTTGCAGTCCTCTTCTTTTTGCTTTTTCGGCTTAACACGTATGATTCTATCACCACTTAGGTAGTCTTCTTTGATAATGATCTCAGAAGAGTCAGTACCGATGACTCTGTCTTGCCTGTGCTCAATATGGTGCTTTTTGGCTGCAGATATTGAAGGTGTCAAAACTATTACACAAATTGCGATTGCAAAGAGCGTTAATAGCGCATTTTTTGGAGTAGATGAGGAATTCATTGTAATTGAAGTGTAGTGCATGTGTTTCTCCCTTGCTCTTTGTTTCGTAAAAGCCTATGTACGGGCTTCCCGAAGGATCTTGTTATCATACTAGTATCAAGGAGCAGATAATGTCTGAAGATCGTTCAAGAGCGTATACCGAAGCAGGTGTTGATATTAATGCAGGAAACGCCCTTGTTGATAGAATTAAGCACGTTGTAGCTGATACCCATACGAAAGGCGTACTTTCTGATATTGGCGGCTTCGGTGGCTTATTCAAACCGGATCTGTCGGGTATGGAAGAGCCTGTGCTCGTGTCCGGAACCGATGGTGTTGGAACTAAGCTCAAGTTGGCCTTCATGTTCGATAAACATGATACAGTAGGTATCGACCTCGTTGCCATGAGCGTTAATGATATTCTGGTTCAGGGTGCAAAGCCACTCTTTTTCCTTGATTATTTCGCCACAGGTAAGCTCGACGTTGATAAGGCCGAGCAGGTGGTTGCCGGTGTTGCAGCTGGCTGCCGTCAGTCCAAGATGGCACTGCTTGGCGGTGAGACCGCAGAAATGGCGGATATGTATGAAGAAGGCGAGTACGACCTTGCCGGATTCTGTGTTGGTATGGTGGATAATGCCAACATCGTAGACGGATCTGATATTCGCGTTGGTGACGCAATTATTGGTCTCAGTTCTACAGGTGTCCATTCCAATGGATACACCCTCGTACGTAAACTTTTTGAAAAGAGCGGACTTACCGGCGATGATATTATGCCGGGTACAGACAAAAAGGTGTCTGAAGTTCTGCTTGAGCCTACCGCAATTTACACAGAAACAGTGAACGTGCTCATGCGTGATTTCAACATCAAAGGCATGGTGCATGTGACTGGCGGTGGCTTCTACGACAATATTCCGCGCGTACTTCCTTCTTCTGTGCGTGCTTCTATCTCCTTTGGTTCATGGGATGTTCTTCCAGTGTTTAACTGGTTGAAAGAGCAGGGTGATTTGAGCTGGCCGGAAATGCTGCAGATCTTTAACTGTGGTGTTGGATATGTGCTTATTGTCAGCGCTGAAGACAAGGATGACGTTATGTCCCGTCTTGAAGCAATGAATCAGAAAGCATGGGTTATCGGCAACATTGAAAAGCGCGATGATCGGGAAGCAGAACAGGTTGATGTAGTTTTTGCATAACCCCTTTGCTACCTCCAGCTATTGCAATAAAGGCCGGTTCTCTTTTGGGAGCCGGTCTTTTTGTATATATAAAACTCTGGTGTTTTGCAGGGCGATACAGTACATTTGAACAACTGAAATTGTAAGGCATACAGTAGATTCAATATGATGAAACAAAAATTAGTTCTCGTTGGTTTAGCGTTTGCGGCTGTTCTTATGTTCAGTTCGCTTGTTCAGGCTCGCGTTGCGCAATCTGTCTGGTATGAATCAGTGCCTGAAGGTGCTGAAGAAGCTGCGTATTCGGTTCGCTCTCGTTCCGGTGCGTTGCAGGCAGCATTTGTAAATGCTGTGTTTGATGAGTCGCTGGAAATTATCGGCTATCCCATTACGGACGTGCGTAAAGAAGAGCTGCGTAAGTTCTTAGCTCCGAAAGCAAAAGCATATGTTTTAAGTTATCGTGAGTTGGGATCTACCCATATGGCAGACGGATACGGGCAGGAAATGTCAGTAGAAGTTTCTGTAAACAGTTCTTCATTAAGATCGGTGATAAAGCGTCTTGGGTTCTTTAAAACCAGGACGGCACCTGTTGTGTATAACCCGCAGTACTCAGGCGTACAGGACGCAACATGGGAAAAGTTGGGTCGTCTTCACCAGTTGTACGGTTTGCGTCCGGACCACAACTCATCGCTTATTTTGGTTATGAATCCTGTTGGTGATACGTGGGAACTGTCGCTTCAGGGCGAGGGTGCTCCGATTGCTGCTCAATCAAAAAATTTAGATGACGCATGGCATTCTGTGTGGGGGCAGTACTTCTCTCAGAGTACAAGTCCGCAGCCGATGGCTAATACCAGTAAAGGTGTGCTTCAGGTGCGTGGCTGGTTGTTCCCTGACGGAGTAGAAGCATTCGATAGAGTGCTGCGTGGCTGGGTGGGTTCTGCTTCCGGAGCGAGACTCGAGGCCGTGGTTATTCAGGCAGACTCTGTGTCTGCACGCTGGGTTGTGCAGACAAAAAATATTGATCAGGTTCTTACAAAGTTATCTGAGTATGTAAACGGGCGCGGGCTGACATACGAGTTTCAGCCAGCAGCCGAATAGGCTTTGATGAAATACAAAAAATCCCGAAGTACGATGTACTTCGGGATTTTTTGTAAGCCATAAGTGCTTGCTAGTCTTCTTTTTCTTCTTTCTTTTTTTCAGAAGAAGGAGTGACATCAATCTCATCAGGCTCGGTAGTAGCCTTTTTGAAGTTTTTAATGGCACGTCCAAGTCCGCCGCCGATTTCTGGAAGCTTGTTAGCTCCAAAAACGAGCAGAACGAGGACAAGAATAACTAATAATTCTGGAATACCGATACCGAACATAGTTCCCTCCATAGGATATGTTGCCGCTATACACACGGGGGGCTTACAGGTCAAGGGGTTGTTCTTGCGCTGTTTCCCGTAATATGTCGAATAACAAACGGAAAAAAGGCAGTACTCCGTTTGTTAAGTTTTTTAAGAAAAGAGGAAGTTTAAAAATGGAACGTATTGTTATTATAAGTTCTGGTTTGGCTGGTGCCAAGACCGCTGCGCGCATTAAAAGGCAGGCTCCGTCTGCTGAAGTTAACTTAGTTGTTCCTATTGAAGTTGAAGAAGGTTCTAAACAGGGAATATTTGGAAAAAATAATCCGCTGGCGCATGTTTCTTCTGTTTTGCTTGATGCTAAACAGATCAGCGTACTACCTATGACTTCCATGGAAATGGATTTTAAAAATAAAACCGTTCATGCTTCTTCTCCGCAGGGCAGCATTCCAATTCGTTACACAAAACTGATTATGGAAATTGATGCTGCTCCAAGATTGCCTCGTGCTGTCCGTGGGGCGCAGAATGTTATCCCTTGGCCGCTGGAGCAGGCTGGCCTTGTAGATGAATGGCTGGAAAGCTACAAGCCGCAGACTGCGGTAGTGTATGGTGGAGCTCACGCTTTATCACTTATTGATCCGCTTGTGCAGGCTGGAGTGTCTGTAACATGGGCGCGTTCAGAATGTGCCGAGTTTGATCCGGAATTCTGGCATGTTGTGAGCGATAAAGTTGAAGCAGGTGCGGAAGGCAAGGTTCGCGTTGTTCCTATGACAGAGGGACCCGTGACTCCTGAATTGACTCCTGAAGGTGATATTCGTGCATTAACCTGCGGTTCCGAATCTGTTGAGGGTGAAGTATTCTTCTGGGCAGATGCTCCGCGTGCTGTACACCCAATTGTTGCAGAGCAGGGTGTTGACCTTGACCCATCCGGTTTTATTTCTGTTAAGGAAGACTTTTCTTGCGGCCTTGAAGATGTCTACCTTTTCGGCTCAGCTGTGGCTGTAAAACGTGCCGAAGTGGCTGGAAAATCCAATGCTCCTTACGAGGCAAGCTCTGTGGATTCTCTTGTCAGTCATGGTCGTGTGTTGAGTTCCATCGTGTTGGAACAGCCAGTAACATGGAATGGTAGCTGTGCTTCTTCTCGCTATCAGGCCGCTGATTGTGTTGCGTTTCGTACTGGTCTTACACAGGCTGAAGCTGTTGCTGCTGGATATGAACCGGAGTTCGTTATTTTTGACGCAGCTCCTGTCCTTGCAGATATTAAATCAGATGCTGTTATAAAACTTGTGTGTGACAAAGCTACAGACGTTGTGCTTGGTGCACAGGTTTGTGGTGCGTTAGAGGCTGCTTGGATTGATGCTGTAGCTTCCGGCACAGCGGTAGCTCTTGCAGGTAATATGACTGTTCAGGCTCTTTCCTGTGTGGATATGGCTGCTGGCGGTATGGTGCTTCGTAAGGCTGCTTCCATGCTCTCTAACAAGCTTGAAGAACGGATTTTTGGTATCACTCCAGATGAACTGATTGCATCTCGTGAAGCTGGTGCTAAGTTCTTTATTTTGGATCTCCGTGATCAGATTGCATGGCGTGCCGGACATATTCAAGACGCATATAATATTCCGTTTACCCAGCTTAAAAAGCGTTTGCAGGACGAAGTGCCACGCTTTACTCCGCTGGTAATCGTAAGTCATGATTCTGATATTCCGTACTCAATCGCTTGTTACCTCTATGGGCTTGGTGCAACCAGTCTGTATGTTCTTGATGGCGGAATGGAGTTGTGGCCGTACGATCTTGTTGCAGGGTAGCCTATGGGCGCTCAGGTTCAAAAACTTCCCGGCGTTCACTGTGCTTTTTATCAGCAGGGACGTTGCTTATATGAAGAACATATAAATCCTGGCGATCACGCAGAGTGGTCTTGTTCAGAGATTACCCGTTTTTTGAATGCATACGATGAATTCGTAGACCGCGCGGATAAGTTTTCTCTGGATGATGATCAAATAGCACAGTTGTGGGATTCGCATGAGGCGGAGTTGCCTCCGGCGGGAACAATGTGTCCGGATTTTTGTGTCGGAGCATGTAAGCAGTGTGCGGATGATAGTAATCTTACAGATTGTTGTTATGAATTGAACCTGATCTGCATTTTGAAATTACCTGTTTGTACCGGCGTTTGCCGCCGGTACAAACATTCTCAAACCTCCGAAGCAGCCTCTGGCTGTTCACGATAATTAGGGGACTTAATGAGCGCATCTGAATCGAAAAAAGTTACTCTTGTTATTCCAGCTGTGCAGCCGCAGCATGTGGCTGTTGACTTGCCGGAAGGAGTACTCTTTTGTTCTCCAGGGCTACGTGAGGCCACTGGTGCATCCTTTTTTGTTTCACCGGAGCTTCCAATGAATCCGTCAGAAGCTCGTGGACAGCTGCACGAATTGCTTCAATATGGTCTTTCTTTTCGTAGTGCCCGCGATATGTCCAGTGTGGTGTTAGCGGAGAAAGCTACACAGCATGATGCTCCTGAACCGCTGAACGATGAATTTGCCGATCTGGATGCTTTTGCTGCTACGGGTGAATTTGTACCGACAGAAAAAGAAGAGCCTGTTGTGGATGCGGTTTTGCAGGCTCGTATTGCTGCCCAGAAGACGTTGTTGCTTGCTTGGGATATGGAGCAGCGCATTGCCGAGCTTGGTGCTTTAAAAGATAAATTTACTGCTTCCAGCGCCAATATGGATGCAATTCTTGGCATTACGGATGAGGATGATCTGGAAGAACTCCCCGGAATAGAGCCTAAAGCGGCTTTGGTGGGGGATGTGGAAGAAGATTTGGGGATGCCATGGCGTGCTGTGGCAGCTGCAATTATAGAATTTTCGCCGAAAGATACCCGTTTTGTAGCGGTAAAAAAAGAACTGGCTGATGTTCTCACAGAAATTGGTGAGGATATTACACTGGATTCTATTACTGCCGAAGAATACGGTTTTTCATTGCCTGAGAATTTTGGTTGGAAGCTGTATTCTGTTAAGGCATATGAATTATTAGGACACACTCGTGTGCCGGAAGGCTGGGAATGCCTCAACCGGACAGTAGAAATTTTTACAGTAGCGTAGTTGTTAAAGGCACGATTTATTTTCTGCGTGTCAATATGGGACTGCTCTGTGACGTTCAGTAGTTAAGAGTTGGTTTGCTGGGGTTAGAAAAGATATATTCTCAAATACATTTATGTGTTTTTTAATGTAGTCTTTTTATACTGCTTATCGTACTCTTTGAACTAGTCAGATTTTTATTAGTTGCTGACGGCGCTGAAATCCTTTGTTGACAGCAAGCGATTGCTGCCAAGCTTGAGATTACGTGAAAAGTGGACGTAACAAGAATGAATTTTACGCCAGAATTATTGGACAACATGTTTCCAGACGGACTTGGTGGTCTTATCTTCGATTGTGACGGGGTAATGTTTGACACACGTGCCTGTAATATTGGATATTATAATCAGGTTCTAGATGTGTTGGGTATGCCTCCGTTGACCGAGGAACAGGAAGAGGTGGCGCATTATTCCTCAGTAATGGGGTTTTATGAAGCCATTGTGCCGAAAGAGAAGCACCATCTTATTCCTGAGGCACAGAAGAAGGTGAACTATGTCAAGACGGTTTTACCGCTCATGATACCGGAATCCGGTCTGTACGGGTTATTGGAAACGGCTGTCGAGCTTGGTCTTAAGCTTGCAGTATTTACTAACCGTTCCAACACAATGGAAATGGTGCTTGAACAGCATGATATGGATGGCTTTTTCCATCCTGTAATGACTGCTGCAAAAGTTGAGTGTAAACCTCACCCTGAGGGAGCGCTCGAAATCATGAAAGAATGGAACGAGTCAGCAGACCGAGTTGTATTTATTGGCGACAGTATTGTTGACGAAGAAGCAGCAAAACGTGCTGGAATTTCATTTTGGGCGTATAAAAACACGGACTTACGTGGCGTTCATATTAATGACTTTGAAAGAGTGAAGCAGATACTTATCGAGTGGTGTAACAGGTCTAAATAAAAGACTCTTTACAAAAAAATAAAAAAAATTGCCAATTTCGTCATTTTTTACTTGATAAGTAATCCATCATAATGGTTAAGTAGAACTTAGTGGAACTCCCCGAGATCTTTTATCCGTGGAGTGTAACCGGAGGCTTAATGGAGATTTTTGCCATGAATTTTGTAGTAGGGATTGCTGAAATTTTAAACGCAGTCTTAAGCATATACTTCTGGGTTGTTATTATTTCAGCGCTGCTTACATGGGTCAATCCTGATCCCTACAACCCAATTGTGCGCACATTAAGAAATCTTACAGAACCGGTATTTTACCGCATTCGTAAGTGGTTACCGTTCACATATTTCAACGGGCTGGATCTATCTCCCGTTGTGTTGCTGCTTGCAATTCAGTTTACACAGATTTTTGTTATCCGTTCCATGTACCAACTTGCCGGAGCTATTCACTAGCCTGGCAGTCCCTGTCAGAGCTAACCATGTGCCTGACAGTGGCATGGTTGGAAATGCGGGGCTGCCTTATTATCATAAAGGCGGCAGGAAATAATAACCTGATGAATACTCGCAGCAGGAGAGTTGGATAAAGTAGAAAGGAATTAACCTACAAAGCCGATTAAGCATAAAAATAGCTCGAAAAAGTAACGCTTGGAGAATGTTGTCATGAGTGAATTATCACTCTCAATATAAGAATCCCGTTACTCGTGGATGTGACGGTTTTCTATCCCTATGGGTAGTCTTTAACCGAAAAGGCTGCCGATAACCTCCAAAAAAGGAGAAGCAATCATGGAAGTACGTGACGTAGAATTACTCGAGAAACACTTGCCCCATGATGAGACCCTCAAGGCGCTTTGGGATGAGCACATCTTATTTGAAAAGCAGGTAGATAAGCTTGAGAGCAAAAAACTCTTAACTCCGCAGGAAGAAGTTTCTTTACGTGAGCTTAAGAAACAGAAATTAGACGGTAAGACTAAGATACAAATAATGCTTGATCGGTACAGGGAATTGGAGATGTAAATGGAGTATTCTGGGGCCAGAATCCTGTTAGAGAGTTTAAAAAAAGAGAATGTTGATGTTCTCTTTGGGTATCCGGGTGGCGCAGTTCTTGATATTTATCACGAGCTGTCTAACCACCAAGATATAAAACACGTGCTGGTTCGTCATGAACAGGGTGCCGTACACGCAGCTGATGGATATGCAAGAGCAACCGGAAATGTCGGTGTTTGCCTTGTAACATCCGGTCCGGGTGCAACCAACACCGTTACCGGTATTGCAACTGCGTATTCCGATTCAATTCCTCTAGTGGTTCTAACAGGTCAGGTTCCAACTCCTCTTATTGGAAACGATGCTTTCCAGGAAGTTGATATTGTAGGAATAACCCGTCCTTGCACCAAGCATAACTACTTGGTGCAGGACGTTTCCCAACTTGCAGCTACCATTAAGGAAGCATTCCATGTGGCTCGTTCCGGTAGACCGGGACCAGTTCTCGTGGACATTCCAAAGGATGTTCAGAACCAGATGCACGCGTTCCAGTATCCGGAACGTATTAAGATGCGTAGTTACAACCCAACGTACAAGCCGAATAACAATCAGGTGCGACGGGCAATTGAGCTGCTAAGCGAAGCAAAGCGTCCGTTAATTTTTACTGGTGGCGGTGTAATTTCTTCGAACTCTTCTGAAGAGCTTGGAACATTTGTCCGAACCATGCAGATTCCTGTTACCGGATCTTTGATGGGATTGGGATCTTTTCCGGGAGATGACCCGTTATGGCTTGGCATGCTTGGCATGCATGGTACCTATGCTGCGAACAAAGCTGTGAGTAATGCAGATGTTATCTTGGCTGTCGGCGCTCGTTTTGACGACAGGGTAACAGGAAAGCTTTCTTCGTTTGCATCAGGTGCAAAGATTATCCATATTGATATTGATCCAACTTCAATCCGTAAGAACGTTGAAGTTGAAGTTCCTATCGTTGGCGACTGTAAGCTTGCATTGCAGGGACTTCTCAAGGTGCAGTCAACAGAATTTGCAGATGTAGACTGGGCTGATCAGTACAATGAGTGGAATAGTCAGATCAGAGAGTGGGCGACCACCCACCCTGTGAGATATCATCAGGAAGATTCTCTGAAGCCGCAGCATGTTGTTGAAACAATTTTTGAGCTGACCAAAGGTGATGCCATTATCAGTACTGAAGTAGGGCAGAACCAGATGTGGACAGCGCAGTTTTATCAGTTCCGTCAGCCGCGCACGTTGTTGACTTCAGGCGGCCTTGGCACAATGGGCTATGGCTTCCCTGCTGCTATTGGTGCGCAGATGGCGTTTCCTGATAAACTGGTTATTGATATTGCTGGTGATGGTTCCATTCAGATGAATATTCAGGAGCTTATGACGGCTGTAAGCCATAAATTGCCAGTTAAGATTGTCGTGTTGAACAACTGTTTCCTCGGAATGGTTCGCCAGTGGCAGGAACTGTTTTATGATAAAAATTACTGTTCTACATGTATGGATGCACAGCCAGACTTTGTGAAGCTTGCAGAAGCATACGGTGCAGAAGGCTACCGTGTAACAGATCCCGCTAAGCTTAAAGAAACATTGAAGGCTGCTTTTGACTCACCGCTTCCATGTATTGTTGATGTGCGTGTTGAGACAGAAGAAAACGTGTATCCTATGGTGCCTGCAGGTGCCTCTCTTGAAGAAATGTTGTTGGTGTAGGGGATAGAGTAATGAGACATGTATTATCCGTACTTGTAGAAAACGAACCGGGCGTATTGTCACGAATTTCCGGTTTGTTCAGCGGACGTGGCTTCAACCTCGATTCTCTGAATGTAGCACCAGTTCTTGAAGAGGGTGTTTCTTTGATGACTATTGTCACACGTGGTGATCAGCAGATCATTGAGCAGATTGTTAAGCAGCTGCGTAAGCTAGTGACAGTTATTAAAGTGACCGATATGCATCACAGCTCTACTGTAGAGCGCGAAATGGCGTTGATTAAAGTTAACGCTACTGAATCTAATCGCGCAGAAATTCTACGTATTGTAGATATTTTCCGTTGCAAAGTCGTTGATGTCAGCCTGGACGAACTAACACTAGAAGTCATAGGCGATCATGGTAAAGTAGAGGCTGTCATTGCACTACTAGACCGTTTTGGCATTAAAGAAATTGCACGTACTGGTACCGTCGCGCTGCGACGCTCCATGCAACCTGAGAAATAAGAATCATTTGCTTGGCATGCCCCCGCTTGTGATTTCCCTCAGGCGGGGGTTTTTATATACAAACTGCAACCTAAACGTATGTTCCGTGCAAAGCACGGCAGGGAGTGGAGATGAAGGTTTATTACGAACAGGACACCAACTTGGAACTCCTGAAAGATCAGACTGTAGCAATCATTGGCTACGGTAGCCAGGGGCATGCACATGCTCAGAACCTTCGCGAGTCTGGTATTAATGTTGTTGTCGGGCAGCGTCCTGGCGGAGCAAACTATGACTTAGCTAAAGCTGACGGCTTCGAGCCGGTGTCTGCTGCAGAAGCTGCTGCGCAGGCAGATATCATTATGATCCTACTCCCAGATCAGTACCAGTCTTCTGTCTTTGAGAACGACATTAAGCCGAACCTCAAAGCTGGCAACTCACTTGTCTTTGCACATGGCTTTAATATTCATTTTGGTCAGATCGTAGCCCCGAAAGACGTTGATGTATTTATGGTAGCCCCGAAAGGCCCTGGTCATCTCGTTCGCCGTACCTACACCCAGGGTGGTGGCGTTCCTTGTCTGTTTGCTGTTCACCAAGACGCATCAGGTAAAGCTCAGGAGAAGGCTTTGGCTTACGCTGAAGGCATCGGCGGCGCTCGTTCCGGCATCATCGAAACTACTTTCGCTGAAGAAACAGAAACAGACCTCTTCGGTGAACAGGCAGTTCTTTGTGGTGGTATCTCTGCTCTTATTAAAGCTGGTTTTGAAACTCTGTGTGAAGCAGGCTACCAGCCTGAAATTGCTTACTTTGAGTGTTTGCACGAGACAAAACTGATCGTAGACCTGTTGTATGAAGGTGGTCTTGCTAACATGCGCAATTCCATTTCTGATACTGCAGAGTATGGTGACTATGTAACTGGTCCTCGCATTATCACCGAGGAAACTAAAAAAGAAATGAAACGAGTTTTGGAAGATATTCAGAAAGGTCGTTTTGCACGTGACTTCATCCTTGAGTCTCAGGCAAACTACCCATTCTTTACTGCAACTCGTCGTATCGAAGCTGCTCATCAGATCGAAGAAGTCGGTGGTCGTCTCCGTGAGATGATGCCTTGGCTTAAGAAATAAGCAGTTCTAAAATAAAAAAAAGCCGCACTCAGTGCGGCTTTTTTTTTGCGCTTGTTTTGTCTGAAGGCTGTGTGGGAGGGTATTCAAGCTTAGCTTACTAGCAGAGCGTTTAGGGACATTATCTTGATCGACTAATTCGTAAAAATTATCTTTGCTGAATGTATTTCGAAGCTGTTTCGAACCGTGATGTTGTTGGTTTGAAGTAACGTATATATAAGGATGTAACCACCATGTTCAGTCATTTTTCCAAATATACTCGTCCAGAGCCGGAAAAAAGTGCGCTTATCACTATTGATTTACAAAATGACTTTGTTTTACCCGGAGCACCTGCTGAAGGTGAGGGAGCAGCCCGTGTTGCTGCTATGACTGGTGCGATGGTGCAATACTATCGTGAATGTGGGCTACCTATTGTTCACATTGTCCGTATATATTCTCCGGAGAATAATGCAGTAAATGTCGATGCCTGTCGACGCGAAGCTATAGAGAATGGATTACAGTTGGTACTCCCCGGTACCGATGGAATGCAGCCTGTTTCTGACATAATTCCGGAAGGGGTGGTTGCAGATGGCGAGCTTCTTCTTACTGGCAAGCCACAGCGAATTTCAGCTACGGAACATATTTTATATAAGCCACGCTGGGGAAGTTTTTATGAAACTAAGCTTGATGTTATGCTCCGCGAGCAAGGCGTAACAACGGCTGTTATTGCAGGAACATGGTTTGCTAACTGCATCCGCACAACAATTTATGAAGCTACGGCTAGAGAGTATCGTGTTGTGGCACTACGAGATGCAATTGCCGGCATTCATCAGGCTGGTGAAGCCGACCTTGAAAAGATTCAGTGTGGGGTTTGTAACTGCGCAGAATGGAGAGAGCTTCTTAGTACGGTAACTCGTCCATAGTGTTGTTCTTCTTCGGGGCGTGCCTGTCCAGTACTTACTTTTTGAGCAAGTCTCTGTTGTCAGGACGCCCGATTCGTTTGAAATGCTGTAGGGGGGAGGCAATGTGTTGCCATTACCCTGCTAATGATAGGGCATTTCCGTTACTACAACAGTAGGAGACTATTTGGAATCGGAAGATGAAACGCTATGCGCCTTCTTCAATAAGCTGTGCGTAAAGGTACTCGTCATCCGGATACTTGATGCCGTTTCCGTTAACGATAATGCTTGGTGACATTTGGTCAGAACGAGGATCTGCTAGTTCACGAACTTCCCATCGCCCGTCTTCCTTGCCTACCACAAACTCTTTTTTTTCTTTGTGTGCAATTTTGATTGCGTACAGTACAGATTCTTTGAATGTCATGGTAGTTCTCCTGTGTATATAAAAAAAAGGCGGCTCAAAAAAGAACCGCCTGGATAGGTGTATTTTTTAGGTTAGCTGCCGCAACCACCGCCACAACTGCCACAACCTCCACCCATTGGGTTCTCGGACTCAATAACAAAGCCGTGACAGTGGATGTCTACAGTAAGAGCACCTGTTTTGTCGAGCAGATCCTTATTGATACAAAAAGAGTATGGGTCTGCTGCAAGAACAGTATCTTCATCGGACGGTTCATCCATGGCTAACGCAAGACGTGGACCGCTGCAACCGCCTGGTGCGAGGTAGATACGAATAGATGCCAGTTCTCTATCTTGAAAATGTGCATCGAGTGATTTTCGAGCATCGTCAGTTAATGTGAACATAAGTGTGTTCCTCCGAAGTTTATATGGAGGAACACTACCTGCTGGCGAGAAAAATAGTCAAATAGATGTGTGACTGATAGATAAAGTGCGATGCTTAGACCGAGTAGCTATCAGCTCTTCATATAGTAACGGCTACAAAAAAAGGCGACTTCAAAATGAAGTCGCCTTTTATAAGCTAAGCTGGTCTAGCCGCAAGAACCTGCGCTGGAGCAACCGCCACAAGAGCTGCCGCCGCCGAGAGGGTTCTCAGACTCTACAACAAAGCCCATGTAAGAAAGGTCGATGGTAATTTTACCGGACTTTTCAATGAGGTCTTTATTGATGCAGAAAGTAAATTCTTTCTCTTCAAATACGGAATCGTCGTCGTTTGGCTCATCCAGAGCCAATGCCAATCTTGGGCCGCTTCAGCCGCCCGGAGCCAGATAAATGCGGATAGGAGATTTTTCCTTATCTGCAAAGTACGCCGCAAGTTCTTTGTGGGCGTTTTCAGTCAATGTAAACATTGAATTTCCTCCACGTAGGTTGTTCATATCAAGTAAAGACAGTTATTAGCTTTGTCAATAGAAATGCAGCTGCTTCATCAGGGTTTCGGATGCCTTCAGATTGGCTTTCTACGGGCATTTCGGTGTGTGTTGCGTGCCCTGCAGGCCTACCGAATACGGGAAACAGGTGAGTCGTTTTTCAGTATTTCATATTACCACAGACACGGCATTAAGTAACCGAAAAGAATGTGCTGATACAAAAGCGTATAACTTGATTTTACAACTGCTTAATATGCAAGGAATATGATTCATCTGTATAATTTTAAGGGACATCATTTATAATAAAAAAACAGTATTACGCCCATGACATAGGTCACAGAATGCATATTGATGTTGTTTCTTTTATGAAAGAAAAAAGATAGGATACTCGGCATTAGTTCCTCATGGAATAAAGCAGAACAAAGGATATAAAAATGGGAAACGTGAAAACTGTAATGACTGAAGACGAAGTGCGGCGTACTATAGACCGCCTTGCGTTTCAGGTTATTGAGAATCATGGTGAGTGCGAAAACCTTGTTCTGGTCGGTATCCAGAGAAGGGGCGTAGATATTGCGGCACGTGTACGCACTGTATTAGAAGAACAGTTAGGAAAGACTATTGAGTTTGGTTCGCTCGATATTAACCTTTATCGTGATGACTGGACTACACTTGATGTGCAGCCAATGATTAACAAAACGGATATTCCGGTAAGTGTGGACGGGAAGTCTTTGCTGCTGGTGGACGATGTTTTGTTTACAGGCAGAACCATCCGTGCAGCTCTTGAAGCTGTTCTGGATTATGGCCGCCCAAGCCGCATTGAACTTATGGTGCTTGTAGATCGTGGTCATCGTGAGCTTCCAATTCAGGCAAACTACGTAGGCAAACAGATTGCTACCGCGCGCATAGAGCAGGTAGACGTCTTGATTGAAGAGATTGACGGTCGAGACGAAGTATTGCTTAAGCAGGAAAACTAGCTTGCTGAGCGTTCCTGTTTCGATTCTTGATGAATAAAAAAAGCCCCGCTTCATATGAAGCGGGGCTTTTACGTTTTTGTGGTGCCTATCTGCCCATGGTGGTGAACAGAGTCGGACTGTTAGAGCACGCTATTTGCCGTTGGACTCAGCTTTGTGGCCGAGGGTAAACGCGCTGAAGAGAATGGTGAGCACACAACATGCTACCATGGTGATGAATACACCACGCCATTCGAAGTGGTCAGCAATCCAACCTACACCGGAGCCAGCAATAGCGGAACCGAATACGTAACCGAAGAAGCCGGTGAAGCCAGCAGCTGTACCAGCAGCTTTTTTAGGTACGAGGTCAAGTGCATGGAGACCAATGATCATGATTGGGCCGTATACGAGGAAGCCGATAGCAACGAGTGCTACGTAGTCGATCCATTTAGGACCGCTGAGGTTGAACCAGTATACAATAACAAATACCAGAGTAAGAGCCATGAAGAGCATGGTTGCTGGAGCACGTTTGCCTTTGAAGATTTTGTCAGACATCCAGCCACACACGATTGTGCCAGGGATAGCTGCGTATTCAAAGAGGGACCATGCAATGGAGGATTCTTTAAAGGAGTAACCTTTAACTTCCTGAAGGTACGTAGGAATCCAGTCAACTACACCGTAACGTACGAAGTAACAGAATGCGTTCGCAATAGCGATTGCCCAGAGGTACTTGTTGGTAAGGATGTGTTCGAAGAAGATTTCTTTAAAGGTAAAAGTTTCTTCGTGTTTTTTAGCATCGTAGCCTTCAGGGTAGTCGTTACGGTATTCTTCAACGCTAGGAAGACCGCAGGACTGTGGTGTGTCACGCATAAGAATGAACACGAGAAGTGCGAGGGCAGCAGCAATAGCTGCGTTGAAGTAGAATTTTGCACCCCAGTCGTTGAACATCATAACACCAAGGAACGCGAGGTTAGCAACTAATGCGCCGCCGATGTTATGAGCAACGTTCCAAACAGCAACGGTCATGCCGCGTTCTTTGGTGGAGTACCAGTGTACCATGGTTTTACCACAAGGAGGCCAACCCATACCCTGAACCCAGCCGTTCAGAGTCATAAGTACAACGAGAAGGGTTACACTTTCAAATACCCATTTGTTCATGCCGGTAAAGGCAAGAATGGCACAGGAAAGAAGCAGACCACATGGGAGGAAGTACTTAGGGTTACTTCTATCAGAAATAGAGCCCATGATAAATTTAGATACACCGTACGCAATAGACAGACCAGTCATTGCAGTACCGAGCATTGCTTTAGAGTATTCTGGGTATTCTTTAAGAATATCAGGAATTGCGAGTGCAAAGTTTTTACGTACAAGGTAGTAGGCTGCGTAACCAATGAAAATACCAAGAAAAACTTTCATTTTGTTTTTCTTGTATTCTGCATCAATTCGCTCTTCAGGCACACGCTCAATGTGCGGCGCCGGCTTGAAAATACCAATCATCCTCTCTCTCCAAATAGGTTAAAGGTATAGAGCAGCAATTAATTAATAAAAGTTGGCAACTAAAGTGTGCATTTGACTATTTATGTCAATGCAGAAGACGAGCTACTAAAAAAAAACTGATGTTGCAACGCTTTTGTCTGTGCTATATCGCGTTCTGAAATTGATATTTTGTTTGTAATAAGATTGTAACCGGATACATTGTGCATTGTGTTTCGGAAATATAAAGAAAATACAGGATAAAGTTGTATTGTTAAATGCTGTAGTGATGTATTAATGTAGTGAAAACGGTTTCTTTTATAGTAAAACATCATGCAATAGTGTGAGTGTTGCGTGGTATGTATTTAGTTTTTGTTTTTTTGTGTAGATTTTATTGCAGGAGGCGTAGTTTTTACCTGCTATAAGGCGATGGCCTGTTGTGAGTAATGGTTGTGACGTGGGGTAATGAGTGTGACTGCAGTTTGTTACTGTCGTTATGGTGTTTATAATTGGTGTAATATATTCGGTATTGTCTCAAAGTGTCTCTTAATACTTTTTTGTATATTTTTTTCATGCCTAACCGGAAAAAAGTGTCTTTTTGTTAGATATTCAATCTAGTTTGTGGGGGTGATAAGAAGTTAGCTTCTATGGTGAGGGTGTAAAAAAAGCTTGGTAACTTCTTTGAATGTGATTCAGGGAGGACTGGGCTTGATTTTTTGAATAATGAGAAGTGCTTTTTTCGGTAACTGTATGACGTAGCAGCTCATTTAATTCGATAATGATTAAGGCAGAGTGCGGTAGTTTTAGATGGATGCGTACTGTGTCTGATATATTACGTTTTTCAATCAAGCCCTCATGAACAGATAGTTTTTATCAATTTGATTAAGGTGTTGCAGCGTGTGTATACATAAGCATTTCATTCTTAGGAGGTAGTAATGAGTGACGCTGCACATACAGAAATGTGGGAAAAGTTGAATCTTGATATTTCTGCTCATGATGGATTGCTTGAAGTACTTGGTAAATTTTATGGAGACATTTACCTTTCACAGGAAAATCGTTTGAAAGGAATGGAGTATCTGGATTTTGTCCTTTCAGAAGTTCACGGGCTTCGAATTAAAGAACTTCAGGATGCAAAGGCTGCTGGCAAAAAAATCATCGGCACATTTTGTGTCTTTGTTCCGGAAGAGCTTACATTAGCTGCTAATGCTGTTCATGTAGGGTTGTGTTCCGGTGCAGATGCAGGAACTGATGAAGCTGAAAAGCTTGTGCCGCGTAATACTTGTGCACTTATTAAATCTTTCATCGGATTTAAGCTTGCCCGTCTTTGTCCGTTCACGGAGTCATGTGATTTGGTTGTTGGGGAAACAACCTGCGATGGAAAGAAAAAAGCATATGAAGCATTCGGTAAGCTAGTGCCGATGCATGTAATGGAAGTTCCGCAGACAAAAACAATGGATGCCAAACAACTCTTTAAATCAGAGGTACTCCGTTACAAGGATACTTTGGAGGAGCTTACAGGCGTAGAAATTACTGCTGAGAATCTTCAGAAAGCTATTTCAATTGTAAATGAAAAACGTCGTGCTCTTCAGAGACTTTCCCGTCTTAGAGCAGCTGACCCTGCACCAATTTCCGGCCGTGATGCGTTGCTCATCAATCAGGTCTCTTTTTATGATGATCCGGAACGCTTTACTCAATCTATTAATACCCTCTGTGATCAAATTGAAGAACGCATTGCGCAGGGCGACGGTGTTGTTCCTGCGGGAACAAAACGTCTGCTGCTTTCCGGTTGTCCAATGGCTGTGCCGAACTGGAAGCTGCCATACGTTATGGAAAGCTCCAATGCCGTAATCGTGGGTGAGGAATCCTGTATTGGTTCCCGAAATACTCGTGACCTTGTTGATGAATCTGCTGACACAATTGAAGGTATGATTGACGCGCTTGTTGAGCGTTACATGAAAATCGACTGTGCTTGTTTTACCCCGAATGATGAACGTATGGTGAATGTGGCAAATATGGTTAATGAATTGAATGCTGATGGTGTGATTCACTATGCACTGTCATTCTGTCAGCCATATGCTCATGAAGCAATCAAGATGCAGGAAGTTCTGTCTGAGAAAGATATTCCTATGCTGAGTGTAGAGACTGGATACAGCATGGAAGACGTTGAGCAGTTGAAAACACGTGTTGAAGCCTTTGTTGAGATGTTAGACTAGCTATGTTTGGCGGAATAGATATCGGGTCTCGATCAACGGAACTTGTGTTGCAGCAGGACGGTGTTGTTGTACACCGTGCTCAGTTGCCGACAACGTTTTCACCGTTGGAACAGTGTAAAAAATTGCTTGAGGGGCATTCCCCTGAGTATCTGGTTGCAACGGGGTATGGACGTGAGTTGGTAAAGACTCTAGAGCTCTCATATCCGGTCGATACTATCACAGAGATTAAAGCTCATGCCTTAGGTGCTCATGCGTTGTTTCCTGAAGCTCGAACAGTTTTGGATATAGGCGGACAGGATACCAAGGCTATTTCATTACATTCCAACGGGGGAATTCTTCGTTTTGAAATGAATGATCGCTGTGCAGCCGGAACAGGTAAGTTTTTGGAGTATACTGCCAATGTGTTCCAGCTGAGTATTGAAGATTTTGGTAACTACGCGCTATGCGGGGACAATCCTCCACTTATCAATAGCATGTGCACTGTTTTTGCTGAGACAGAAGCGACTTCTTTGATGGCGCAGGGTGCTCAACCGGAGGATATTGCTCTGGCACTGCATACGTCTGTAGTCCGTCGGACAAGTACGATGCTGAAACGTGTGGGCCTTGAATTTCCGTTAGTCTTTTCTGGCGGTGTTGCAAATAATGCATGTATTCGTAGGCTGCTGCAGGAAGAATTCGGAGAGCAAAACACGATTTTTGTCGCGGATGAACCGGACATGTGTGGCGCTTTCGGAGCAAGCCTGTGGGCGGAGAAGCGTTGTGCTGGCTAACATATTGTTTAAATAAGGTATCAAAAAGCCCTGTAGATAGTCTCTACAGGGCTTTTTTTTTGTAACCCAAATGAAATTCTTAGTACTTTATCAATGCTGATAGTAAAGTTGTTTTTAATCACCTACGATAGTCAATAGTGTGTGCATGTCAGAAATGTTGAATGCTTTTCTCTTTCGGGCAGAACAAGCAATCCATGTGGGGCTCGATTGCTTTAGGTCTAGTTCTGAATAAATTTCTGCAACAGTATCAGCGGCTTCCGGTAAATCTATCTTATTAAGCAAGACATAACGCTGGCATGAGGGCGGACAATATTGAAATAGACCATGCTGTGATGTTGCCAGTGTAATCAGGTCGGATGGAGTAATACTTTCACCTTTTTGGAGACCCGTGAGCTTAGAAAATAGCTCATGTCGATGCACTGTGACATTAGTAAGTGGAGAATAGACCGCGTCCAGTCCCATAACACCGATGCAAACTTCTGTTTCGTGTGGAATAACGGGTTCGTTATCGTTTGGTGCTTTTAATGGCTTACGGGCAGCGCCGTCACCTTCCACGAGAATACAGTCTGTAATGTTTGACTGGTGGATGGTTGAAATCGTTTCTTGTGATAATCCAATAAGTTTTTTTAGTTCGTGATCATATCGGGAGGCGACGGTCACGGTCGTGTGAAGTTTCAACGCTGAATTGAGTTCGGCAAAAAAGTCGGATGAATCATGTTGGAGAATGACAGCACCGGAATCCGGCATAAACATCTTTGTTGTGGTTGTAATAATGACTCGTTTGCTTTTTTCCTTAATGACCGAAGCCAGCCAGTATATAATAGATGTCTTACCACCGGCTCCCGTAAGCGTGATCAATTTGGGAATAGTAGGGAATATAGCTGAGGGATGGGGAGGTGAACAGCAGGTCATTATCTACTCGTTAGAAAAGAGGTGGGCGCAAATTGCTTCCAGAACACCACCGCCAATAGCCAGCGCCTTATCTGAAACCTCATCGCAGTATTTTGGATTATTACGCGGGTCGACATCCGCTATTTTTGTGCCTTTTCGTACCGGCGTTCCGTCTGGAAGAAGACCTCGAAGGACACCGTCAATTGCTGCGGTGATTGGCTGGGTATTTACGTAGCCAATGAGTTCATTCTTTGTAATTTGTGTTCCGATATGCTGCTGTGTTGTAAATACTCCAGCTTCATCTGCCCAGTGAACACGTTCTTTTCTATATCCGTTCACAGCACCGGGAATACCAGTGTTGGGAATGGCTGAACCATTTGTAATAACTTTGCCTAAATAGTGTCCTCGCTTAGTTTCAACTACCGCGTGGACATCTTTTTCTGCCGTAAATCCAGGCCCAAGGCCGATAACAAAGGGGGCCATTGAAGTGTTTGTTCCGATGTTCTTTTTGGCGATGATGGCATCAATTAAGATGTCTGGTTTGATTTGTTCCAATAGCGCGGCCTTAGGGTCACAAAGAACAGGAATTACGTCGTCGCCCCATGCCGTTTTTATTTCTGATGGTTGAGTACAGTATGATGCGGTCACTTCTTCGACCTTTGCTACCTGATGATAGATCGTTTCTGAGAAAACAACATGTCGGCGAACGGCCAGTGGCTTGTCAGTTTCCAGCATAACAATGTTTCGCATTCCGGCTCGGTAAAGGCGAATGGCAACTCCTGTTGCAAGGTCTCCGGCACCGCGTATTGCGATTGTAGGCAGTCTTTTTTTCATACGGGCTCTCATTTTGTTGCAGTATCGTAATGGGTAAGAAGTAAGTCGTATTGTCGTGTCGTATCGATATCAAAAAAAGGGCCGACTTCGTCCATTTCAATAAGACGAACAGGAAGTGATGGTTCAATAAGTAATGGCCTTGCTCCGGTGTCACCTTTCAGTTCCAGTACATTACCGAACCATTTTTTCGGGATAGTCACAGGATTGCCGCGTCTTCCATTTCGCATGGGGATAATCCAGTGGTGCGGGGCCTGCCAAAATGCATGGATTAGATGGTTAATGGCGTCAGATGTGAGTAGCGGAAGGTCGCCTAGCAGTGTCATCGCACCCTGTGTCGTTTCAGACAGACTTTGGAGTCCGGTTTTTAGAGACTCTGCTTGTCCTTCCAGTCGTTTTCTACTGTATACGACTTCACAATCAGTAAGATCCAGCAATGCCTCCAGTGCGGAGTTTTCAGGAAGAACCACAATAGCTGAATCTAAAAGTGATTTTCGTGCAGCATCAATTACATGCTGTACTAACGGCTTTCCTTTAAATGGAAGAGAGAGTTTGTCTTTCCCCATTCTCGTTGAAGTTCCAGCAGCTAAGATAATACCTGCAATGGTCGTCTGTTCAGAAAGAGTGTGTTCAGTCATAGGTCATTGATGCTTTGTGTGTTTGATCTGGCGTGATTGCTCGCTACAAATATAATTATGATGAACAGGTTATTGAACTGAAATCAATGGGTTTTGAGAATCCTTTTTTATAAAACGTTTTTTTACTGTGATGACAGATATTGGCACGAATTTTTCGAGATTGTCTGGAAGTGCTGTCGATGGGGGATATTCTCATTAGTGTGGAGTGAGAATGGTTGTGGGGTGTGTGTTCGATATAGATATTTGCTAACTAAAGCATGGCATTAGCTGTCGAGTTATAATCAAAAAACTATACATATTAATTATAACTGCCTTATATCTAAATGTATATGTAAGGACGGTTTGTTTTCAATAGTCGTTAGCAGCCCTGAAAAAGTCTTCTTTTTACCGCTGCTAATGTTTCTTACCAGATAATTGGAGGCACTGTATGGTTCAGGATTATGTTTTTCCGGCAACAGTTGCGCAGGCAGTAGATATCTTAGCTGAGTCACAAGGGAGAGCTAGAATTATTGCAGGCGGGACAGACCTTGTTCTTGATATGCATGATGGTAAAATATCTGCGGATAAGCTTGTTGATTTACGAGCGATAGACGGTATGCAGCATATTGCAGAGGAAGATGACTTCATATCTATTGGAGCCAATGTCACACATGCACAAGTCGTAAAATCTTCTCTCCTCAGAAATCATGCACCGGGGCTGGTGGATGCTTGCCGGAAAGTTGGCTCGCTTCAGATTCGAAATGTCGCAACCGTTGTTGGAAACGTAGTCAACGGCAACCCTGCCGCGGATGCAGCTGTTGCGTTGGCTTGTCTTGATGCACAAGCTACGGTTGTTGATCAGCATGGTACTAAAGTTGTTCCGTTTGATGAACTTTATGCAGGTATCTGCCTTTCTTGTATTGATAGCTGCTGTCAGGTTGTTACTCATATCTCATTCCCAAAGAAAAAAGATGGAGAGGGTTCTGCGTATGTCCGCATGGAGCAGCGTAAGGCTCTTTCTCTTCCTATGCTTAATGTCTCTGCAAAAGTACGCGTCGTTAACAATACCTTTGAAGAAACTCAGTTGTTAATGGCTCCTGTTGGTGCAGGGCCACAACACGCTGTAACCGCAGAGGAATTTCTGCGGGGAGCAGAAATTACAGATGAAAACATAAAGCAGGCAGGGAAGCTGGCAAGAGAACAGGCTACATTCAGAAGTAGTGCTGTCCGCGGTTCAAAAGAATATCGCATAGGTGTTCTTCCTGTATGCATTGAACGAGTGTTGCGGGCGGCTATTGCTGATGCACAGCAAGGGTAGAAGGGAGGCTCTATATATGAATACTAAGCTTGTATCGTTTGTGTTGAATGGTGAACCTGTTTCTGTCCGTGTTGATCCGTTTGAACTGTTTGTGGATGTCCTGCGTGATAAGCTTCATTTAACAGGTACTAAAAAAGGCTGTGGTGAAGGCGGCTGCGGTACTTGTACCGTTATTGTCAACGGTGAGGCCGTGAATTCCTGCCTGATGCCGGCAATGCGTGCTGATGGCGCCATTGTAGAGACAATCGAAGGGGTAGAAGAGGATGGAGAACTGCATCCGCTTCAGACCAGCTTTATTGAAAAGGGCGCTGTGCAGTGTGGCTTCTGTACCCCTGGTATGATCATGTCTGCGAAAGCACTTTTAGATAAAAATAAGTCACCATCAAAAGAGCAAATTTTAGAGGCTGTTTCTGGAAACATATGCCGTTGCACAGGGTATGTGAAAATTGAAGAAGCAATTGAGGATGCTGCACGAACATTACGTGAAGCAGCGGTAAGAGGAGAGAGCCATGACTAAACTGAACGTAGTAGGCAAGAACGTTGATCGTCGTGACGGTGTTGATAAAACAACAGGTCGTGCTCTCTTTACCAGTGATATGTTTGTGCCAGGAATGCTGTATGCAAAGGTCTTGCGCAGTCCCCATGCTCATGCACGCATTGTGAACATAGATACTTCAGAAGCAGAAAAATTGGACGGTGTTAAGGCCGTTATGACGCATAAAAATGGCCCTAAAAACCTGTTTAATGCTGCAGCTCCTATGTTCCTCACCGTTTCGCATCTTGAACGTGTGCTGGATCAGTATTTATTTGATGAGGTAGTCCGGTATGTTGGTGATGAGGTTGCGGCGGTTGCTGCCACAACTGAAGCCATTGCCGAGAAGGCATTGTCATTAATTAAAGTTGAGTATGAGTTATTGCCTGCTGTCTTTGATTCTGAAGAAGCCATGAGTGAATCAGCTCCGGAACTCCATGGCGAAAAAGGGTGCACATCTGAAGGCAAGAATATTCCAGGTGAGATCATTAAGATTCCGTACGGTGATGTTGAAAAAGGCTTGGAAGAGTCAGATGTCGTCATTGAAAAAAAATTTACTTTGCCGATTGTAAAACAAGTTCAGATGGAAACACAAAGTGCTCTGGCTCAAGTCAGCGGCAGCGGGGAAGTTACTATCTGGTCTACAACACAAACTCCTCATCCTTCCCGTTCGATTATAGGCAAGATCTTTGATATTCCCGCCAGTAAAATTCGCGTGTTGGCCCCTCCATATATTGGTGGTGGTTTTGGGGTTCGCATTGGATTAAGCGGACTTGCAGAGCCGATAGCATTAGGTTTGGCTTTGTTAGCTAAGCGTCCTGTGAAAATTGTATATTCACGAAAAGAAGACTTCATTGCATCGGATACACGTCATCCGGCAACTGTAACGGTAAAATTGGGTGCCAAAAAAGATGGTACGTTCCAAGCTCTCGATATGAAAGGTATCTTCAATACTGGTGCCTACTGTGGTTTCGGTACTGAACTCCCGGGGGTGTGCGGAGCCATGACATTGGCAATCTACCGTATCCCTAATCAGCGTTACTATGGACACAGTGTGTATACAAACCGTACCAGCTCCGGTGCTATGCGTGGTTTTGGCAACCCGCAGGGTAATTTTGCTCTGGAACAGGTCGTGGATATGATGGCGGATGAGTTGGGAATGAGCTCATATGAGCTACGTATGAAAAATATCATGAAAGTAAATGATCCATGGTGCCTGCCGTTCCCTTGTTTAAGCACAGAGCTTGCAGAATGTATGAGGCAGGCTGGTGAGAGTATTGGATGGGAGAATAGAGAGTCTCTTAAGGCATCCGCACCACATAAGGTTCGTGGAATGGGTATGGCAGTTGGAACACACGTAAGTAATGCATGGCCATTCTGTGTAGATTACGACAACGCATACTTTACGGTTCAATCAGACGGAACCGTGCATGTTGCTTCAGGTGTGCCGGAAATGGGTACAGGTGTGTGTACTTCTCTTGTCCAGATTGCAGCAGACTCATTTGGAATCGATATGGATAATGTGTCGTTGTCTTTCGGGGATACATTGACGACCCCGTTTGACATTGGCAGCCATGCAAGCCGCACGTGTTATGCAGCAGGTCTTGCAATTAAAGAGGCTGCAGAGGATACAAGGCAGCAGATTTTTGAGTATGCTGCACCGTACTTTGATGTTAGCCCAGATTCTCTGACCTTGCAGAATGGATATGTGTTCCGGTCATCTGTATCTGCAACAGATGAAACGTCAATTGTGCTTTTAGATGACGTTAAAGCGCATCCAGAAGGTAAAGTTTCATTAGAAGATATCGCGTATCATGCTCATGTACGTAATAAGCAGTTCATGAGTACCGGAAAAATCGTTCCTAAAAACGCTCCACCTTGGCATGTGTGTTTTGCAGATGTTGAAGTAGATACTGAGACCGGCAAAGTGGATGTGCTGAAGCTTGTGGCCGCGCATGACGTAGGAACAGCCGTGAACCCGATTATTGTCGAAGGACAAATTGAAGGTGGTGTGGTTCAGGGGCTCGGCTACGCTCTAACTGAAGAGATTAGATACAATGATAAGGGCGTTCAGACACATAACCAGATGCATAGCTATATGTTGCCGACTGCCGAAGACATTCCTGTGATGGAATCCATAATCGTTGAATCTCATGATCCAACAGGACCGTTTGGTGCTAAAGGCGCTGGTGAGTGCAGTCTCGTTTGTCCTGCCTCAGCTATCAGTAACGCTGTTGCAAATGCCACTGGGGTTCGTTTTACAGAATTGCCTCTAACGCCGGAGCGAATCTTTGCTGGCTTACATCAGGAAGATTAAAAGGTAGCAATAATTTTACTATTTAATTTTATTAATTAATTTCTTATGCACACAATAGAGTGCTGAGCTTAAAGGTTCGTATTGGAAAAAGCCCTGACATTGTCAGGGCTTTTTTGTGCTCATGGGGGAAAAAGAGAGGGATATACCGGATAGTAGCGTGAGAAAATACTAGGTATCTATAATAGAAAAACATTGTGTTCATTGTATGTTACAGTATCACGAGGTGTTATATTCATACCAGCTTTGTGTTCTAGATTTATGTGTGTGCTGTGTTTGCGTGTACTTGTGCGAAGGTGGGGGGCTACTTGGATGTATGACAGGAAAGAGTACACGAAAGTGAGTTTCGAGAAGGGGTAACTATTAAGCCTAAGAGCAAACGGTTTTTTGAAAAACAAACAGCAGCGGGACGTATATGTTAAACGAAGTAGGAATCATTCTATTTTTGGTGCTCAAGATCGTCTTTATTTTTGTTGCGATTGTCTTTGTGATCAGTGGCATAGATGAATTCTTTATAGATCTTTGCTACTTCTTTCGAGAGACCTATCGACGGTTGTTTATCACCAACCATTACAAGAGGCTTTCGGAAGAACAGTTGCTGGCGAAGCCGGAGCAGTCTGTTGCCATAATGGTTCCCTGTTGGGATGAAGGTCTTGTAATTAGGCGTATGTTGGAAAACGCCATTAGGACCGTTAATTATTCCAACTACGTGATCTTTGTAGGAACGTATCCAAATGACCCAGCTACGCAACGCGAAGTAGATAAGGTGCGTGACAGGTATAGTAATGTAGAACGAATAATGACCCCGCATGATGGACCTACTTCTAAGGCAGATTGTCTGAATTGGTTGTATGAAGGCATTCTTATCTACGAAAAAGAGAACAATAAAAAATTTGATATCTTTGTCTTACAGGACTCTGAAGACATACTCCATCCACTTCAATTGAAGCTTTGTAACTACATCATTCCTAAATTGGATATGGTTCAGCTCCCAGTGCATCCTATGCCACGAGACTGGTCGGACTTTACTGGCAACCACTATCTAGATGAATTTGCAGAAAACCACACTCGAGATTTGATTGTGCGTGAAGCACTAACAGGTTCTATCCCCTCTGCCGGTGTGGGCACGGCTCTTAGCCGTAGGACACTAGAACTGACAGCTAAGAAGCAGAGAAATCTACTCTTCGATACTGCCTCTCTTGCAGAAGATTATGCATTTGGTCTTGGAATTAAGGAGCTTGGTCTCAAGCAGGCCTTTGTACGTCAATGGATTTGGCGAAATAAAATGGTCAAAAGCTTTTTCACTCGTAGGCCTAAGCAAAAACGCGTTCAGGAATTCATCTCAATCCGCGAGTATTTTCCTAATACATTCAAGCAGGCTGTAGGCCAAAAAACCCGATGGGTTATGGGAATAACCCTTCAAGGGTGGGAGAGTATGGGATGGCGCGGAGGATTAGCCTCAAAGTACATGCTTTGGCGTGACCGTAAAACCATTGTAACTAACCTTGTTAACTTTATAGGTAACTTCCTGTTTGTTCTTATTTTAGGGTTGCTTATCTATAACACGTTGACCAAGTCGTATAAACTTCCGCCGTTAGTAGATGATTCTCGAGAGTCTACTATTTTGATCTCCATCTGTTTGTTCTTTCTGGTTTGGCGAATTATTATGCGTGTTACGTTTGTTGTACGGACATATAACTGGTTCCAGGGACTCTTGTCGGTACCACGGTTGTTCTGGGGTAACATCATTAACTTTGTTGCAACTATTAAAGCTATCTCTAAATACACAAAAGTACGTATTACTGGTGAAACTCTTGAGTGGGAAAAGACCCGTCATGTGTATCCTTCTGAAGACGAACTGCGCGCTTACCGTCGTAGACTGGGTGACCTGTTGCTTGATCGACGTTTCTTGACAGTTGAGCAGTTGGATAAGGCTTTAAAAGAGAAAAGGAAAACAAAGAAGAAGCTTGGTGAAGTTCTTATTGATCTTGGGTACATCACTGAAGATCAGCTTGTTCAGACGCTGGGAATTCAGTTCAGAGTTGAGACGCAGGAAGTTGACCCTTACAGCACGCCAGCAGAGCTACTTGAGTTAGTTCCTACTAAATTGGCTGTAAAATACAACGTGTATCCACTGGTAATGAGAGATGGGCAACTCCTTGTTGCTACGAACGAGATGCTTGATGAAGCTTCCTTGCGTGAGCTTGAGCAGAAAATTGGACATGTAGTCAGGCTGCGTCTTGCATCTCGTAGTGATATTTCTTTTGCAATACGGAGAGGTTATGAGCGTAAGCTTACTCAGAAGGACTCTGGATTCCTGGGGAAAATGCTTGTTGATAAAGGGGAGATTACCTCAGAGCAGCTTACCGAAGCTCTTCGCGCTCAACGGCGTCAATATCTTCCACTTGGGGAAATATTGATTAGTCAGGAAGTGTTAACAAAAGAAAAATTCGAAGAGGCGAATGCTGCCTTTTTGGAACAGGATAAATTTAAACGAATTGGCGAGTTTTTGTTGGATAAAGGGTACATCGATGCCAAACAACTAAACTCTGCACTTACAGAACAAGAAAAGCATAGTCCGCTGTTGGGTGAAGTACTTATTGAACAAGGGGTGATTTCACCAGAAAATCTTGATCACTTCCTAAGCACTTGGGAGATCAATTAATGTACCGATTTATTTCTGTTCTTACCTTAATTGTGTTGTTCTCCATTCCTAGTGTGGCATCCGCACAATCCGTTGAAGATAGAAGTTGGATTCAACGGCAAATAATTCATCTTAAGGTCTACCCTCATAAGGGAAAAGCATATGAGCTGCTTAAAGAGGGTGATCGTAAAGGAGCGGCTGCTGAGTTTGCTAAAGTGTTGGAAATTGATCCTCAAGATACACAAGTTCGTCTGGATTACACACAGACTCTGTATGACTTGGGAGAGTATACCAACGCTAAGACTCAAGCCTTGGAAGTACTCAAAGTGTTACCGGATAATGCCAATGCATTAATGCTGGCTGTGAATTCAATGCAAAAGCTTGGGCGTAATACCAATGCGTTGGATTTATTACTTGATACCATTCACAAAGGTGTACTGCCCAAAAAAGCGCAGGAAGATGCTTTTGTCAGTGCTATTGATCTGTTAATTAAACAGAAAGAATACATGTTGTTGCTGGATGTTGTTAATAAAGAGGGTGACATTCTTTTTCCTGCAAAGCGCGATTACATCCTTGCTTTAGCTTACAAAGGAGCTGGACGTGATGCAGAGGCGAAAACAGCGTATGAAAAAGCATTGTCTTACACAGGAAGAGACTCTCTTACCGATAAGGATCGATTAGTTGCTCTTAGCGATTTAGCAGACATGTTTATGAAAGACCGTGAGTTTGATAAGGCGCAGAAAGTATTGCTCGAAGCGCATGCCCTTGCTCCAACTATGATGTCTGTTACCTATCGCTTGGCTGAACTTTCCTATGAGACTAAACAATATGATAAGGCTCTGGAATGGATTGAGTTGTCCTTGAAGAACGATCAAACATCAAAACAGCTATTGCTGAAAGCCTTTATTCTGGAAGGTTTAGGTAAGCATGATGAGGCGTTAGGGCTTTTTGACAGATTGACTAGGACTGCCGCAACCAAGAAAGAAAAGGCCCAATTATATACCCAGAAAGGGTTTGTAGCCCTGAAAGTAGGCAATAATGATGCGGCAATTGAAGCATTTGAGCAATCATTATCCATTCTGCCGACGAATGAAGCACTGCTGGCGTTGGCTACGGCTCAGGCGAAAAGTGATGAGTGGGCGAAGGCCGTAGAAACATACGAACTACTTTTATCTAAACTGGATGAAGGCCCAGACAAAGCACGTGTTCGTATGCAGCTTGGTATAGCTTACTTAAAAGTAGATAGAAACGATGAGGCGATGACTGAGCTTAGCAGCGCTCTTGAGTCAGGTTACCTTACTCCAAAAGAACAAGAAGACGCGCTACAGAATCTTGGTTTTCTGTATTACGGCTCCAAACAATATGAAGCAGCTAAAGAGGCATTTCTTGCTGCGTTAGAAAAACAACCTCATAACAATAAGACTCTGTTGGCGTTAGCTCGGGCTCAGATTGGAGCCGGGGACTATGAAGACGCTATTGCTACCTTAAAGGAAATGGATGCTCAGCAGCAAGATTTTGCTATCTCCATGTTACTAGCCTTTGCCTATGAAAAAAGCGGGCAGCATAAGCAGGCCATAGCGATCTATAAAACTATCTTAGAATCTGAAGAGCTTTATGGTGATGATACCATGGCGGTGCTTGAGCGCATGGCAACTATCGAAAGTCTCTCTGGAAGAAAAGGTCTCGCAGGGGATATGTATCTTAAAGCATATGAAGTTGCGGATACAAAAGATCCTGATTTACTTCTTCGTGCCGGAGAATCGTATTATGGCGCAAAACAGTATGACAAGGCTTTAAGCATCTTGGAGAGGTACCTGAAAAGCGCCTCTGATGTAGATAATTTTGAAGCCTTCAGCATGATAGGTTCAATTTATACGCAACAGGGTAAAGTGAAAGAAGCTGCAGCGGCATTCCGTAGAGCTCTTACATATCCAAATCTTACTCGGAAACAGCGCACAACTCTTCTTGTTAATCTAGGTTACCTCTACATCAACATGGATGAGGTTGATACGGGGATAGAGTTTATGCGCCAGGCTATAGCAGTAGGTGGCGACAGCCCTCGCTTGCGGATGGATATGGGTACGGCTTTGTTTAGTCGAAAACATTATCCAGAAGCTATTGAGCAGTTTAGGCGCGCGAAAGAACTTGGTGCAGGATATCAAGCTGATTTGTCACTAGGTTTTTGCTATGACAAGGTCAATAAGCCTGGTCTTGCACTCTACTATATGAAACTGGCAGAGCAGAATGCCCCAGAATCAGTACTTCAAAAGTCAGCTGATCTCTATAACCAGCTGGGTTACTTGTACGCAAGTGAGAAGAGTTACTGCGAAGCTATTATCAGCTATGAGCAAGCATTATGTATTAAACCTAATGATTCGACTGCGTTTAAGCTTGGTCAGGTGCTGCGTCTTGCTGGTCAGTTAGAAGCTGCTGAGGCGATGCTGTGTTCAGTTGACCCTGAGCAGTTGGAAACTGTAGATGACCGCATACTTTATTATGAAATCTTGGGACGCGTGTACAAAGAGACCGAACAGTATGATAAGGCTCAGGAAGTATTCCGTATGGGTATTGCCGAAAAACCAAGTGCAGAAGCATATTATCTGCTTGGACAGGCACAGGAAAGCTCAGAGGATCTTGAAGGAGCTATTAGTTCTTACCAGACCGCAGTAGAGATGAATCCTGCCGATGCCTATAAAATATCACTTGGGTATGCATATTATAAACATGAAGATTTAGAGCAAGCGGCAGTTATTTTTGAAGATCTTCTGATGAAAGATCCAGATTACGTTAACCTTGCAGAAGATCTGGCTTACATTAATAAGCAACTTTGTCGAAATGAGCTTTCTGTAGAGTGGTTTAAAAGAGCTATTGATAACGAACGGCTCTATCCAAATGAAACTGCTAAGTCCCTTAGAAGAAAGATCTATGACTTTAAGGAAGAGATCAGATTCATAACCGATAGTTGGGATGTTACCGGATTTTATAATTATTCACCTGATGATGCTAACTTTTATACAGATACACAGGGCATTGTGGTCGGTGTTCTTGATAACACCGCTGGTGTAGAGGTCGGCTATGCTCCTCCTAAAATTGGTTTCCGCGATGGCCGGATTTTCCAGATAATTGCACGAGTGAGTGTGAACCGTCAGAAATACGGTGTCTTTGATTTTGAAGCAGACGGCACTCAGGGTGCTGCCGGTGTGCGCTATAAGCCGTTTAAAGATGCAGACATAGCATTGGGCGTTGAGCGGTTGTTTAAAATTGGCGAAGACGCTGAAGATAACACGTTGTTACGAGCCATGGGTGATTGGAACGATGGCTGGGCAATGAAGGCAACTGAGAAAAATTGGAACTATACCTTTATTTATGGAGAGGTAGACCAATATGTTCAAGATGATGAACGTACGGTCTTCTTGGTTCATGGACGTCAGGGATGGACATGGAACTTCTATGATCAGTTGCTTCTTACTCCGCATGTTTATGGAACATTTAGAGAAGTTTCTCCAGATAGGAATAATCTGAGTCACTTCGAATTCGGGCCTGCAGTATCATTTCGTTGGCTTGAGGGAGAGGATCAGTACATTTCCTATAAGCGGGATTGGGAAATTTTGCTTCGATATACCTATGGCAAATATACCAAGGACATCAGCGACGACTATTCCGGCGTGAGTGTCTCGTTAAGACTTAACTTCTAGAGGGTGTAACATGATAAGTCGTCTTCGTATAATTCTGATGAGTTGTGTTCTGATGCTTGTTGTTTTGCCAAGTTCCAGCTTTGCTATTCAGGGTGTAGCAGGAACCTTTTTCCAACCCACAAATGATATGAAAACATGGGATGAAGCAAAGTGGGAGACGTTGTTCGATACCTATCACCGTCTGGGAATCTGCGAAATTATCGTGCAGTGGGTTGTGTATGAAGATGCTACGGATAATTCAGGCAACCCGACATATGAGTATGACATGTCAGTCATCGAAAAGGTGTTATGTTATGCAGAACAATACGGTATGTATGTTACCGTAGGCGGTGTCTTTTTAAATACATTCTGGAAGCAGATTCAAGCTGACCCGGAGGTGTTGAAAGTACACCTGATGCGTATTCGCAGGGGTACCACTAAGTCTATTGAGACTATTGCTCCTCAGCTCCAGTGCTCTCCAGCATTTGCGGGATGGTATATTTCTCAGGAAATCGATGATCGTACTTGGCTTGGTGAAACACATATGGGCATCCTTTGTACCTTCCTTAAGGATCTTTATAGTGACCTTAACGCTTTGGTACCAAATCAGCCGTTGTCTGTTTCTGCTTTTTCAAATGGTTGGGCTTCTCCGGAAAAACTTGGTTTGTTCTGGCGGACAGTTGCTGATGACGTTGGTGTAGGCCGCGTATTATTTCAGGACGGTGTAGGCGTTCGTAAGTTAGCAGTTGAAGAAGTGCCAATTTATCTTAAAGGACTGCATGAGCAGATGATGGGATCATGTTGTACTGTCCAGCCTGTTGTTGAAATATTTACTCAACTGGAAGGTGACACCTTTAAAGCAGAACCGGCACCATTAAAACGCATTCGTGAGCAACTGCGACAAGAGCTTCCTTATGCTCCGGATGGTGTTATGTTATTCAGTGTTGCAGAATACATGAGTCCTGTTGGTGGTGAAAAAGCAGAAGCGTTACTTCATCAGGTGCTTGCTGGGAAGTAATGGATAGTTTTTTGAAGGAGCCTTTTTTGTACGACATTTTGCCTGACCACTTATAAAGACAATTAGATGATTAGCAAAAGCCCTTGCAGTAAAGAGTACTGCAAGGGCTTTTGTCTGGAATCGATAACGTTTTTTTACGTGGGAGGACGAGACAGCAGGATATGTAGATCATTAATATAGCCCTGCAAGAAGGCAGCTTCACAACTAGCAAGATAATAGATCCAGGTTCTGCGGAAATAGTCGTCAAAACCCAGTTTGGTTATTTGGGGCCATTGTTGCTCAAAGTTCTTGCGCCATTGATTAAGCGTGTTGGCGTAATGCAGCCCAATAGCTTGTACTTTTTGCACACTGAGTGATGTTGTATCAGATGTGATCTCACAGATTCTGGCTAATGAGAGAAGCTCTCCACCGGGGAAAATGTGTTTGCGTACCCAGTCCACTCCCCATCGGTAATGGTCGTAATGTGCATCTTGAATGGTGATAGTTTGAATGGCTGCAAGACCGGAAGGAGCGAGCAGATCTTCCAGCTTTTGGAAATATTCCGCATGAAATTTGTGACCGACTGCTTCCAGCATTTCGATGGAAACAATTTTATCATATTGGCTGGAAAGTGTTCTGTAGTCCCGAAGTTGTATATCAACAAGATGATCAAGGTCGGCATCTTTAATGCGCTGTGTTGCATAGGTATATTGTTCTTGTGAAAGAGTAACACCTGTTATGCGACATCCGCGTTCCTTAGCGGTTTGCTCTGCAAAACCGCCCCATCCGCAACCGATTTCGAGCACATGATCGTCAGCAGTTATTTGTGCTTTGTCTGCAAGAAGTCGATTTTTACGAAGCTGAGCTTCCTCCAAATCTTCTGTCACATCGGCTGGATTGATAAAAACTCCGCTTGAATAGGTCATGGTAGGATCAAGGAAATGCCTGAACAGTTCATTGGAAAGATCATAATGGGCAGCTATGTTTGCCTTTGAACCAGCCTCATCATTTTGGGGTGCTTTGAGATGCAAGTGCCGTTGTATCGCTCCTGAGAGTATAGCTGCGGTGTTTGTAAGCGCATTATGAGTTCTTGTGTGTATTTTCCTGTTTTCGAGGAAAAAGCGTATGACATCAACAACGTCAGGTGAGTCCCATAGTCCCTCTGAGTAGCCTTCACCTAGTCCTATATCACCTCGGCAAGCTATCTTGCGAAAGAGAGAGGGGGAATTGACCGTAAGTTCGGCTTTGGAGCCTGTATGTTCATCACCATACCGCTTGCTGGAGCCGTCGGGCATGGTAAGAGTCAGTTGTCCGAGCTGCATACGTTGGAGTGCGGTTTGTACCAGCTTTGTTGCAAGTCTATCCGTAATTTTTGGAGTATCTTTATGGCGTATGGTCATATCACTAACTGGTTCAGGTTTTGAGTAAAAGTGGATGCCTTTGCCGTAATGTAGCTTTCCTGCTTCCCACAATATCCTCGGCATAGTCAGATGCGCGGTTAGCGGTTTTGTGAAAGCCGTTTTGAGCAGTGCCATGTCTGTTAGCGGGACGCGTGTTTCTTCTAAAAGGTTTGCTTTAAATGTCCTGTCGGTTCCGTGAAATAGCTCTACAGTGACATCGAGATGCTCTCGAACATCTTCGAATGTGAAATGATATTCACCAGTAAGGTCCATGAACGGAGAAACATGAAACTGCTTAGGATGCTGGTAGCGTGCAGGGAACGTGTTTTCTGTTGAAGAATCTGATGCGGGTATTCCTGAGCCGGGCAGTGGGTAGACGTGTTTTTCCCCGAACGTGTTGTTTACTTCAGCTACACACCCTTGCAGACAGTTATCACGGAATATCCAGTAAAATGAGACAGGGTTGAATGAGTAGTTTACAAAGCGGGCTGAAGTAACCAGATATATTATATCGCTTTCTGCTAATTCAATGTCTTGTTTATTAAGCAATTCAGTGAGCTTTTGACGAACTGAAGCTGGATTGTCTTGAAGGTAGTCCTTGTCATGGAATGATGCGAGGCGCAGCTTGTTGTACCCAAAGAGTATTCGTTTTTGATTCAGCTCTTGCAGTTCATCAATATCCAGTAGGTACGTATAAAGTGGGTATGAGAATGCATGTTTTTTTGGGGCGAATCGTTCGTGTTGAACCCTGCATGTGATTAGGGAGCTGTTCACATCGATACTCCAAATTGGCTGGCTACGCGGGTACCTGATTTAGCTCCGTCTTCATGGAATCCATAGCCCTGATAGGCTCCGCAGAAAAATGTACGGTTCACTCCGTCAAGTTCCGGAAGTTTTGCTTGTGTCTTAATCGCCTGCAAAGAGTATTGTGGATGGGCGAATTGCTTATCTTCTATAAGAGATCCAGAGATTGGTTCTCGTATCGGATTTAGTGTCACCGCATATTCTCGTTGCGCGCTGATATCTTGCAGGCGGTTCATGTAGTAGGTCACCCCCACCGTTCCGCCTTTGTTTTGTTTTGGGTCGCGAATGAAATTCCAAGATGCCCGTCCAGAGACTTTTGGGGGGAGAAAGTTTGTATCAGTGTGGAGTACGACACGGTTGTCGGTGTAGTGCCAAGGGGTCAGTAGATCTTTCTCGTGTTCACTGGGGTCAGAAAGAAGACGCAGGCTAATGTCCGCGTGAGTAGCCAGCACCACAGCGTCAAATTGCTCTGTTTCCTGATTTATAATTACCTGCACGCCCTTTGAGTGACGGGTTACCGAAGATACTGGTGAGTCTGTACGAATTTTTCCTGTGAATTGTTTTTTGAATGCTTCTACGTATGAGTAGCTTCCTCCGCGGACATAGTACCATTGTGGAAGTCTAGTGTGGGTTAGCAGCATATGGTTGTCAAAAAAACGCACAAGTGCTTCAGCGGGAAATTGGTGTGTGTTTTCGTCTGGAGCTGACCATATAGCTCCAGCCATGGGAAGCAGGTAGTTGTTTTCGAAGTCTTTGTTATATTTTTTTTCTGTCAAATATTCTTCAATGGTTTTTCCTGTAAGAGCTCCTGACAGTAAGTCTTGTTTAGCTTCACTGTTAAATCTTCTGATTCCGTTAAGCATTCGCCAGAAGATAGGGGAGATGAGGTTGCGTTTACGCGCAAGCATGCCTCGTATTCCTGTTCCGGCATACATAAATCCGGTTTCAGGGTCATGGAAGGCAAATGACATGTCAGAGTTGGCGTGTGAGACATTCAGTTGCTTGAGGAAAGTATTGAACGTTGGATAGTTGGCTTCATTGAAAACAATAAAACCCATATCTACAGGAATATATTGGGTGGGAGCATTACCTCGTGAAAGAGGGACCCTGGCGGTATAGGTGTGACCGCCTAACTGTGGCTCTTTTTCAATCAACGTAACATTGTGTTTACGCGAAATAAGATGAGCAGCCACGATGCCGGAAATGCCTCCGCCAATAACTGCCACACGTAAGGGCGTAGATTTGTAGTCTATGGATTGCTGATACATAGAACCATTTGTACTACAACCCGTTTGTTATAGGAAGGATGAGATAGCTATTGTTATGAAGTTGGTTCTTAGATTTCACACAGCCAATTTTAGGTGGTTGGCTCTTTTGCTTTAACCTGACGCGTAAGAAGGTACCTTATAGGTAGATAAAAGACTGGTGCCGCAACTGACCAAGTGGCAATCCACCCGAGAATTGCGTGGAGAAGAGGGATACCAAGAACCGCAAAAGATCCAATGGGGTCAGTGACGACAATGGTGATTATTTCCGGAACAGTAGTTGTGAAATGGGGGATGCCGAGAAGTGTTTCACCAAAACGCAAAAATGGAATCATCAGCACGTACTGAAATGGAGTGAATACTAGGCTGATTCCACTGGTAATGGCTTTATTACAACGAAAAATCCAAGAGAGAATTAATGCCATAATTGGGTTAGTGCCGATTTGAGGCCACGTAGCGGATACTAACCCTAAGATACAGGCAAGAGTCACCTTGGGAACAGACGTTCCCCTCGTCAGCTCTTGGATAACGGGTTTACGCACTTTTCGGTGCCAGAAGCGGACGGGCCAGCTCGCCCTTTGAGAAGTAGAGGTCGGCATCAAATTAGTATGCACTTTTTCCAACCAAAAAAACATGCTAGTGTTGTGATTGTCTCTTTACTATTTTGAAATGAGGGCAAGACTATGCAGCATGTACAAACTATTTGGCTTACAGGCGCTACAAGCGGTATCGGCGAAGCATTGGTGACTAAATTTATCGCCGAAGGAAAGCGTGTAGCGCTTACTGCTCGTAACGCACAGAAACTTTCTGAGATGATTAGCCAGTTCAATGCAGAAGGAAAATTAATGTATGTTGCAGCAGACGTCCGGAATGAGGATGCACTGCGGGGTGCTTACGAGCTGGTCCGCGAAAAGTGGGGCGTTCCTGATTTGGTAATGGCAAATGCTGGTACGCATATAAATATGCCAGCCAGCCAGATATCTATAGAGGCCTGCCGTCAGTTGTTTGAGATAAATTTGTATGGAGCTGTTAACACCTTGCTGGTGGCGTTACCGGATATGCTTGAACGTGGTAGCGGGCACCTTGTTGGAGTCGGGTCTTTGTCGTCTTATCGTGGATTGCCTTGGGCTGCTGCCTACGGTGCCACCAAAGCAGGATTGAATAATTTCCTTCAAAGTCTTCGGTTTGATGTTGAACCTTATGGGCTTACTGTAACAGCCGTTAATCCGGGGTTTGTAAAAACCCAACTCACGGATCTGAATCCATTCCCAATGCCACTGATCATCAGTTCGGAACGTGCAGCAGAATATATTTGGGATGGGCTTTCACGTAAGAAAATGGAAATACATTTTCCTCCATTGTTTTCATGGGCATGCAAGGCCATGCGAGTGTTGCCTTATCCGCTCTATCACATGTTGATTCGTCGTATAACTGGAAGTGGTAACAGGAGAGGGTAATGAACAAAATTATCTGGCCGTTGTGTGCAATGATGCTGGTAGGATGTTCGAATATTACACCAAGTGAGAATGCCGCAGGTGGACATCCTATAGTCTTAGAAAAATTTTTTACCGGTGAATTGAAGGCACATGGTGTGATTTTGGGGTTTGGTGGTAAGGTTAAGCGTTCTTTTAATGCTGTTATGCACGGCGAGTGGCGTGAAGAAGAGGGCGTTTTGAAAGGCGTGCTCACAGAAAAATTTATTTTTGATGACGGTGAGAAACTTGAACGTCGTTGGGATTTCACCAGTGTTGGAGATGGTCGCTTTGAAGGAACTGCTTCTGATGTGGAAGGCACCGCAAAGCTTGAGACTTCTGGAAATGCGTTACGTATGGACTATGCTTTGTTGGTTCCAGTTAGCGGCAGGACAATTTCTGTGCAGGTTGAAGATTGGCTGTGGCTTATGACGCCGGATATTCTTGTAAATAAGAGCACTATGCGCAAATGGGGATTTAAGGTTGGTGAGATTATTACGACTATTGTGCGGTAACAAGGCATCCCCTATAGAATTTGAGTGCGTAGTATTAGTAGACGTAGGAACTGTCAGGATAGTTTGGGCATAGAATGCCCTTGAACATAAATAAGGATCATAGATTTTCACCTATGATCCTTTTCTTTTTTGTTAGGTAGTAGAAGCGACAACGTAAGCACTAATGATATGATTTATCCGTGATCAATCACTGAGTTATCACGGTATCAAGTAGCAATAGGTAGATTAGGCTACTATCAGACCACGTTTTGGTAATAGATCTCTTAAGATGAAAGTACGCAGTGCTGCCGATGCTTGGTAGAAACGATATGGACTCTGCTCAAGAGCTTCATGGGAATGGGCTGTGTGGTTTAGGTCGTTTCTTTCATCATTCCAGCCTGACTCACTGTAAGTGGGAATACTTTCTTTTTTTCCTGTAATTTTTCCCTCTTCGCATGTTGATGTCCAGAGGGTTATTCGTTTTTCCATTTCAGCAGGTGTAGATATAATTGTTTTCACATGAGACCTGATTTCTTCAAAAGAAATAGGTTCATGAGTGCATAGATCTTTTCTTTCTGTTCCAAATCTAACAAAAAATTTGTGGAGTTCCTCGCAAGCCTCTAAGAAGTCTTCTTGGTTGTTATGTTCAATGGTCTCATCAGTCTCTTCTCTTACAAAACTCCATTTCAGATAAGGTCTGTCTGGGTAAGTGCATGCTGCCCCATGACCAAGTCCGCCTGAGAGAGTTTCGGCACTAAAACTTGTTAGGCTGTCCAAGCTGCAGGTAAAACCAAATTTTTTAAAAAAACTTTCTTTTCGTTTCGCAATATGTCCTTTTATTCCTTCTGAAAATTCGTTTTCATTGAGTATTGTTAAGGAACTATTATCAATATAGTTCATGCGACAACTTACGCCTGAAAAATCGTAATGAGCAAAAGTATCTGCAAAAATGTGAGCGGTTGCACCAATGAGTTCTGGAGCATAAGGGCGGTCACTTAAAGTTATTGCAAACGTTAAAAGTTCTTGTGCATTGCTGCTATTTTTTTTGCAAAGGAGTTTTTCTCTGTAGTGTTCACCATCACAACCAGGCAAAAAATGAAAAGGAACCCATACACTGCGCTGGTCATCTTTTATTAAGTTTTCTGCAGAAGTTACATGATGAGCAGTTGCTTCAGTTAAAAATTTTCCGCCATCTTTAAATTCAACAGCACTATCTGCTGAATTGTCGTCAACAAATTGTGCGGCTGTTGCAATAGTAGTTGCGGTGTCAGGCGCAATTCCTGCAGCACGAGCTAGCGCATAAGTACCATAGTAGTGCATATCTAGTTGCATAAACTTTCTCCTTTACTGGCTTGTGGTTACTCCTCATAGATATCCGTGTGAATTAGAATATAATGATGATTACAGTGGAGTAGGGAGGCTTGATCAAGCCGCTTCAGTTGAATCGGCAAAAAGAGAATAGCTCTATGTTTGGACAGTAGAATAATGTAGTTTGGAAAGTTCAAACGAGTTGGGTGTTGCAATTCTCCACAGTGGTTTTTACAGTGCGCCCTCACTGCGTTAATCAATGGGATTGGCAGTATGTTGAAGTAAATACGCCACAGCTAAGGCTGTGATCCAATAAAGGCAATATTCATGAGTAAATCTTTGGAGTTTTCTGCTGTTATTTTCGATCTTGACGGAACTCTTCTGTATACATTGGAAGAAATTGCAGTGGCAACTAACTCGGCCCTTGCTCGTCTAGGGTATCCCGAGCATCCTGTAAGTGCATATAGCCATTTTGTAGGTAATGGAGCGAAAACACTTGCATTGAGAGTGTTGCCTGAAGATAAACAGTGTGAGGAAGAGCACGAGGCTTTGTATTCTGTACTCATTGAAGAGTACGGGCGCTTGTTGAATACGATTGCTCGCCCTTATGAGGGAGTGATGGAGATGCTTGCGGCGTTTGTCGCAGCAGATAAGCTGCTTGCTGTGCTGTCCAATAAACCGGATGAGCTTACAAAAGTTGCCGTTAAAAAATTTCTTCCAGGCGTTGATTTTGCTGTCGTGCAGGGCGGACTTTCGGATGTTCCGCTTAAACCGGCTCCAGATAGTGCGATAGGAATTGCTGCTACGATGAAGCTTGAGCCTGAACAGATTATTTTCGTTGGTGATTCTGATGTGGACATGCAGACGGCTCATAACGCCGGTATGATTCCAGTAGGTGCGGCATGGGGGTTTAGAGGTGCTGAAGAACTAACAGCTGCTGGAGCTAAAGTTGTTCTAGATGCTCCGGCTGATTTGCAGTCGTTGCTTTAGTTATTAAAAACCGGACAGCCATGTTAATAGTTGTCCGGTTTTTCTTTGCCCGAATACATGTCGTGAATACAAGAGCTATTGATTTTGTATTGATCACATTCAAAACAGGAAGGACCGTGAATACAAAGTCTTTCTTTTCGTTTCTTCTCGTGAGCTACATCACTTGCTGACGTTCACACTTTTTTCCTGTCCACCCCTTAGTCTGGTGGTGGATTAGTTTGCCAAAATTCTTTATTCCTAAGTTATCCAGTTTGTCAGAAAGCCCCAATGGGGGAGCAACAAAAGTCGTTGTCTTCCAGATTGAACATTACAATATGAGTATAGAGATGAAAAATTTACAAAATTCATATCCTTCAAAGTTGTATGTAGAGACAACAACTCGCTGCAATTTGCGCTGCTCTATGTGCGTTAAACAGACGAAAGATGCACGAATTCCAGAAGTGGATATGTCGATGGAGGTCTTTCAAAAGCTGGAACCTGCTTTTCCGCACATCAACACATTACTCCTGAATGGTATCGGTGAACCTTTGCTTGCTCGAAACCTTGTTGCAATGATTGAGCACGCACGAAAATTGATGGCACCGGATGCAATTATCAGTTTCCAAACTAATGGTATGCTGTTGACATTTGAGCTTGCCAAAAAACTTGTGGCTGCAGGGTTGGATCGGATTTGTATCTCTATCGACATGGTTGATGAAAATGAGATCCTTCATGGTGGCGAAGACATCGGACGAATTAAATACGCCTTTGAGTATCTGCGTCGCGCTTCTGAAGTCATAGGGAGAAAGCTGTCAATCGGCGTAGAGTTCGTTTTAATGCGCAACAATGCAGCCTCACTTCCATATTCTCTGCAATGGGCGGCTGAACAAGGGGCAGAATTCGCCTTGGTTACACATATGCTTCCGTATAGCGATGCCATGGCAAATCAGGAACTCTTTAATCCGAATACAGAACGGTCGTTGACAGAGTTTGAGCGTTGGCAAGATGAAGCAAAAGAGCGCGGGTTTAATCTGGAAAAGTACTTTGATGTATTGTGGAAGGTCAAAAAGACAGAAGATGAAATGGAGTTTATTAACTTTGTTAATGAGCGCATGAAGGCTGCCTTATCTGACGGTATTCCAATGCATTTAGCATATCTCATACAATGGACGACGGAAGAAAAGCGCGTTGAACAAACATGGCTCGCAAGTATATTCGAGAAAGCTCAAGAGATTGCAGGAAAATATCAGCTGGATCTTACATTACCACCAATTACAGCTTCCTATGAAAGAAAGTGCGATTTTGTTGAGCAGGGCGTTGCTCACATAACTCCGACTGGTGATGTTCATCCTTGCTATTTCTTATGGCACGAATACTCGTGTTTTATGGATGGGGACAGCAAAAAGGTTACCCCTCAATCGTTTGGCAATATTAATGATTCTTCCATCATCGAAATTTGGAACAGTGAAGAGTATCAGAACTTTCGCACTCAAGTTTTGAAATATGAGTACCCATATTGCACGAATTGTTCTGTAGTGCCTTGTGTGGACGTAACGGGGCATAATGATCCCTTTGAAATGGATTGTTACGGCACAACTGTTCCATGCGGGCATTGTTTATGGGGCATGGGGGGAGTGCGGTGCCTCTTGTAACCTGCCGTGATATAATGACGTCATTCTTGACTGTGCACTACTGATTAATTGCAACTTCCTGTCGCTATAGAAAAAATATGGAGCGGAGACCGGTTAAGGTGTCCAGTAACGTATCTCAAAATAAATTAAAAAACGGCAAGTTGGCGTTAGGCCGACTTGCCGTTTTTGTCTTATTCAGAGGCAGAGCTTCTGCTGAATAGCTCTGTGTATTTACTTAAGCAAACCTAAGCACCCTTCAAGACGCTGATCTTTTTGGTAGATGCTGCAGTATGCATACCCGAGACCTTCAACAGCTGTTTCAGCACCGTTTGCTACTTCAATTACTTTAGCAAAAAGTTGTTCACCAACCTCATCGCTTGTTGCTTCACCACGCATAATTGCTCGTGCATCTATGTCCTGATCTTCAGTAAAAAGTTCTGCATTACCGCTGATGCGGATTACAGGAACAATTGCGTTGTTAAATCCGGAACCACCGCTTGTCCAAAGAATACACTGGGCGCCCATTGCTGCGAAATTAATAGCAGAAGCACCGCAAAGATGTGTTACTTCGCCCAAGTATAAACCTGGCTTGTCAGGTGTTTCAATGCCGTTTCTGTCGGCTTCAAGTACACCCTCTACCGGATGGGTGCCGAATTTATGCAATGCACCGAGAGTTTTTTCTTCGATAGTGGTAAGACCGCCCACGCTGTTACCGATAGACATGATTTCCACATCTGCCCCCGGAATAGACCAGCGTTTTTCTTCCGCCTTCATAATGCGGTCAAGTTTTGTGCGGACTTCATCATTACGGCAGCGTTCAAGCAGGTATTTCTCGCCGCCGATAAATTCAATAACTTCACCACCAATAACGGTGCCGCCGTTATCAATAATTTTATCGGCTGCAAAACCTACAACCGGATTGGATGCAAGGCCGGAAGATGCATCGGAACCGCCACACTTTACACCAACGGTAAGCTTTGAAAGAGGTACAGTTGTACGTTCACATTTGGCTGCTTCTTCAGAAAGTTGTTGGGCAAGGCTACGGCCATGCTCAATTGCCTTACGTGTTCCGCCTAAGTCCATAACACGCATGGAAAGACTTGCTTTGCCTGTTTCACGTATTGGCTTTGCAACAATTTCAGGATTAATGCTGCCACATCCCATTGCAACAACCAGTACGCCTGCAATATTCGGGTTTTTTCCGACCCCGATGATGTTATGTAGCAACTCTTCGTTGCCAGCCTGCATGCAAGTCACAAAGTTTGTAATGACTATTGCGTTATCATGGTCTTTAGCAATGGCGCGGCAAATTCCGTCACAGCATTCATCCACACCGACAATGAGAAGGGAATTTCGAATGCCTACAGAGCCATCAGGACGAATGTATCCGTTGAATTTCATGGTTATTCGCCCTCTCTGTAGTGCATTTGGTCTAAAATCTCTGTGATGATTGGGGCAGGGATGTCGATGCGATCACTTTTAACGTTATGCACATGGACAAAGTGTCCCTGCAGAATATTGGTTGTGATGGTGCCACATTCTACGCCGTATTTAACCAGCGGTTCACCTTCTTTTAAGTCATGCAGCGCGAATTTATTACCTGCCGGAATGGATTCGCATACACTTATTGATGGTAGCGTGTTGCCTTTTTTGTCGATGAGTTCAACGTCGATGCCTTTGTTGATGTTTTCAAGAGCTGTGGCGACGTTGTCTTTGGATGTCATTACGATAGCTTTTGCCATGGGAAATTCCTAATAAATACAGGCTGTGCTGTACATTTCAGCACAGCCTGTTTTTTGTCGTACTAAGAGAAACTACTTGCGACCTTCAGCAATAATTGTTTCCGCACTTTTTTCTGCGTAATCCTGTCCCATCCATTTTACGAAACCATACACCATGTAACCGATGATGAAGGAAAGTGGGATTGAGGTTACAATTGCACAGGTTTTAATGGTGTTCAGCGGAGCGTCGATGAACATCATTGCAAGAGGAACAGCGGCGAGCATGATGCACCAGAAGAGGCGGTGGAATGGTGCTGGGTCTTCACCTGTTTTGAGGCCAGGGGTAACTGTTGCAGCCATTGTATATGCTGCGGAGTCAAGAGTAGTCGCAAGGAAGAGGATAGAAATAATCGCGAATACAACAATAAAGATGGTGCTAAGTGGCAAGGTGTTCAACAGCTGAACAATCGCAAAGTTGCCTTTACCAGTGCTGATCAGTTTAGCTACTTCTACTACACCGTTGATGTTAGCGTGCTGTGAGAAGTTACCGATGATGCCGAAGAAGAAGAAACAACCTGCACTGCCGCTAAGCAACATGTTCATAATAACAGCACGGATGGTACGGCCCTTGGAAATCTTAGTAACAAAGAGACCTACAAACGGTGTATAGGTAATCCAGTAGAGCCAGTAGAAGATAGTCCAGCCTTCAGGGAAACCACTGTTATTTACAGGGTCTGTCCACAGACTCATTTTAACGAAGTTCTGGAACATGGTGCCGAGACCGTTAACAGTGGACTTGGCAATAAACAATGTTGGCCCGATCAGGAACACTGCAAGGCAGAACGCAATCGCAAAGTATGTGTTCATGGAGCTGATTTTTGCCATACCCTTGGCGATTCCGATGTAAGAACTCAAGGAGAATACTGCAGAGATTACGATGATGATGGTGAGGTTTACGCCGAATGTGGCTGGGATGCCGATAACGGAGCAAACGATTTCTGAAACCATTGGAACTGAAACACCAAGGGTGATGGATAAGCCGCCGAAGCAAGTGAAGATAAAGATGATGTCGATAACACGGCAAACGGCCTTCCAAAACGGGGTCATAGGCTTATCATCGCCGCGGATTGCAGTACATACAGCAGAAAGACTGAGGCCTTTGTTTTTACGTACATGGAAGTGATATGCCACTGGTAAAGAAGCGATGCAGTATGTTGCCCATGCACTGATTCCCCAGTGGAACAGGTTGTATGCGGTGCCGATTTCATATGCACCAGTGGTGTTGGTTTGGAAACCGAGTGGTGGTGCGTTGAAGTAGTATGCCCATTCAGTAAATGCCCAGTAGACTGTAGCAGAACCGAGGCCTGCACAAATCATCATAGATACCCAGCTGAATGTGGAATATTCAGGCTTTCCTAATCCAAGGCGAATATTGCCGTATTTACTGAAGCCGAGAATAGTAAGAAATACTACAGCAGCGAATACTGCCAGCAGAACAGGGGTTCCGAAGAGCATGGTAAATGTGCTGAAAAGTGTGTTAGCACCAGCTTTACCAGCTTCAGGGAACATCGTAAGGCCTAATACGATAGCTGTTACAATAGATAAACTTGTAATGAGCAGAAATTTATCAAGTTGTTGTTTTTGCATGTCTCTTCCCTTGTGAAAATTTAATAATCAATTCTGTATTGGTTAATAAGATCCCAGTTTAACTGTGATCCTAGCCCGATAGTGTCCGATACAGGCACATAACCATCTTCAAGCGGCACTAGGTCTCCCACAAGGTCAGTGAACAGCGGACTGTCGCTTTGAGAGTATTCGATAAGGGTGCCGTGCTTGCTTGCAGCCAGGAACTGCACTGTTGCAGCGAGCAGAATGCCTGTGCTGAAGCCATGTGGAACAAGTTGTACGCCATTCAAATCTGCAATGTCGCGAATGCGTGCCATCTCGGATATTCCACCACAACGGGTGATGTCAGGTTGAACGATGTCGGGACGACCCCGTTCGATAAAATCTTTAAACTCATAACGGGTGCTTAAAATTTCACCACCGGCGACCTTTTGTGTGGCTGCAGCTGCGAGGCGGCTGTATCCATCAAGATCGTCGGAAGGAATAGGTTCTTCCACCCATTCAAGGTTGTATTTTTCAAGCTTACGGCAAATAGAAAGAGCATTGCCGAAAGTGCGCCAGCGGGAAACAAGGTCAACCATCAGGGTTACATCATCGCCTACTTCTTCTCGTACGGCCTTAATGACGTTGAGGTCGTGGTCAAAATCGTTTCCGAACAAGCCACCGCCGAATTTCATGCCTGTAAAACCTTTATCCAGAAGTTCACGCGCCAGCGCTTTGTTGTCTTCTGGTTTATCCGCAGGAATAAAGGTTCCGTATGCTTTAATTCGGTCACGGTATTTACCGCCGAGAAGCATGTGGATTGGTTGTTGGTAGTGCTGGGATGCAATATCCCAGAGAGCTATGTCTACTGCACTGATAGCATGGATACCTGCGCCTCTGCGTCCGGCATAACTGGAACTTTCGTACATTTTGTCCCAGAGACGTTGGATTTCCAGCGGGTTTTCGCCGATAAGAAGTTCGCGAAGTCCAAAACAGGCGAGGTTGGAATTAGGGGTTTCGATAAAAGAACGAACCACCATAGGGGAGGTGTCGGCTTCACCAAAGCCAACTATGCCTGTATCGGTAGTAATACGTACCAGAACAGCATCTTCACCCCAGACACATTCCTCTCCGCGTGTTGGGATGCGTAGGCACATTACTTCAACATCAGTAATTTTCATCTATATCCTCCTGTCTGGTTGCGTGAGATGAGCAACCAGCCTTTATAAGGCAAGGGGCATGCCAAAGTTTATATTTTCATATAACGTGTTGAAAATATAAGCTTATAGATACTGTCAGGAGTAGGGAGATGATTTTAGAATAGCTTGGGCGAGTCGCTCTCGACTCGCAATATAAAGAGAAGTACGTAGTTAAAGGGAGGTAAGGTGGGTGAGTCAAAAATGACACGCGAGTCGCTGTCGACTCGCGTGTTGGTTTTCAAAACAGGGTGTTTTCCAGGTTGGAAGGCTATTGGTTAATTTTTTTATATTTTCTAAGTAACCGTGATGCCCGTGACTGGCTGATGTTCAGGGCCGCAGCAACCTTACGGGTGCTCTGTAATTTTTCATATGCCCCGAGGAGCATTTTGCGCTCAACATTCTCAAGTGCTCTGTCCAGACTATTCGAGGTTTGCCCGCGCTCACAAAGGTTAATTTCATATACAGATGACGGCAGGTGACGGGGTTCAATCACTTCACCTTCAGTAATAACCATGAGCCGTTCAATGGTGTGGGAGAGTTCTCGTACGTTTCCCCGCCAGTCATATCGCATCATAATGTCTATCGCGTCCTGCGAAAACCGCTTTGTTCGGCCGTACACTTTTCCAAAATGATTTAGAAAATAGTTCGCCAATGGAAGTAAGTCTTCCATGCGGTTGCGTAAGGACGGAAGCACTAGCTCAAATACATTAAGTCGATAATACAAGTCTTCCCTGAAAGCGCCGCCTTGAACCATACTGAAAAGGTTTCTGTTTGTTGCTGCAAGTAGTTTTACATCTGCTTTAACAGATGTAGTTCCACCGACAGGGCGGTACTCTTTTTCCTGCACAACATGCAGGAGTTTTGCTTGCATGAGAAGTGGTAGCTCTGAAATTTCATCAAGAAACAGCGTTCCACCTTCAGCTTTGGCAAAAAGCCCCATCTTATCTGTCGTTGCACCGGTAAAGGCACCTTTCTTATGCCCGAATAGTTCAGACTCAAACAAGCTTGGTGGTATAGAAGCACAGTTTACGACAACAAACGGTTTGTCTCTACGCGGACTGTTTTCGTGAATGTATTTGGCAAGTAAGCTCTTGCCACAGCCGGATTCGCCAAGAAGCAGGCATGGAGAGACAAGATCGCTAACTTGATCTGCCAGCGCAATAAGGCGCTTCATGGATTCACTGCGGAATACAAGGTTTTCCCTCAGTTTTTCACGCGGGGATTCATAGGTGTTTTTTATGTCAGAAAGGCGTTGAATGTGGGCTTCATGGAAATCATCTCGTACACTCATTGGAACAAATTCAACATTACCTTTCTCATCAAAAAGGGGCGTCGCGATGGTAAAAATATCAACGCCAAGATGGGTCACCTGCTGTTCTTTAACAGGTTTCTTTAGTTTATACACCGTAGGCAGAACAGAACAATCCCAACAGCCGTGGTCTCCAACAAAGTGTGAAAAATGCTTCCCGATCATTTCTTGCTGTGTATAGCCGTAGTGCCGTTGACATGCCTTGTTAACGTACACAATCTTATAGTCATTATCGTACACAATAATCTCATCATGGAGTTCATCAATAATACGAGTAAATGTCGCAAAATCTAAACCAAAGTGTGTTTTTTTTTCCGGCATGTTTTTCCTGATCTTTTACAGCAAGGGTGAAACAAAATTTGAATGTAATATTCATACATAAGCTTCAATTATACAAAGATTAGGTTGCTTTAACAAGGCAGTGTTTTTTTGAGTAGGATGAATCGATAACAAGACGTTTAAATTTCGCTAAGGAGATGGAGGTGATTAGCTAATAAATTTAGCTGTCCTTCAATAACAGAGTGCAGTTTTGCTTAATGGTTATGTCGATAGTGAATTGAGACAGCAGCGTTTAGTATTAGTTTTGTATCAGTTGGAGTGTTGACCGTAATAGTCTCATTTGAAGAGAGTCGAATAACACAACTATGATAGCCACCTTTGAACACAATTTGCTCTACAGTTCCTTGAACAGCATTTTTTATATCAGGTAGATCAGGGGAGATGTTCAGCTTTTCAGGACGAACAAGCATCATTCCTTCGTCTGAAGATGTGAAAAAAGTTACTGAATCTTCAGAAAAACTACCCAGTGCGGTATGAATGAAAGCTTCTTTACGTTCTCCTTTGATTAACGTTCCTTCTCCTATGAAGGTCGACACGAAAGGAGTTGCTGGAGAATTATAGATTGTTTCTGGCGTATCCCATTGGTGAAGCTCTCCTTCATTCATAATGCCGATGAGGTCTCCCATCGCAAAGGCTTCGCTCTGGTTGTGGGTTACCATGACAGCAGTGATTCCTTCTTTTTTGATAATAGAACGCATTTCGACAGACAGATGTTCTCTGAGGGTCACGTCCAGATTGGAGAAAGGTTCATCTAGGAGTAGTAATTTAGGCTTTGGTGCAAGTGCACGAGCCAAGGCTACTCGTTGTTGTTGTCCGCCAGAAAGCTGGTGAGGGTACTTGTTGGTTGATTCCGATAACCCGACAAGACAGAGCATTTCATCAACGCGTTTTTTGTCAGCAGATGTGAGAGATGCCGAAAAGAGACTCTTCTTTTTCCTTTGTAACCCAAAGGCAATATTCTCTTTAACTGTCATATGTGGAAACAGCGCGTAGTCCTGAAATACCATTCCTATTTTTCGGTCTTCTGGCGAGAGTATGCTTTTTTTAGAGGACATGACAGTGTCGTTTATTCGTACTTCACCGGAGTCAATGGTCTCAAAACCGGCAATGATGCGGAGAAGTGTGGTTTTACCGCATCCACTAGCGCCAAGCAGGCAGCCGATCTGTCCTTTGGGTAAAGAAAGAGAAACATCTGAAAGGACGCGTTTTTTATCAAAGTGCTTTTGAACAAAAGTAATATTCAGCATAGCTTACTCACTAAACAGAATCTGTTTTTTGGTTGATACAAAGGACAGGAATAAGTCCGACCAGAATAAGGAGAATTGCGGGAATTGCTGCTCGTTCCCATTCTCCTTCGCTTGTCAGTTCATAGATTTTTACTGCAAGCGTATCCCAGCCGAATGGTCTGGTCATAAGAGTGATGGGCATTTCTTTCATCACATCGACCAGAACAAGCAAGGCTGCTGTGAAAATTCCTGTTTTCAGCTGGGGGAGGTGAACTTTGCGGAGCATTTTCCAGCCTGTTACTCCCATTAGGATAGAAGCGTCGTCCATGGAAGGAGTTATGCGCTGCATGTTGCTGTTTATTGAGCCATATGCGGCAGCCATAAAACGAACGGCGTATGCAATTAGCAGAGTAAGAATTGTTCCTTGTAGAAGGGGACGGACAGGCTGTTCCGTTATCCACGAAACAACTTGAATATAGACGTTATCGAAATATGCGACAGGAGCAATAATACCAACGGCAAGCACAGTTCCGGGGAGTGAATATCCAATAGTGGAAAGTGAAATAAGCCATTGGGTATTTTTTGTGTTTTGAAAGCGAGCGGCGTAGGCCAGAGCGAGTGCGCCAAGGCACGTTACGCCTGCTGCAAGGAGCCCGAGCATAAGGGTGTTTGTGCTAAATGTGATGTATCGACTTGATAACTCAATGGAAAGAGTATCAAGAGACCACAATGCAAGTTGAATGACCGGCAGCAAAAATCCAATAAAGAAAATTGTGCAGCAAAAAATACATGCTGCAATTGCTTTTGTTCCGGACAACGGGATGCGGTTAAATTGTGAGTGCTCTTGGGTGAACCGCATTTTTCTTCGCAAGCGTTGCTCACTGCTTAGCAGGACGAGAGCAAGAAGAACTAAAATAGAAGCAAGCTGAGAAGCTGTGGAAAGTGAAAAGAATCCGTACCAAGCTTTATAAACTGCTGTTGTGAATGTGTCGAAATTAAAGACTGAAACGGCACCGAAGTCTGCTAATGTTTCCATTAAGACCAATAAGATGCCTGTTGCAATCCAAGGGCGGCAAAGTGGAAGGGCAACTGAATAAAATACAGTTGTGGTTGAGCAGCCTAATGTACGAGCTGCTTCAAGGCAGCGTTGCCCTTGCGTGGTAAATCCGGATTTGGCCATGACGTACACGTAAGGATATAAAGCTAATGTCATGATGATGCATACAGTCCAGACTGAACGTACATCAAAAGGGACAGTCCCGAACCAGTCACGTAGTAACAGCTGGAGTGGGCTTGAAAAGTCGAAAAGTCCAAGAAAAACGAAGGCAAAAACATAGGTTGGAATTGCCATCGGAAGGAGAAGAGCTGTTGAAAAAAAACGTCTTCCGGGGAATTCACACGCAGCTATGAGCCAGCCAAGAACTACTCCCAGAATTCCTGTACCTATTGCAACCCCAAGACATAACGAGAGCGTATTTAAGGCAAGGGTAGGGAGAGATGTTTGCAGCAGGTGAGCCCAGAGGTCTCCTCTTGGCTGCAGGGCTGAAGAAAAGATGACAATAATTGGAGTCAGTGCCAGGGCTGCAACTGTAAGAGGAATAGCTTTGCTGTAGATTTTTTTCATTACTGTACGTCAATAGAGGATCAAGAGCGGCAGCGTAGTAGCTGCCGCTCTTGCTTTTTATTTGTAACCGGCACGGTCCATAAGTTTGATCGCATCGGCTTGTTTCTCACCATATGCAGTAACGTTCATAGGGTTTCCTTTGAAAGATCCCCATGATGCCACTTCTTCGCTTGGTGCAACCTTGGAATTAACAGGGAATTCCTGATTGAGTGCGCCAAAAGTATGCTGTGCTTCTTCAGATGCAAGCCACTCCAGCAGCTTGATAGCACCGGCTTTGTTTTTAGCGTGCTTGGTTACACCAGCTCCGGAGATGTTCATGTGCACACCAGTAGATTTCTGGTTAGGCCAGAAGAGCTTGAGCGGAAGCTCTGGAGATTCCTTCATGAGACGACCGTAGTAGTAGGTGTTCACGATGGCTACATCACCAATTCCATTTGCAACAGCCTGCATAGCTTTAGTGTCGTTGGAAGTAGGGTCGAGAGCGAGGTTACTTACCCAGCCTTTTACAATTTCTTCAGCTTTTTCGTCCCCGTGCTGCTCAATTAAAGATGCAACAAGAGATTGGTTGTATACTTTTTTTGATGTACGCAGGACAAGGCGACCTTTCCATTTGGAAGTTGCGAGGTCTTCGTAGGTAGAAAGCTCGTCAGCAGAAACTTTGTCTGCATTGTAAACGACAGTACGGGCTCGGATAGAGAGACCAAACCAACGATTCTGCGGGTCACGAAGATTTTCTGGAACAGCGTTTGCGAGTTCCTGAGATTCTACAGGCTGGAGAAGACCGCTCTCAGCAGCATGCCAGAGATTACCTGCGTCTACTGTAATAAACAGGTCGGCAGGAGTATTCTGGCCTTCTGCTTTTAGACGTTCAAGCAGCGGGTTTGCTTTGGCAGTGATGTAGGAAATTTTAACACCGGTTTTCTTGGTGTACGCATCAAAAAGTGGTTTGATGAGATGTTCCTTGCGGGCAGAATAAACTACAATTTCTTCCGGTTCTGATGCCTGCACAGGAGCAGGGCTAAGGAAGGAAATAGAGACAATAGCAGCTAACATGCTATAAAATATTGCTTTCATAATTTTTATCCTTTTTACGGGTGGTTGATAACGACATTGATTTTCGTTATCAACCACATGGTGCGCTGGATGTCAAAATAAAAAAATAAAAGTGAGTATGTGCTTGCCTCGGGTGGTGGAATTGGAGTTGAGCGTTAGATTATAACTGTGGAAGACAACATGTGATGATTCAAAATGATTTTTGTTCTTACATGAAAATGGAAGAGCATTTCAATGGTTTAATTTTGTTCGACATAATGCGTCAAAATTTGCTCAACAAGCCTGAACTGGTGTCTAGCAACTCGGTACAATTTCGTAGAGAAGTTTGGTTAGTTGAATGAGCATGCGGCTTTCTTTTTGTTTATGGAGCATCGCCTCAGTTCATTGTCTTAGTGGCTTCCATCTGTTTCACATAGGCATCCACATCCACTTCGTCGATTTGGGATGGCTCCAAAAACTTTTCGGCGTATTCCAAGTATACCCCCGTTTCCAGAAAGAGCTTGAAAAGGTCTGCATCAAGATGCTGCTTCTCGACCATGATACTCATAATGCGCACGGACTCGTTCAGGGTTTTGGCTTTCTTGTACGGCCTGTCTGAAGCGGTGAGAGCTTCGAATACGTCGGCCAGAGTCATAATTCGAGCCGGAAGGCTGATGTCTTTGGCAGTGAGCTTGCGCGGATAACCTGTTCCAATGAGGGTTTCGTGGTGCGCGCCCGCGTATTCGGGAATTCGTTTCAATCCTTCTGGGTAGGGCAGGGTTTCCAGCATGCGGATGGTGGTGATGATGTGTTCGTTGATCTTATATCTGTCTTCAGTTGTCAGAGTTCCGCGGGAAATACTCAAGTTGTATACTTCGCCGAGATTGTACAGATGTTCGGGGACCTCCATGGCAAACGGAGTTTTGGCGTCGGCAAAAAACTTGTCTGGAGTTCGTTCGATGAGATGCTCAGGTCGGTCGGAAAGGAGCGGTTCTTCGCAAGGTAAGTTAAGTGACGCTTCCGGGTAGCGCAGCCGTTCTATGTGTCCGAGCCCTAAGCAGTTATCCAGATGTCGGATCCACGTGCGTTTGGCGATCTGTTTCAAACGCTCAACTTTATCCTCAGCCATAACTTCTCCGCCCAAATTGCATTCTGCGATGAAGGCGAATTCATCGATGAGCTCTTGTTTTTTGGTGTCTCGTGCTTCGGCTAGCGTTGCAGGATCACCGCCTTCGGCAAGACCTTGCCAGTAGTCGATGTCCGCGTCGCGTAACAGGACCTCAAAGCGCATACGTACTTCGTGGATACGGTTGTAGATGGTTTCCAGTTTGGTTGCCTTGTCCACAATGTATTCAGGAGTGGTTACCTTACCGCAGTCGTGCAACCATGCGGCAATTTGGAATTCTCGCCATTTCTCTTTTGAGGTAAGATCAAAGTCTTTGAAGGGACCGTAATTCGCGATGTTGGCTTTTCTGGCGACCATGGTAGCGATTTCAGGCACACGGGCGCAGTGACCACCGGTGTAGGGTGATTTGTAGTCAATGGTTTTACTGATGAGCTTGATGAAGGAGTCCATCAAGTCACGTTGGGACTGTTCGTAGGTCTTAATAGAGTCGGACATGGCCACCATGGATTTCGATAGATTATTAAGCTCGGTGATTCTTGTGTCTACGCCTTTTACCTTGTCATATTGACGATGACGTACCTTGTCGTTCTCATCGGCGAGTAGCTTGATGGGGGCTACGAGTAGGCTGGTGAAGTAAAGAACCACCGGAGCTAGAAGCAGTACGAGTAGCAATGTCACCATCACGGAAAAGGTGAGCTTTTCCATATAGGGGCGCATGAGTTCTTTTCGCGATATGAGAAAGCCCAGAACTCCATCATCGAGATTGCTTGGATTGAGAGCTTCCACATGGGCTAAAAAAACAATGCCATTAATGGTTAATTCCTCATGGTCGTTTTTACTAGTTTGTTTGGCGACGAGTTCTATGAGTTTTTCAGGAAGAACTTTTATTTCTGAGTTTCTTTCTGATTCAGCAAGCCAGCTTGCCTGAGCTAGAACTTCACCGTCCATTTTGAAGAGAAAGACTTGACTCCCCGGTAGCATAGGCTGCCGGCTTAGATAGCTTTTTAGGCCTTCCAAAGATAGATCTACGGCCGCAACCCTTGTTCCTTGTTCTAGCTTCTTGGCAAAGGTGATGCCTGGCGCTTTAAGGTTGCTGAATAGGTACGGCTCAGTTTTGATAATAGTACTGGAGGATTGAGCCTCAATGTACCAAGGACGAACTCTTGGGTCATAATTTGAAGGTTCCGTGGTAAAGGTGCGGATTACGAAGTGTTGATTAAGAAAAAAGATACGCTTAGTGCGACGTTGCCCTTGTCCGGTGATTTTGATGACGATCCAGCGATCTTCCGCAGTTGCTCCGTAGGTGGCTCTTACCGAATTGCTGCTTTCAACGTTGATGAGTTCATAAAAGTCCCCGTTGTCGTAGGCAAAGTAAAGGGCATAGAGATCATTGTTTTGACTGATCACTTTGGCCAGAGGGGCAAGTGCGGGCATTTCGCCATCCTGAGGTGGAGAACTTAGTTTATCGAAAAAACTTATTGTTTCAACAGTGTTCCGCGCTTGTCGCTTTAGGTTAAGGAGCTGTTGCTCCATGTTGTTTGCTGTGTTGTAGAAGGCTTTCGTTGCAGATTCCATGGCGAGTTCTTTGCCGTAATGAAATTGCATTCCGATGACCAAACCTACCGAAAGAATGGTGAGGATTATCATTACGCCTAGCAGGCTGAAGCGGAAGGAGATCAAGTGCCGGTTGCTCAAAGGAATACTCCTAGGGATGGTCTGGGACACTTTGGGGTGGCGTCTGTGGGCAATGCTATTAACGAAAGCAGATTAGGTGCGATTAAGTTATACAGGCGTGAGGGGGCGCACCTTTACTCCTCTTTCCGTTGCTAATCCTCCATTTACCCTATGGGACTTTTTGCCCGCGTTGCCATGCTTTGTCTCGAAAGGAGAAAGTAAGAAAAATTCTATTATCGTTGTTAGTTATCCTATGACGTAAGATTTGGTCATTTATTTTTGCTTTTTCGAAACTCGAAGTGGGAAGCACAAGTGCCAGTGCTTAGCTGGAAGATCATATTAAGATTTAATATAACGTTAACTCGTGGCAACTCCATTAATGTCGGGGATGAATTCGTAATCACCCTCTATATCCCACTGCTCAGGATTTAGAGGGATAAAAAGCCCCGTCTGCAGTGGACCTGCAAGGCGGGGCTTCTCTTAGAGTTAGTTTTGAGCAAAAACTATGAAGAAAGTTAGCCGATGTTATTTTTTGCTTCTGATATAGTAACGTGCGGTGGACTTCGGTACTGCTGGGTACTTCGTTGCCTCTTTGGAGGTGAAGGCGAGCACACGGGCTACGCTGGTTGGGGTGACAAGAGAATCATACATTTCGACAAGGTAGCTAGAGCTGGTAAGCAAGGCTTTTTCCTTGAGAAAATTGTTATAGTTGTCAAATTCCAGTGTCGTGCTGTCTATATCCATGCTGTAGGTATTTTTATACCAATCTTTACCCCATTTGGTTACTTTTTCTCCATTAAGAGGCTTAAAGCAAGTCTTTGCGGTTGGAGTAGACATGCGCTGCACGAGAAGAATGGTCTCGCCATTAGTATAGGCTGTTGAATGCATGGAGCCATGCGGAAATCGGCCGCTTACTTCCGTATTCAACTTAATTTTAGCTGAGAACTGACCCACCTTTTGAAAATCTGATGGAATAGAAAGCGCATATGCGTCATAGCCAACAGTCTTGGCTAATACTATTGCAAAAACGAAGACGCAGATGAGAGCGAGGAGTCGTCGCTTCTTTTTAGTATTCATTACAACCTCTTTTTTGGTGTCTTGTGAGGTTATTTAAAGTCGTTGTCAAATTAGGTCTACAAGAGATTCATGCCACGTGAAATTTTGATTAGCTTCTACAATAAGTTTTTTTATAAATATCCTTATTGGCAATATCTGGTGCGAGGTGTAACGGTTTCTAACCGAACCTTTGGGTTGAATTGATAGCATGCTGAAAATCTGTCACGTTTCATTTCGTGTTTTTGATAAAGAAATATTTCTTGTAAAAGTACGATTTCCTGAGTAGCTGCTTTGGCAGTTAATATGGGAGATTTTTTATGGGTATTATTGAGCTTGTTTCCATTTCTATTGCGCTTGCGATGGATGCTTTTGCCGTCGCCATTGCGACAGGCGTTGCGTTAAAAAGAGTCAGCTCGAGACAAACTTTTCGGTTAGCATGGCATTTCGGTTTGTTTCAGGCGTTGATGCCAATAATAGGTTGGTACTTAGGGAGTACCGTTCGATCATCTATTGAAGCTTATGACCACTGGATTGCTTTTGGACTTTTAGGATATATAGGGTTCAAAATGATTCGCGAGTCTTTTGATAAGGACGAAGAGTCTCAAGGTGATCCAACCAGAGGAATGACTCTTGTTGTTCTTTCGGTTGCAACCAGCATTGATGCGTTAGCCGTTGGTTTTAGCTTGTCCATGCTAGGTCTTTCAATTTGGTGGCCTGCACTGGTTATTGGTGTAGTGGCTTTGCTTTTTACAGCTGTAGGCCTGCATTTGGGCAAATCTGTCTCAGAGGCTAAAGGCATTGGCAGCTATGCAGAATTAGTAGGTGGAATTGTTCTTATTGGAATTGGAATAAAGATTCTATGGGAACATGGAGTATTGACTTTGTAGTATTTTGTAAATTGATGAAAGTAAGCGGTGCTGAGTTTTTTTCTCAGCGCCGCTTTTTTTATGTCATAGATTGTTTGAGGTTGAAGGTAGACTTAAGCGAGACCTGAGCATTGCGTAGAACGAACTATGTTTTTTTTTGTTAAGAATAATTAAAGCTGATGTGCCTTAAAGGAGCTGTGCTATAGGTTTTAGATATTTTGTTGGGGGTGGAGGCTCACATGACTCTACGAATGGAAGGTAAGTCGCAACGCAAATCACATCGCATCTCATTACCTGCAAAAATGAATTTGCAGGGGAAGGAATATAGAGTTCTCGACTGGTCGCTTGAGGGATTTAAGGCAGAACTTCCTCAGGGGAGCTTAGCAGACAACTGGATAGGCGAAGTAACGTTCATTTTGCCGTTACAGCAGATGGATATTTCGTTTGGTGTAAAAGCGCGCTTGCGACGTCAAGAAGACGAAAGTGCAGGATTTTCTTTTGAATCATTACCCGAAAGAAGTAAATCGCTACTGTCCGCATATGTTAAAGCGAGCATAGAAGGGCAGCTCGATGACGTTGAAGGTATAATTGCCCGAGTAGATACATTGGGCACACCGGTAGAAATCGAAAAGCCATTAACCATTAGTGAACGTAAGCAGTTTAAACGAAGCTTTTTGGGGAGAGCCTTCGGGCATGTTTGCTTGGCTGCAACTGTCGTTTTTCTAGTCAGTTTTATTTGTTATAATAATTATTCAACTCTTCGCAGTACTCGCGGCGTTATTTCAGGGGGACTTGTTGATGCAGTTCCTCAACTTTCTGGCACATTGAAGAGCATTAAAGTGCAAGAAGGGCAAAATGTAAAAAAAGGGCAATTGCTATTTACTCTTGATGATAGAGAGTTGCTGCGCCAAGGAGAGGGGATCCGGCATGAACTTTCTATTGAAAGAGAGAGGTTAGAATACCTCTATGTTCTGTTGCAAGAAGAAGCGAAGGCAATGGGATTGTATCGCGAAGCTGCAAAGAATTCAGCGGCTCGTTTGCGGTTGAACATTGAGGGGATAGATGCCCGGATTGCCTTGGCTACTAAAGAGTTTCAACGTGCAAATTTACTTGTAAAAACAGGGTATGTCAGTCGATCAGAATGGGATAAAAAACAAGAACATCTTTTGAGTCTTGAAGCTAAACGCGAGGAAGTTGTGCAGCAGCTTTTGCTTGCTGAAGAAAACATACGAAGTTCTATAGACGGTAAGTATCTCTCTGACGGTAAAGCCCAGGGTAAATTTCGAGAGATCGAGGCACAAATAAGTATTCAAAAAAAAGTGATTGCGAAAGATGAATTGCGCCTTTCAAGTGCTCTTGAGTTATTGGAAAAAACTCGGGTTTTAAGCAAGGTGGATGGTTTTGTACACGCTACAAAACGTATTTCCGGAACCTTCTTACGTTCCGGAGAGAGTGTTTTAACGATAGTTGTGGATGGTGCAAAACCGTGGGTTCAGGCTCGTTTTACCTTCCAAGAAGCTAAGAACCTTTTTCCGGGAGCAAAAGCGCAAGTATTCATTCCTGCTCTTGGAATAGTCTGTGATGGAACTGTACAAGCGTTGGGGCATTATGCAATGGGGCCGAATGAATCCGTGTCACAAGCGAATGAAACGCGCCTTAATGAAGTACCTGTAAAAATTATTTTAGATAATCCACCTAATGGATTGATTACAGGGCTTGGGGTGGAAGTGTCTGTTGATATTCCTTGGCGTAATTTTTTGAATTCTATTTCGTAACGTGATGCAGTCCTACCTCACCAGTGATGTTTTTTTACGCCCTTCGTTAAGGCATACCGTTGTAAGATCTCTTCCTGTAACAATGTTGTATCTGGCGTTGGCGTGGGGGCTTATTGCTGCACTGCCAGATAGAGCATGGTTAGTAAAAACACAACCAATTGCAACATTAACGGTATTTGGCATTTGGCGTTTTGGGTGGCAGTTTTTGCATGCGGTGCGTCATATCATGTACCGGATGCGCGCATTTCCACAGATTCGCAATGAAGCGATGTCACTGATACAAAAGTATCCTAAGCGTCTTTATATAATGGTACCTTCGTATCAAGAAGAGTTTCAGGTAAGCCAGCTTGTTTTTGAAGCGCTTATTCGTGAAGTTCAAATAATACCAAGCAAGGTGTTTTTGTACGTAAGTGTAGCAACGGAAGCAGAAGTAGAATTTATTTCCAAGGTTATCAACTCCGTTTCTGGTGGCGAAAATGTAGAAGTAGTATTCATGTATCAAGAACAGGGAAAGCGAATCGCTATGGGGCATGCCTTGCGTGCAATTGCGAGAAGCTACAATGACCCTGCAACTTGGCACGATGACACTGGGAATGATGCTGTTATTTTCATGGATGGTGACACGTTAGTAGAGCCAGGAACCTTTACTAAAACGTTACCCTATCTTCGTCATAATTCAAATCTTGGCGCACTCACAACTGATAATATTGGTGTTTCTCCGGATGCCGCTGGTGTGTTCGCTGATTGGTATTCTGTAAAGTTTGCGCAACGAAATCATCTTTTTCATTCTCACAGTCTTTCCAAGCGGATTTTAACAATCACAGGCCGTTTTTCTCTGTATCGTGCCTCTATAGTTGTGAATGAGGATTTTATTCGTCTTCTTGAGGCAGATTACCTTGATCATTGGTTGTTTGGACGTTTCCGTTTTTTGATGGGGGACGATAAATCCACATGGTTTCATTTGCTTAAAGAAGGATTTGAGATGATGTATGTGCCAGATGTTAGAGTTATAGCACTGGAAACACGTCAAACTCACTTCTTCCGGACAAGCCTTTCGTTAATGTTCCGCTGGTACGGGAACATGCTCAGAAACAATTGGCGAGCGATAAAATTGGGACCACGCCCTATGGGGGGATTTATCTGGTGGTGTATTCTTGACCAGCGATTTTCGTCCTTTACGCCTCTTGTTGGCCCTGTATCTATTCTGTTGTTGTGCCTTGTGGACTCGTGGTTCTATCTAGATTTTTACCTTGCATGGATCATTATAACTCGTCTTGCAATGATGTGGATGTATGTGCTGGAAGGCATGCAATTGCGTTTACTGCATATTCCATTGATGGTTTATAACCAGTGGGTTGGGGCAATTATCAAAATTTACAGCATGCACAGTTTGGATATGCAGTCGTGGCATAAGTCAAACGCTAAAGAAAAACGCAATAAGCAACGCACGTCTTCCGCTAAGATTGAGTTTGGTGCAATGCGTAAAGCTTTGCGGATCTTGCTGTTAGGTTTGAATGGAGTACTTCTTGTTTTTTTGTGTGGACTTACTTCTGGTTCATTAGCACTACCTAGTTGGGCAGAGCTTACCTATTGGCCTGAATTAACAAAGCGAGACCTTGTAACTACAAATAGCTCAGAAAGCCATTCTGTTAGGATTATTGCTGTAGATGCGAATCTACAGAGTATTACCAATGCCCTGCAATCTGTAAAAAGTAATGAATCAGTAAGAATAGTGCTTCCTGAAGGGCATATTGAACTAAGTGCTCCGCTTCTTATTGATAAAAGTAATGTCGAAATTGTGGGGGCTGGAAAGGGCAAAACAATATTCGATTCTCGAATGAGTCGACTAGAGGGAGCTGCTGCGATTGCTGTGCGTGGACGCAAGGGACCTGTTGTCGGTTCCCTGCATGCAGCTTCCCGCAAGGGAGATAGAGTACTTGCTGTCGATAACTGGCCTGCCACGGCTCGATATATTTGGCTTGGAATAGAAAATGACAATGCATTTTTTGATGTCATTGGAGACACTAAGTGGCGAAAAGAAAAGCCGTGGGTGCGTCAATTTATTGCGGAAGTTGTTGATTCAGGTAAGGGACATGTTATTTTGAAAGATGGAATCCCTGTTGGTTTTCCTGCGGGAACAGTGGTTCGGGCAGCACGAATGGTGTCCCAAGTCTCACTCTCTGATTTTTCAGTTGTCCAGCATGTTCCAGATATGACATTAGAGCAAGTTGCTGGAGTATACGAAAACAGTGCACCTGAATATGCGGTGGATGGTGTTCGTTTCGATTGGGTAGCAGGGAGTCGTATACATAATGTGTCTGTTGTAGGAGCAGGGCGTCATCCTCTTGTGTTCGAAACAAGCCTTGATGTGCATGCCTCAACAATGGCTATAGATGGTGCATGGAATAAGGGAAAAGGTGGAAACGGCTATATTCGTTTTGCTAGAGCTTTTAACTGTGAACTCACTGACTCTGAAGTAAAGAATATACGGCACCTAGTGTTTCAATGGAGTTCCACCAGCAATATTGTACATAACAGTGCTCTTGCTACTGATGTAAATTTCCATGGTGGCTATAGCCAGAATAATAGAGTTGAAGGCTCGATAATAGAGCCACCGGTAAACCATCCATGGTCTTCAGTTACGCGTATGCCATCAGGAGGAGCAGCTTGGGCTCCACCTGATGGAGAAGGGAACGACGTTTTTCACTAGTGATGCTGGAAAGTTTCGTTGCGCGTGTCGGTGTGTGTCTAATTAGCTAGCCGTGTTGCAGAAGGAGCTCTTCGTTGCAGATTAAGGCCTCCAGATGATCCACCGCGGACTCTATTGTGGAATCATTTATTACGACTGCAGTTTGCCGTCCGCAGCCACAGTCGATGGTGCAGATGTCATTCAGTTCAGTGTTTCGGTGTAGGCGGTGAAGGATTTCGTTTTTTGTTTCCCGCTGGCGTGCGTGGAGTCGTTCAGCGATAATATTTTCAGGCGCGGTAATAAGTACTGGCTGTAAGTCAGGATACAATTCACGTGCTTGTGGAAGGTAGGCACGTGATCCGTTGATAACGACAGAGAGCCCCTGATTGAGCCAGTTGTTTATTTCTATGCCGATTCCATAGTTCTTGTCGTGGCTGTGCCAGTGCAGTGCAAAGCTGTTTGCAACTAGATGCTTTTGAAATTCTTTTTTGGAAAGTGCCACGTGATTTTCACCAGTAGCTGAAGCGGGCCGTGTAATGTAACGATGTGCTACAATCACCGATTTGCCTTCCAGGCGGGAACGAAGTGTATTGAGGAGCGTATCTTTTCCAACGCCTGAAGGACCCATCAGGTAAAAAAGAGTGCCTTTCATGGTTATGCCTTTTTAAAGCCTGTTAATGGAATGCGGGTATATTCCACAAATGGTGTTTTCCTGTCCGGCTGCATGTAGACAGAGACTTCTTGAACGGGAACTGGTTCGGTGAGGTATGGTTTGAGTATGTTCTCTAATTTTTCTTTGTAGGAGCTTCGTACCTTGTCTTCAATCGTTCCTGTCAGGGTCATGTGGAACTTGAACTCTTCCAGAACAAAAGGGTAGCCGAAACGGCGCAGGAGTCGTTCTTGTCGTTCGGAAAGCTTCTTGTCCATATGGCGTTTCAGGTCGAATCGGGAAAGCGGAGGACGCAGGAAGTCAAGTTTACGGATAAGATCTGAATGCAACTTGATAAGCTCAGGATAGCCGGAAGTGGGAGTCAGGGCTAAAAATCCACCAAAGCAGCTGATAGAAAGGCTGGAGAAGTTAAAAGGCGTATGGGTTGCGCAGATTTTTGTGATTTCCTTTATGAATTCTTCAGGTGTCACATGTTCTGCAAGTTCAAACGGAGCCCTGATGGTGCCATGGAATCCGTACCAACGTGGGGACTCAATAAGTTGGTAGTACTCTTGTTTGAAAAATCCTTCAGGGATTTCCTTTGGGATTTGTCCATACCGGACTGTTGTGCGTCCTAGCCAGTGTGTTCCTGCTGCTTCTAAAAGCGAATTACGCGGAGGAGTGTAGTATATTGCGTAACGGGCTGTCATTGGAAGTATCCTTGTACGCTATTCACCTTCCGTTGTGTGCGGGAAGGCGAATAGCGAGCATCATTTTTTTATAACAGACGCTTGCCGCCGCGCCATACGGTACGAACGACAGGTACAGATTCGATAGAGGTTACACGTACAATATCTGCACGTTTGCCTTCAACCAGTTCGCCCCTGTCATCGAGTTTTAATAAGCGGGCGGGATTGCTGGTTACAGTTGCAAGAGCTTCGTGCAGCGGGATATTCAGTGTTTCGTTGAGCATGAATGCACCGTGCAACAGGCTTGCAGGAACGTAGTCTGAGGAGAGGATATCCAGCAGTCCTTCTGCTGCAAGGTCTCGTGCGGAGACGTTTCCGGAGTGGGAGCCGCCGCGTACAACGTTAGGAGCACCCATAACAATCCCTAACCCCTCTTTCCGTGCCTCGCGGGCTGCTTCCATCGTTGTAGGGAATTCAGAAATAGTCAGCCCTTCGCGTACAGCCTCTTCAACATGTTCCAATGTTGTGTCATCGTGACTTGCTATTGGAATATTGCGACGGTGACACATAGCAAGGATCATGGCGCGGTTTTTCGCAGCGTTGCTTTCCTGTTCACTTTTAAGTTGTGTTACCAAAGTCTGGAATTCTTCGTCACTCCAATCGAGGCATTTGTAGTATTCGCGGTACTTGCTATAATCGCAGAACTGACGTTGCCCCGGAGTGTGGTCCATGAGTGAAACAAGACGCAGGTTTTCTTCATCCACGTATGGTTCAAACATTTCCATTACATGCGGGTCACAAATTTCGCAACGCAGATGAAGCTGATGGTCTGCTCGTAGGATATTTTTCTTGCGGGCATCACGAATGGCGGAAATGGACATATCTAGAAGAGTATGACGCATTTTCCCTTCGTTCAGCTGGCCGCAGCAGATGGAGTCCAGTACTGTTGTAATGCCGGAGCCTACAACCTGTGTGTCGTGTGCTACTAACGCAGCAAAGGAGGACGGCCACAGTACGCCCGGGCGAGGCTGGAACTGAGTTTCCAGATGGTCTGTATGCATTTCGATTAGACCCGGAAGAAGGTAATCCCTTTGCACATCTCGAACAAGGCTGCTTTCGCATTCGCAGGTACTGCCTACGTTGGATTTGCCTTCGTCGATGGTAACAATTTCTTCATCTCGAACTACCACTGTGCCGAAGATGGTCCCCTGTGGGGTAACAACTTGGGCATTGGTAAAAATTACTTCTTTTGTCATGCAGCATGCTCCATAGATTGCATGTCAATAACACGGTCTGCCACAGCTTTTCGTACTTCATCGTCGTGGAAAATACCCACAACTGCGGTGCCGTTTGCTTTGGCTTCTTCAATTAATTCCACTACAATCTGTCTATTTGCGGCGTCTAGTGATGCAGTAGGTTCATCCAATAAGAGAATCGGATATTCTACCGCAAAACCTCGAGCGATATTTACTCGTTGCTGTTCCCCACCGGAAAAGGTTGCCGGAGCAAGGTTCCACAGGCGTTCAGGGATGTTCAGCCGTTTGAGCAGGGTGCCGGCTCTTTTTAGAGTCTCTTCTGTGTTTCCCGTGAGCTCTTTTCGTGTTTCAGCAACGATATTCAGTGCAGAAACACGTGGGATGACCCGTAAAAACTGACTCACGTATCCGATGGTATGTTTTCTCATTTCAAGAACTTTGCGTGGAGGAGCGGAAACTATGTCAATCATCTGGTCGCGGTGTCGAATATCAATTGTGCCGGAAGTCGTTTTGTAGTTTGCGTACAAAGAGCGTAGGAGTGTGGATTTTCCCGCACCGGATTGTCCGTAGAGTGCAACACATTCTCCAGCGTGGACTTGTAGAGACAGATTTTCAAAGACAGAAATTGTGATTCCATTCTGGTTATGTAATACGAAGTTTTTACAAACATTCTGTACATCAATCATGACAGTCATACGTCATTTTCCTGTATTTTTATGTCAAAAGGTTAACAGCAATGATACGTCGATTGTGCTACTAGACTTGCAGGATGGAAGAAACCAACAGCTGTGTGTAGTGGTGATGCGGGTCGTCCAGCACCTGATCGGTTAAGCCTGATTCTACAACCTGCCCGCCGCGCATAACCATGAGGCGGTGTGCCAAAATGCGCGCTACTGCGAGGTCGTGCGTTACGATGATCACGGCAAGTCCCATCTCTGCAACCAGTTCTCTGAGAAGATCCAGCAGACGTGCCTGCACTGATACATCCAGCCCGCCTGTTGGTTCGTCCATAAAAATGAGTCGTGGATTGGAGACAAGGTTACGGGCAATCTGCAAGCGCTGTTGCATGCCGCCGGAGAAGGTTCGCGGTAGATCGTCCATTCTGTCTTGAGAAATTTCAACGCGTTCCAGCCATGAGGTCGCCTGAGAGCGGATGTTACCGTAGTGGCGCATGCCCACTCCCATGAGTCGTTCACCGATATTTGCGCCGGCGCTTACGTTGTTACGCAGACCGTCACGCGGGTGCTGGTGAACGTAGCCCCATTCTGTTCGCATGAGCATGCGTCGCAGGTGCTCCGGTGCGTCATGGAGATCACACAGTGAGCCGTTTTGTTGCTGGTATGTTACAGAGCCGTATGTCGGGCTGAGACGTCCAGAAATGCAGTTGAGTAGGGTGGATTTGCCTGAGCCGGATTCGCCTACGATGCCGAGAATCTCACCCGGATAGAGGTCAAAGGATACGTTGAGGCAACCAATCCTGTCGCCATAATATTTGCTGAGGCCTTCCACTGTGAGGAGTGGTTGTTCTTCTGTTTCTATAAGAGAAGAGTGCTGTACTACAGCGCCTTGAACTGGGGGTTCCTGAACGGAGGTGGAACGAAGATTATGCATTCTTCAACTCCTTACTGTCAGTATTGGTTGCGGCGGGCTGCTCCTGCGGTGCTGCCATGGTACCGACATGGCCTGCCTTCAGTCGTTTCTGGCAATAGTCACTGTCAGAACACACGAACATCCTGTTGCCTTCGTTATCGAGGATGATTTCATCGAGATAACTATCTTCCGCTCCGCAGAGTCCGCAAACAGCGTCCCATGATTGCACGGTGAACGGGTGATCTTCAAAGTCAAGGCTGTGCACTTTTGTATATGGCGGAATAGCGTAGATGCGCTGTTCTCGACCTGCGCCGAACACTTGAAGCGCCGGACAGTTATCCATTTTAGGGTTGTCGAATTTTGGAATCGGTGACGGGCTCATGATGTAGCGGTCAGCAACCTGTACTGGGTAGTCAAAACTGGTAGCAATGTGTCCATGATGGGCGATGTCTTCGTACAGTTTTACATGCATAACGCCATACTCTTCGTGAGCGTGCATCTTGCGTGTTTCTGTTTCACGAGGTTCCATCCAACGTAACGGTTCAGGAATCGGCACCTGATAGATAAGAATCTGTTCTTCAGTCAGTTGCTGTTCAGGAATGCGGTGTCGTGTCTGAATAAGCGTTGCTTCTTTAGTCTCTTCAGTTGTTGTTACACCTGTTGTGTGTTGGAAGAAGTTACGGATAGATACAGCGTTTGTGGTGTCGTCTGCGCCTTGGTCAATGACCTTAAGGGTGTCCTGCAGGCCGATTAGGGCAGCTGTAAGCTGAATACCGCCAGTACCCCAGCCGTATGGCATTGGCATTTCTCTGCTGGCAAATGGAACCTGATATCCGGGGATTGCAACTGCCTTTAGGGTTGCGCGCCGCACCATGCGTTTTGTCTGTTCGTCAAGGAATGCAAAGTTGTACCCTTGTTCAAGTACTGTCTCCTCAGGAACGTTTGTTTTTTCTGTTGCTTGTGTCATTATGCTGCCCCTTTGATTACGGGGTGTTGAGGATGTTCCGGTTGTGTATTGGCTTGTGCGGAAGCTTTTTCCAAGGCTTCGCGTTTGGCTTTACCTTCTGCCCAGTTGCTGCGCAGTCGGCGCAGGATGTCCAGTTCGCTCTGGAAATCAACGTGATGCGGAAGTTTTAAGTGTTCAACAAATCCGGTTGCCTCAATGTTGTCGCTGTGCATGAGGACAAATTCTTCATCTTGTGCGGGGGCAACAATGTCTTCCTGCAACTCTTTGCAGCGTAGTGCACGGTCAACAAGTGCCATGGAAATTGCTTTACGCTCTCCGCTGCCAAAGGTGATGCCGTAGCCTCTGGAGAACTGAGGCGGTGCTTCGTCTGAGCCGTCATAGATGGAGACAATTTCACTTTCAGTGACGGTGATGTCGCCGATGCTGACAGGGAATCCCAGTTCCTCCGGGATAATCTCTACAGAAACGCTTCCTGCACGGATTTCACCGGCGAACGGGTGACCGCCAGAGTTTTTGAAGCCTCGTTGAGTAGAGTACCCCATTGCCAGCACAAAGCCTTCATCAGCACGTGTCAGCTTTTGCAGTCTGATATCGCGGTTTGCCGGAAGTTCCAGTGGCTCGCGGGTTATGTCACCTACACGGTCGGATTCTGTTTCGCCCACGCCTTCAACAAGCTCATCGTTCTGGAGGAAATCCAAAATTCGCGGAGTTTCTTTGTCAGGATTTACTTCTACGTTCTCGTCAGTTGTTGGCGGGGTGAAGTCATTCTGTGCCTCTTCGTCAGCAAGGCTGAAATCCAGCAGACGGTGAGTGTAATCGAATGTAGGCCCGAGCATTTGTCCGCCCGGCATATCTTTGAACGCTGCGGAAATACGGCGTGTAAACTGCATTGCAGACGTGTTCAGCGGGGTGGAGGTGTAGAAACGCGGCAGAGTGGTGCGGTAAGCACGGAGCAGGAATATTGCTTCAATGCTGTCACCGCGAGCTTGCTTAAGCGCAAGAGCCGCAAGGTCTGGATCATACAGTGAGCCTTCGGTCATAACCCTGTCTACTGCAAGGCGCATTTGCTCTTTAATCTGTGCCACGGAAAGTTCAGGAAGCTCGGTGTCTCCGCGGCGCTCAACCGCAAGGTATTTATGGGCGTTGGCAATGGCTTTTTCGCCGCCTTTGACAGCTACATACATGGTTCCTGTCTCCGGATTGTTATAGTGCGTGGAATGCAGATAACACCGTCTGGTGCTGCTAAAATTGTGTCGAATCCTTGAGGGAATAAGGCAGAGTTTGTTTCCTGTGCGTTCCAGAAGGATGCATTCAGTCCGGAAACTTTCAGAGTTTTAGTCGTAGCTATTCCAGCTCCTGAAAGCTTTATGGTATCGCCTTCTGCAAGCGAGCTAACTTGAATGATCAGTGTGGTTGATCTGTCTGGAAAATCAGCGGTTCCGATGGCGAACTGTGTGAGATCAGGCAGACTGCTTCCGTCGGTAATTAGGGCGAAAGCTGCTTCTTCTGGAAGGTCAGTCAGGGGGCAGCCGCAATGAAACTGGAGCCAGCGGGAAAGATTTTCTTCCGGAGATTGAAGCCAGATTGTCGTGTCATTATCAAACAAGGTCAGGGCAATCGATGCCGTGGTCTTGTGGCATAGTTTAGGATTATTGGAAAAGGCTTCAATGGATTCCGGAATATACACATTCCCTGGACGGGACATGGCATTCAGGATGACTCGGTACCATTGTTGGCTGTTTTGTACCGGATTAATGAAACCGGAAAGAATTTGCTGACTGTTCATGTTAGTCCTCTCCACGAACCATGGTAAAGAAATCTACACGGGTGGATGCGACTTTTTTAGCTTTGGTCTGTCGCTGTTCCATAAGTTTTTCTTCCATAGGTTTAATGACTGCTTCTGTGAGGTGTGCGTTGCGGTCAGGATCTTGAAGCAGGCCGTCAAAGACAGCAGCCAGTTCTGCATGGCGTTTGTCTCGTCCTGCGATGAAGGCATGGCCTATTGTATTACTGATTGCCACAGCGCAACGGGTGAGTGTTATTTCGCCCATGTTGAATGGGCTTCCGCTACCGTTTGTGCGAGCCTGAATCATTGCCAGACCTGTTTCCGGTTGACGTAGGAAAGAGTATTTCGGTTTGTTGGATAATGTACTCCATGCAGCTTGAATATCTGCAAGCGAGGTACGTGCAAGCACGCTCATCCAATGTTGTCTGTTTTCAGTCTGTATCTGGTTCATAATCATTCCAAATAAAAGAAAGTTGTCTAGATAACTCTACGAGTTGTTGTAACAAAAACGCCACGTAATCTTCCCTCTCTGCATGTACTGTGCTGCTTTTACGCACAATTTCGGCAGAAAGGAGAATGCGTTGTGAAACAAAAGGAAAACAAGAACAGTCCACAGAAACTTGTACGCGCGCAAGGGGTGACTCTTTGGCATCAGATTCAATCTGTATTGGAAAAAGAGATCTATAAGGGCGCGTATTCTGCTGGCGAAAAACTGCCTACAGAGAAGCAACTTTCGGAACGGTTTAATGTGAATCGTCATACCGTGCGTCAGGCGTTGGCAGGTCTGGTTCGTAAAGAACTGATTGTGGTTGAACAGGGACGCGGAGCATTTGTCCGCAGGGACAAGCTGGATTACTTTCTTGCTCGCCGTGTCCGGTTTCGTGAGAATCTGTTGCGGCAACGCAAAGTTCCGAGTGAAGAGCTGTTGAAGCACGATGTTGTTTCTGCTGACGCTGTTTGTGCCAAGGCGTTGTGCCTTCGTCCCATGGCGCCGCTTGTGCGGCTGCGTTCTGTAGGCAGCGCGGATGCATATCCGCTGTGCTGTACCACACAATATTTTCCGCAGGAGCGATTTCCCGCCTTTGGTGATATCTATGTAGATACTTGTTCTGTCACTGCCGTTTTTACTGCCTTGGGCGTTACTGATTACGTCAGAAAGTCCACCCGCATTATGGCGAGAATGGCGAATGCAGAAGAGACTCGTCTTCTCAAGCTTGGTCGTCAAAGCCCAGTCATGGTTGTTGAATCCGTTAACGTGGATAGCGAAGAGACTCCGGTTGAATACAGTGTCTGCGTATGGGCAGCAGATCGTATTCAGTTTGTGGTTGATTCTGACTAGCATTTGTTGTTCCTTCAATCGGTTAGCTGTCACTGTTACACAAACTTTCTACGGATTTTGCCGCATAAGTAGTCGATGATGGTTACCATCAGGATTACCATGATCATCATGGTGCATACTTCGCGGTAGAGGTAGCCGTTTAGCTTATCGAAAATTAGGAAGCCGAGACCGCCTGCGCCAACAAAACCTAGGATTGTTGCACTACGCACGTTGGTTTCAAAACGTAGCAGGCTGTAGCTTGCAACCAGCGGCATGATCTGTGGCAGAACAGAGAATGCGATAGTTTGGATTGAGCTTGAGCCACTTGCTTCGACTGCCTCAACTTGCCCTGGTTCAATTGCTTCAATACCTTCACTGAATACTTTTCCGAGAATGCCGAATGAGTGGATGGCAAGCGCAAGTACGCCGGCGTAAGGACCAAGTCCGATAACTGCTACGAAGATCAGCGCCATGACGAATTCATTGAAGCCTCGACAGAAGTCCAGCAAGCGTCGCATGGAGAACTGGATAGTTCGGCGAAGTTTTTTACGAACTGGAGAGCTGCCAGGGATAATGATTTTAAGGGTGTTCCGTGCTGCAAACATAGAAGCCGGAATAGAGGCGATAAAAGCAATCAGTGTTCCCCAGATAGCAATAGCAAGTGTCTCTACAAGAGCTTTTGTGTACTCAAAGAGCGGTTCTGGACGCATTTCCGGCGGGAAGAAACCGCCACGCTTTTCATCCAGCACTCGTGTATATTCTTCATCAATAATGGCCTGCTTTGTGGCGGGATCAAGATTAGCCAGACGTTCCTGCGCCAGCTCGTTCCCTTTGCGGGTCATTTCTGTAAAATCCATATTGCCTTCAGCCTTCATGCGGTTACGCACTTCTGCTATAGCTTCCTGACGAACAATGATCGCTGGCAGGCGGCTAGCCTGTTCTAGTGCCGCGTTCTTGTCGCTTTGGGTTACTGCATGCCCGAAAAGGTACTCTGCTGCGTTCTGTCGTTTTTCATACAGTTTTATAGGGTCAATTCCACACCAGATGTAGGTGATGACCAGTACGGTGGCTATAAGTGCACTTGCAGTTGCGATAACTGCTTTTTGGCTCAAGTTTTTTTTGGGAGTAAGTTGATCAAGCGTTAAATCTGTCATTGTTATCCTCTGGTAGGCTTGATGGGTCAGATTGGTGACAAACCTGCATATGGGGCGCCTGTTAATTACTGTAACGCCTATCTAGCTGGAGCTTTTAGGGATCGCGTTCCATGGGTGTGCAGGTCTGCCACAATCTGAAAGTGTCAATTACTTAGCTGCGAGTTCTTTTTTGAGGCGTTTGAGATAGCGGATAATGTCGTAGGTAGAGTCGCTGGTGAACTGGTAGCCGCCGTTCTGCAATTTTTCGACACCTGCTTTGTTTGCGTTGAACATGAGCATTGCGCCTGTGAATGCAGCTTTGAGGCTTTCCGGCATGTCGCGGCGTGCTGCCATTGGGGCACCCGGGATAAGTTCGGAGCGCCAGAGGATGCGGAAGTCGTCCATGGAAACCTGACCTTTTTCAATCATGCGGTCGAGGTCGATGTTGTTGGTAGCAGCTACTTCAACACCTTTGTTTTTTACTGCGAGGATGGAAGCACCGTGGGAGCCGGAGAATTTGACCTGTTTGAAGTAGGCTTCAGGTTTTACGTTGAGGTCGCGGGCAAATAGTACGTTAGGTACAAGGTAGCCGGAAGTGGAGTTAGGATCGGTGAAAGCAAAGACTTTGCCTTTGATGTCGGAGAGCTTTTGCATGTTAGAATCTTTGCGGACGATGATGATTCCGGTGTAGCCTGGCTGCCCTTGTTTGTTCAGTTCCATTATCAGTGCCTGAGCACCTGCTTTTTCAGCAGCTTCGGTGTAGCTTTTAGGTCCGAAGTACGCAAAATCGATGTGTTTGTGAGTCATTGCAGTGATGATGCCTGCGTAGTCGGATGCGCTGAATGCTTCTACTTCAATTCCGAGAATTTCCTGAAGGTGGTCGGTAAGTGGTGCGAAGCGTTTTTTGATGTCTGCGTTACCTTCAGTAGGGATAAAGCCGACACGGATTTTGGAAGGCCATGCTTCAGAACTGGCAGCTGCAAAGGCAGGCATTGTCATTGAAACAAGCATACATACAGCAACAATGCTCATAACTAAACGACGATACATACTAATCTCCATTTTTTAAGGAATAAAAAAGCAAGACGTTTATTTGTTAAGGGCTAGGCGCAAGCAGCAAGCTCGCCTCTAGCCTCATTAATTCGTGCGCCGTAAATTTCAGTGATCATGTCATCATCCAGGTTGGACGGCAGGACATCGTGAATAACTTCACCGTGGCGCATACCGACAATGCGTTTGCCGTAGCGAGTGGCGAAATCAATATGATGCAGGTTTACAAGCACCGGAATGTTACGTGTTTCGTGGATTTCTCTCAGAGTATCCATCACAACCTCTGCACTGTGTGGGTCAAGGCTTGCAATGGGTTCGTCAGCAAGGAAGATTTCAGGCTCTTGTGCCAGTGCGCGTGCAATGGCAACGCGTTGCTGCTGACCGCCGGAAAGGGTGTCTGCACGCTGGAAGGCAAGATGGGCAATGCCGACTTGCTTGAGGCATTCAAAGGCGATTTCTTTTTCATTTGCGCTGAAGTGACGCAGCAAGGAGCAGCATTGGCTGAAGAAAGAACTGTTAAAGCGCAGGCGGCCTACCAGCACGTTTTCCAGTACGGTAAGGCGGCGTACCAGATGGAACTGCTGGAATATCATGCCCACTTTTCTGCGGACTTGTCTGATTTCTCTGCCGGATACAGCAGTGATGTCTTCCCCGAACAGTTCAAGCGTTCCGGAAGTAGGGCGTATGAGACGGTTAAGGCATCGCAGCAGAGAGGATTTACCTGCGCCGGATGAGCCGATGATAGAAACAAATTCATTTGATGCCACTGTAAGTGACACATTGGAAACAGCACGGGTGCCATTTGGGTAAATTTTAGTCAGTTCGTTAGTCGAAATGGCTGGTGTCTGTTTTTTTATGGTTACCTGTGTAACGTTTTGCATAAGGCATTTCCTCGTGAACCTGTCAGAAAAGAGTTGTTACTTTCGATGAGGAGGTTTTACGGGGGAAATGTGGTGCTTATGTTACACCGATATTGCAGGGCGTTGACCGTCACTTATAATCTAGACAAGTTGCTGATTGGTCTATTTGAAGGAGCTGATTCTTATTGTTCTGATAGGTTGCTAAGTCGTTGCGAGGTTGCAGCAAGTTACTTTGTGACGATCAATAGTTACAAAAGCAGTTAATGTGCGGAGAGCAGGGCGGTGGGATAGAGTAAAACGTTATCGCTTACCTGTAAGCTGTGACTGGAGATGACTTGGCATTTTTATGTAGAATTTAACCTCAAGTCAGAACATGTTTGGGGATGGAAGAAGAGGACTTTTAACCTAATCTAACTGTATGAACGATGGATGAGTCTTCTCAGGAAACGTATATAGCAACTTAGCTATGTTACGTAGACCTCGCTAGAGCGAGGCCTACGATTTTACTTTTGCGGGCACTTTACAGACTAGCCTTTTTCAGAAGTCTTTCCCAATCCACGTGATCTTAATCATTTTGTAGAGCATTTTAGATGTCGACATTTTTACCAGTCGCAAATCTATGTTCAACGTCCATCTCTTGCCAAGTTAATTTCCTCTTGGATTAAAAGATTCTTTAGATCAGGTTTGAAAGCGGGTGGGGTCAGGCGGTAATATCTGAGGCCCAAAGCCTTCAGAGCTTAAACCAAGCCTTTATAGCAAAGCCCGTAAAAATAGGTTCTTATGAGATGTAGCTTTGATTTTACTTAGCGAATTCATTTCCAATTTTTTGGATTTCTTCCAGAAGCAAATCAAGATCCTGAATGTCTGTACGATGGTTTGTAATATTCACGCGGATGGCCAGCTTGCCATTCAAGAAGGTGGTAGAAGGAGCCGCTATTCCTCTTTCCTGCAGAGCAATAACAATATCTCGGTTTAGGGTGTCTAAATCACTTTCCGTCTCCGAGAGGTATCGGAAGCAGACAATGTTGAGAGCAACGGGGGCTAAAAGCTCAAACTGTGCAGACTGTTTAACCTTCTCACCAAGGTAGGCTGCCTGTCTGCAATTTTCATCAATGCATGCGCCTAGCTTATCCACCCCATGTTCAAGAATATGAGCCCACACTTTCAATGCCCTGAACCCTCGAGACAGCTCTGGACCAAGATCCACAGGCCACAACTCTCCCGCAGCCAGCCCTTTATTTACTCCAGTAAGGTATTCCGCTCGCCCAGAAAAAGATTGCAGATGTTTTTTCTTGGAGCGAATCAGCACACACCCCGCATCGTAGTTAACCTGTAACCACTTGTGAAAGTCAAATGCCAGTGAATCTGCTCGATTAAGGCCGGAAAGCCGCTCTTGCACGGTTTTGCTCAAAATAGCGGTGGCACCAAAGGCACCGTCAACATGGAACCACAAATTTTCTTTTTTGGCCATTTCTGCAAGCGCATCCAAATTGTCAATGGCCCCGACATTAACCGAACCAGCCGTACCTACAACGAAAAAGGGCTCAAAACCTTGTGCACGGTCATCTTCAATGGCTTTTTGCAGTGCAGCTAGGTTCATGGAAAAGTCGTCATTACAAGGGATTCGCCTCAGTGATCCGCTCCCTAACCCTAACAGATCAAAAGCACGTGCAATACAAGAATGAGCCTGCTCGGAAACATATCCAACCAATGGAGCCTTTCCGACACCATGCTCTCTGCATTGATAATCAAGTCTTGAATCCCTTGCGACTTTGCAGGCGATAATGGTTGCCATGGAGGTTCCGGAAACCACGAGCCCACTTGCTTCTTCCGGGAAGCCCATCATTTGGCGACTCCACTCTATGACTTGTTGTTCAACATAGATGGCACCATGGTCACGTCCTCCCAGATTCGCATTCATAGCTGCGCTTGTAATTTCAGCTAATACGTTCCCGGGGTTGCCTGCTCCATGCACCCACCCAAAAAAGCGCGGGTGTGTATTTCCCACACCATACGGCAATAGCTCTGCGAGTTTCATCTGCAACGATTCATGATCAAGACCATCAGCTGGAAGATCAGCACGCAAGACTTCTTTCATACCTTCCGGCAAGGGCGTCCAAACTCTTCCTTCTTTGGCGGATTGCATTTTATCGATAGCAGTATCTAATAATTTGTGTGCCGAAGCGCGAAAAGCTCCCCAATCTTCAGGGTCCAATGTATTTTGGCCCATGGCATTTCTCCTTTGATAGTGTTCAACGACCCAGCGCTGATTTCAAATTTCAAACAATGAATTGCTTAGGGCAACTACCTTAAGTCGTCTTGCAAAAGCAACTTGTTTTCGAAGCTGCACGTTCTGGACTGAGAAACTGAATCGCTCTAAGTTTTATAGACTTTTTTGAGGTATGAAATTGTAATTTAAGGAGGATACGATGAACGATAAGCGTTGCACTGATAAATTCAAAATTGAAGCAGAGAAGCAGATCACAGAACATGGCTATTTAGTCCAAGATGTTACTCAGCGGGTAGAAGTAAGTTCGCACAGCCTGTATTTGTGGCAAAAGAAGTATCGTGATGGTGTCGTTTCGGCAGGTCATATCGATGATCGCAGGTAGAAATAAAGAGTCTACGAGCTGAACTGAAACATGTAATGGAAGAGCGAAAAAATTTTAATGAGTAAACAAGAGTTACCTTTTGGTAGTTTTTTTGTGCTGTAAAAGTAGTGCCGTCAACCGTTCTGTTTTTTTAGGGTACAACAAATGTAGGGGGAGAACTACACAGCGTTGGTAGGTTGTCAACAGGGGGGCAGAGCAAGGTAGATCACATCAATGTCATCATTTTATGCTTTTTCAGCAAATTCAGGATCCAAGTCTTATATAGCTTTTGTGATCAACGTGAGTACATGCCCGTGCGTTATCCCAACTAACAAGTTGTGGATATCAAGTTATAAAAAAAACGACAGTATCGGGTATTGTGACGTGTATAACCTACTAATTTTTTTGATTCGGTTTACAAATTCAAACATACAAGGCAGGCTGTCCTTTTTGAATGTGTATTTGGTATAGCTAGATATAGTAATTAGCAGGGAGTGTGTATGACGAAAGGACGCTTTGAACTTATTGACAAACCAACTTTCTTTGGTGCGTTGGGACTGTTGGTGTCAGTAGCTCTTCCTTTATTGCTTTTTCCGCATAAAGGGGAGGAATGGATTGGCGTTGCCAAAACATTCATGACAGATTCTATGGGCGTTATGTATCTGGCTATTGGCCTTGCTGCAGTTTTCTTTGTTATTTATATTGTCTTTTCCGATATTGGTCAGATTAAGTTAGGTAGTCCAGATGAAGATCCTGAATATTCAACTAGCTCTTGGGCGGCGATGCTTTTTTGCGGTGGTATTGGAGCAAGTATTTTATATTGGGGAGTTATTGAGTGGGCTTATTACTACCAATATCCTCCTTTTCAGCTGGAGCCGGGGAGCAATGAAGCCATACGTTGGGCTGCAACGTATGGTATTTTTCATTGGGGGCCAGTGGCGTGGTCTCTTTATTTAGTACCGGCATTGCCTATTGCGTATTTTTTTCATGTGCGCAACCAGCCTATTCTTAAAGTCTCCTATGCGTTGATGCCTGTTCTTGGTGAACAACGATGCAATGGCTGGGTCGGAAAACTTATTGATGTACTTTTTATCTTCGGCATGCTTGGTGGTGGCGCAACCTCGTTGGGGTTGGCTGCTCCTCTTATCAACAGTGGGATAAGTCATCTTTTTGGTTTGCCACAAAACATAACTATGCAGGTGATTGTGCTAATGGTGTGTACAGCATTGTTTGGTTATTCTGCATACTCAGGAATGGATAAGGGGATTAAGGTATTAAGTAATATTAACTTCTGGGGAGCAATGGGGCTGCTTTTTTATGTTCTGTGCGTTGGTCCGACTACCTTCATGCTCGAAACAGGATTAGATTCCCTTGGTCGAATGCTTACAAATTTCTTTGTGATGGCAACATGGGCTGAACCGTATGGTGGCTATGGTGCATTTAAAGATACGCATTTTCCGCAAGACTGGACTATTTTCTACTGGGCTTGGTGGTTAGTCTTTGCCCCTACCATGGGATTGTTTATTGCTCGTATTTCTCGTGGGCGTACAATTAAACAAATGGTTGTTGGTGCAATCTTTTTTGGTTCCATGGGATGCTTTCTCTTCTTTATGATTATGGGCAATTACGGAATCTTTTTACAGCTTTCAGGTCAACTAGATGTAGTGGGACTATTAAATACTCAGGGAGCCTCAGCTACTATCTTCAACGTCTTATCGACATTACCTTTTGGAACTGTGGTTATTGCTGTTTTTACAATCTTGTGTGTGATTTTTACTGCAACTACATTTGATTCGATTTCGTATATTTTGGCTGCTGTGGTTCAGAATAATGTTACCGCAGAACCAATGCGCTGGAACCGTCTTTTTTGGGCGTTTGCATTATCATTTTTGCCAACGATTCTTATGTTTATGGGTGGCCTGTCAACCTTGCAAACAGCCGCGATTGTTGGCGGGGTACCGTTGCTGGGTATAGCTATTTTGTTGATGATGTCTGCTGTTAGAGCTGCTACTTTAGATCTAGCTCATCAGGAAAGCTATGAAGACCCTGTTATTAACATTGAAGCACTGCCAGATGTGGACCCATGGTCTATTGAGGGAGTAGCTCTGGCTCGTTTTGAAGACTTGAAGGATGTTGCTATTAATGCAGCAAAAGCTGAGAGAAAGGCCCTTAGCAAAATTTATCAACTTAAGAAAAAAATTCGTAAAGAAGCACTGGCGCGTGGGATGTCAAACCTTGACTTGGGGGATGCTCCAAAAAGTATGATTGAAGAGTTGGAACGTCTTACAGCTATTGCTATCGAGGCAAAAGAACACAAAATTGTAGCTTCTGAAGAGGCACAGGCTGCACGTGTTATCTTTGATGATCTGTTCCGCGAGTCAAAAGAAGAGGCATCAAAGTTCGCTTAACCATCTAATGTTTTAAATAAAAGAAAAAAGCTCTTACATGTTTTTTGTAAGAGCTTTTTTTGTTTGGTCTGGGCTCACTCTTGATTTTGCCTTAGTTATGTGAAGTACTTGTTCGGATATGATGAGGGAGTGGCGATTCAGTCGGCATGATTCGAAAATTTGTTTATTCAAATCAAATATAATTTGAACAAGGCATGTGCTTGAATCAAGGGTAAGGGCTGGAAAACTGTAGATATAATTCAGTCAATATCTTTTTACACTATCTAACTAATAATATTGCATGTTATTGACTTTGTGCAATAAGTCACAATAAGGTAGTGTTTACTCATTCAGTTTATTTTCTGACCTTATAGGACGAACGACGTGATGAAGCTTAATATCAAACAGCGAATATTAGTTGGTTTTTTGTTGCTTTCCATTGGTCTTGGAAGTCAGACTGTTTTTTTTTACAACCAGCTTCTCACTGTAGAAGATAAGATAAGCTCAGTTGAGTTTATTGATGATATTGCGAAAATTATTCTAGAGTTTAGAAGGCAAGAAAAAAACTATCTACTTTACGGGGAACAGGAGAGTTATCAGACCGCCCTTAAAGGCATCGACAATACTCTAGAGCTACTGCACAGGCGTACAGAACTTCAACTGGAACCGGAAATTATCAGGTATATTATACAGCTAAAAGACACCATCTCACTGTACAAGAATAACATCATCGCCATGCATGGAGTTAAAAATAAGGACTCCAATGAATACAAAAAAGACGTTGAAAAGCTTCGCAACACTGGGCACGAACTAGTCGTAAAAGCGCAATTAATATCTCGTCTGGAACGAGAAAATATTCTTCATATTAACAGACTGCTGCGTAACTACATTCTTATTTCAGTTCTTGCTGTTGCCGGTCTTCTCTTCTTTACAGTCTACTTTCTCTCCAAGGGAATTATCGCCCCGCTTAAAGCCATTGAAGAGACCACGCAAAAAATTGCGCAGGGTAACTTCAGCAATGTTAACGTAAAAAAATATGATGACGAAATGTCGCAGGTTCAAAAGGCCTTCAACAGCATGGTTGCAGAACTTGAAAATCGTCAGACTCAGCTTGTTCAAGCACAGAAATTATCATCCATAGGCACTCTTAGTGCAGGTATTGCCCATCAGGTAAACAATCCGCTTAATAACATATCGACTTCTGCACAAATCCTTCAGGAAGTCCTTTCTGACTCTGCTGATTCCTTTCAGAAAAAGTTGTTGCATAACATTGAAAGCGAAACTCTTCGGGCGCGAGATATTGTAAAAGGGCTGCTTGAATTTGCGCGTCATACTGATCTTTGTATGCAGGTTGTTACTCTTTCTGAAGTTGTCGGCAAAGCAGTTTCACTCGTCTCATCACAAGTTCCATCTGGTGTTTCACTTACTGTTGATGTCCCATCTGGAATTACGGTCTACATTGATCCACAACGTATGGGGGAAGTTCTCATCAATTTGATAATCAACGCAATTCAGGCGATTGAACCGGAACGGGGTGAGATACATATCTATGTTTCGGAAAAAGCGACGCACGATATGAGTACCATCGTTGTTGCCGACACAGGAAAAGGGATAAGTGAAGAAGACTTACCTAAAGTTTTCGACCCGTTCTTCACCCAAAAAGAAGTGGGACAAGGCACAGGACTTGGACTTTCTGTGGCGTATGGAATCATCGAAGAATTTAACGGGAAAATCCGTGTTGAAAGTGAGCTCGGAAAAGGAACCTGTTTCTTTATAGACCTTCCAAAGATGCAGCATTCCAGTTCAGCAGCATAACGTAATCGCAAAGCAAAGGTCATTATCATGCAAGAACCACGCATTCTGATAGCTGAAGACGAAATTATTGCCAGAGAAAACCTCGCCCATACGCTTACAAAGCTTGGCGGGCAGATAACAGCTGCTGAAAATGGTAATGAAGCACTGGCGTCGCTGGAAGCGCAGGAGTTCGATGTTGTACTAACTGACTTAAAGATGCCGGACATAGACGGCATAGAATTGCTGCATCACATAAAAAGTACTTCTCCGGACACCGAGGTAATTGTTTTAACTGGGTATGCAACAGTAAACAGCGCGGTTGATGCCATGGATAAGGGAGCATTTCGCTATATTGCAAAGCCCATCAGGTTGGATGAAGTTACCCTGTATGTGCAGCAGGCGCTGGAGAAAAAAAGACTGAAAGAAGAAGTCGCTTCACTGCGTAAAAATTTCAGAAAAGGCACAGACAGCATTATAGGGCACAGTCAAAGTATTACGAATCTGAAACAGCAGATAGATCAGATTGCTCCGGTTAACTGTACAGTCCTTATTCATGGAGAGACCGGTACAGGCAAAGAGTTGGTTGCCAAAGCCTTGCATGTAGGAAGCCCCAAATGTGATAATAAGTTTGTGGCGGTAAACTGCGCTTCATTTAATGAAGAGTTGCTGGCAAACGAACTCTTCGGACATGAAAAGTCCGCCTTTACAGGTGCAGGGAGTGTCAAGAAAGGGTTGTTTGAAGTTGCGGACGGGGGCACCTTCTTTCTGGATGAAATCGGCGAAATGCCGCTCAGTATGCAAGCAAATTTGTTAAGAGTTTTGGAGACACGAAAGCTACTGAGGGTTGGCGGAACAACAGAGATTCCGGTCGATGTACGCATTATTGCAGCAACAAACAGAAACCTGCAAGAAATGGTAGAGCAAGGTACCTTCCGAAGAGATTTGTATTATCGTCTGAACATTCTTACGCTGGAAATTCCACCGCTTAATCAGCGTACAGATGACATCCCGCTGCTTGCCAGCTTTTTTGCAAACAAGTTTGCAACGCTCTTTGATAAAACAATTACTGAAATAGACGATGACGTTCTCACCATCCTGAATGACTATCCGTTCCCTGGAAACGTACGGGAACTTGAAAATTTGATGCAGCGTGCTGTTGTACTTTGCAATGGAAAAAATATTCGCGCCGCCCACCTTCCACCCGACCTTCAGCAAACTTTTGTAACACGACTGGAAGTTCCCACCACTGAACCTATCGTTTCACTGGAAGAAAACGAGCGTAACCATCTTAGGCGTGTTCTCAAATACACAAACAACAACAAATCGCACGCGGCAAAACTGCTAGGGCTTAACCGCGGTTCCTTGTGGCGAAAAATGAAACGGTTCGGGCTGGACGAATAAACTATTCCGCAAAAACATGCGGCAGCACATCATCCAGCGAAGATACAAAATGCAGATCAACAGCTGTTACAACTTCTTCGTCCATCGCCAATACCTGTTGTTTGCTCCATTCAGGGAGGATAATCTGCTTCATTCCCGCTTGCTGCGCCGCAAGAATTTTTTCTCGTAATCCGCCAACAGGCAGCAGCCTGCCGCTGAGAGTAAACTCGCCTGTCATGGCAACATTACCCCGTAATGGTCTATTCACAAGTAATGAAAGTAGTGCAGTAACAATTGTTATGCCTGCCGATGCGCCATCCTTAGATATATCCCCTGCCGGAATGTGAACATGAATGTCGTGTGTCGAAAATAATTCGTCTTCAATAGAATAATGTTGTGCATTGCTCCGTAAAAAGCTGAGAGCAGTCTGGGCAGATTCTTTTAACACATCTCCCAGTGAACCAGTCATAATAAGCTGTCCACTGCCTTTCATCTTTGCCGTTTCAATATAGATAACCTGCCCGCCTGATTCACTCCATACAAGCCCTGCAACAACTCCCACACGTGGTGTTGCCATGGCTGCTTCGCTGACGAATCGGGTATCACCGAGTAAGTCAAAAATATCGCTTTTATCTATTACTACAGGCTTTAGTGTTTCACCTTGCAGTATACGTAAATTTACTTTGCGGCATACATTACCAATTTCCCTGTTTATACTCCGCAAACCTGCGTCTCGAGTATATCCGGTAATGAGCGCGGACATACCATCAGCGGTGAATGAAATATCATTATCTGCAAAGCCTATTGCCTGCATTTGACGCGGCAAGAGATACTCCAGTCCTATGTGCACTTTTTCTGACAATGTGTAGCAGGAGAACGGAATAATCTCCATGCGGTCACGCAACGGTGCAGGAAGACGGTCCACCATATTGGCGGTGGTGATGAACATGACTCTGGAAAGATCGAACGGTACATCCAGATAGTAGTCGAGGAATTGTCTGTTTTGCTCCGGATCAAGAATTTCAAGGAGCACAGAGGCGGGATCACCTCTAAAGTCCTGTCCAATCTTGTCAATTTCATCGAGCATAAAGACAGGGTTGTTTACACCTGCTTTATTCAGTTCTGTAATGATTCTTCCTGTCATAGCACCTACATACGTTCGCCTATGACCGCGTAACTCAGCTTCATCTCGCATTCCTGCTAAAGAAAGGCGGATGAACTTTCGTCCGAGCGCATTGGCAACTGACTTACCAATAGAGGTCTTACCGGTTCCCGGAGGGCCCGAAAAGCATAGGATGGGGCCTGAAACTGAGCAGGCATGCTTTTTCTGATCAAGAATATCTTTAACGGTTACCTTGAGCACTTCCAGATTAAGAGGCTTTGGCAAATAATGAACCGCACCTTTTTGCAGAGCGCTTATTGCATTATCCACTGTTGCGTAGCCGGTAACAATCAGTAGCTTTGTGTCCGGCCATGATGTCTGCACCTTGTCCAGCAGTTCCAACCCATCCATCTGCTGCATCTTCAAGTCTGTTACAATGCAATCAACTTTTCTGTTTTCCAAAATATGGACAGCTTCTTTCCCGTTTGCAGCTTTAAGGATATCACATGACAGCTTGCTCAGCGCATATGCGATATTATCTCGGGATATTTCCTCATCATCCACAACGAGTACCACACTTTTGCGCACATGATGATTGATGTTGGAGGCAAGGTATTCAAGAATTCTTTGCTTTACTGCAGCAAGCCCGAGATGCTCCTGCTGCAGTACCGCTACGGCATTTTCAATATCCAGATTATCTTGAGACGACTCTTTCCATGGCAACGACAGCAACAACTCAACGTATGTAACGCCTACGCCAAACTCGGCTACCGAAGGATCAATCCTGTCGAGCTTAGCGATCTCGTCCAATGCGACCCTTCGGATATTTTCCGGCAAATCAGCCGCTTCTATAGAGTTACGCAATGTCTCTTGTGTGCTCGCTGGAACTTCCCGTTCTTCTGCTGTCTCTTCAAACCTGCTGAAAAATCCCATAATAACCTCTTTTTTCTTACTATACTCCTTTGTGGCAACTGGTTCTAGCTGTAATTGCTGCTGCAATATGAATCACTTCTCCTTTGATTTATCCACCTTTTCACCTCAAGTGCTGTAAAATGCAGCGGGTTTTTTAAAAACGCTGCATTTTGAATCAGTTATGCTTTTATGCCTTTCTGTTTTTCAAGATTTTATCCTTTCTTTTCAGCGCGTTATAGAATGGCACGTTCTCTGCTAATGGTAAAAAAAGGCATCATGCCAATCTATTTGCAGGAATTAATATGAATATACTGGATATGTTGGGAACCATCTCCACAGCTGCAACCTTTGCACAGGCTGGGGATGTAGATACCGCGCTACACATCATGAGTCAGGGCAAATCTGAAAAGAAAATCGTAGTTGCCTACGAAAGCGCGGAAAAAGAACGGGAAGCAATTCGTGCAGCAATACCGCTTGCAGAAAGACTTAATAGCTCCCTGCTTTTCGCAAGAATTGTGCACTTACCCGCAGGTAGTGCATTAAAGAAAAATTTGATTGAGGGATCTCAATCATCCTTCAAACAAGCATTTCATGAGGAGGTCGAAAAAATAAACATTCCGGCAGAGACCATGAACGTGAAACACATTGTTACGTCAGATGAGTTTTATTCAGCAGTTAACGGCATCTGTCGGGAACTGAAAGAATTGCAGTTCGCAATTCTCCAACCTAACTCAATAAAGTCATCACAATTACACATTGGAGTTCCGTTCTATTTTCTGTCGCAAGCTTAGCCCTGAAAGCAGTGGCTAAAGGAGTAGGTCATGAGCTTATTCGACAGATTGGAAAAACTATTCATGGCTGTGGCATTTGCTGAAGGCGGAGATAAGCGCACCGCCCAATTTTGGGTCAAACATCGTGGTACTGCAGGAAAACAGAAGCGTTGGCAGGCGACTGATAATTCCCGCAAAAGACCCCAGATTCGTATGTAGTCACAGATGAAGTAAAGAGGAGGAAGTAAGGAATGGATACCACCCAGAATAGAAAGAAAAAAGCAGCAGTTAGTGCAGTGTTGTTCGGCGCAGCAAGTATTGGGCTGTACACCGCTGTATATATGTTTGCAAACCCTATGGTGCAGTTGTTCTCTAAAGGCGGCGCATACTGTCTGCTGCCTGTTTCCACTGTTTTCTTGTTTTCATACGTTCATGGCAACTTTGCCAGTAACGTATGGACAGCCCTTGGCATTGAAGCTTCTTCATCAGCACAGAAACAGGACAAAGCAAGTGCTACTAAGCGTCAGGATACACGTCCTCGTGCGACCTTACAGGCTTAATCAAGATTACTTAGGAGATATCACATGCATGACGTGTTATTAGATGGTGCCCGTTTTGTTGACCTGTCTATGACAGGGGTACTTTTCATGTTCTTTGTTGGGTTTGTAGGCGGCCTTGTGAGCGGTTTTATCGGCTCCGGCGGTGCTTTTGTTCTGACACCGGGTATGATGAGTCTTGGTGTTCCTGGACCTGTGGCTGTGGCAAGTAACATGTGCCACAAGTTTCCTAAGGCTCTTGTAGGCGCACTTAAGCGTTATAAGTATGGTCAGGTGGACATCAAAATGGGACTCATTGTTGGTGTATCCGCTGAAGTCGGTGTTCAGATAGGTATTCAAATTCAGAAGTTTATCCTAGAACAATGGGGACAGGCTGGTTCCAACCTCTACGTTTCTCTGGCATTTGTATTTGTTCTGGTAACTGTAGGCGGCTTTGTTATGAAAGATGCTGTTTCTACAAAGCGTAACGGCGGCGAAGAACAGGTTACCAACATTGCCAAAAAGCTTCAGTCTATCAATCTGTGGCCAATGGTGAACTTTAAGGCAAGTAACATTCGAATTTCTTTCTGGTTCACAGCTCCTGTTGGCTTTGCCGCTGGTCTGCTTGCAGCAACTATCGCTGTTGGCGGTTTCGCCGGTGTTCCGGGTATGATCTACCTTATTGGCATGTCCAGTCTTATGGCTTCTGCAACTGAGCTTGTAGTTGCATTCGTAATGGGGCTTGGCGGCACTCTTATTTGGGCATTCTACGGAATGGTTGATATTCGCCTTACACTCATCATTCTTGCAGGCTCTCTTTTTGGTGTGCAACTTGGCGCTATCGGCACTACCTACGTAAAAGATTACGTAATCAAATACGTAATGGCTACCATCATGCTCATCGTAGCATTCAGCCGCGGTCTGGCTATTCCGAAATATCTCCAGCAGCTTAACACCATCAATTGGGATGCTTCCCTTATTTCCAGCATGAGTAAAGCCAGTTTTGGGCTCATGTGCTTTGCCCTTGGGGTCGGTGCTTTCATTATCCTGAAAGCAATGGTTGTTGGGCGCCGTAAAGAACGCAAAATGCAACAAGCTGCTCAAGCAGTACAATAAATGAACCAGGGGGCATCATAGTAGCCTTTGATGCCCTCTGATTTCCCATAAGAAACGATTAACAAAAGGGTATCCTATGGAAAAAAACATCAATGTGATTGCCCAATCTCAGTGTCTTTCAAGTGAGTTGCACGAAGAATTCTCCCCGCAACCTGTGGTAAACTATCAATTTGTGCTTTCATCCACAGGCGGACTCATAAACCCGAATCTGCTTGTGTGCGATACAGACGAGTTTACCGTGGGAGATCTTCTGAGCAGCAAAGAAGGAAAAGAAAAGTTTGTGGTAATGGACATTGATACAGGTAGTGCTCTTATCACCCTTGAATATGCAAAAAATGCATATGTAAAAATATTGTTTCTGTTGGTGCTTCTTATAGGATGCTGGTTTCCGGTCTCATATATTTTTGAAAGAATTTTCAGTTAATCGCATACAGTGCGTTCCGTATTATCGCAGTGCTTCTGCGATGGCTCCGCCTTTTTGGGAAGGGCGGAGCCTTTTCTTTACACTGACTTTCAGTCCATTTCTTAGCTAATATTTTAAATTGGATGTTGAAAAAGCTCTAACGATTAATCGCTAGAGCTTTTTTTATGCTTATCTACCGCTTTGTTCTCAAGAAATCGAAACGTTGGGTTTAACTAGCGTAAGGTGTGGGTTTGTATTTTCTTACAACATCAAACGGTTGTTCTAGAAAATTGGTACAAGTCCATAACCTTTAGCTTGATATCCAATAAGTGAGGTAAATCCGTTTCCGACTAGGCTAAGTCCCGGAAGCAGCTTTTCGTTCGGCACTTTGAAAAAGTTTGTTGCAATAACACATACTTCTTGTCGTACGCCAAGTTCTTTAAGCGCTTTAACCGAAGAAGCAATGGACTGTAGTACTGGTTTAATCTCCTTAGCTTCTTCAGCAGGTTCAGTGGTAAGGAAACGTACCGTCGCGCCAACAAATACAAGAATAAAATCTGGCTTAACACCTTGAGCAGCCATGCTCTGGTGGGTTGATTTAATTATTTCAAGGTAAAGAGCTGTTTTTTGGGGATTATCCAAGCTTATTAAATATACCCCTTTCCCTTCTTTAATTCCTGACAGGGCAACTGAGTCGTTGATCTCGGCTGCATTAGCGTTAGTACCGAGAGCTAGAAAAATTAGCATGAGTAAAGTGGAAAGATATTTTTGTACGAGGGGAAGTGATTTCATTTTATGATCTCCAGTTGTGTGCATATTATTTAGAGTCTAGGAATAGAAACAATTTTAGATTGTTGAATGATTCGCTAAGTGCTCGATTATTTTTGTTAAGCCTGTCTAGCATGATTGCCCCTTCAGTCACGGCAACCATGTGTCGTGCTAAGCTATCTGCACTAATGTCGTTGCGAACAATTCCGGCCAGCTGGGCTTCTTCAACCACATTACGCAGACGGATAATCCAGTCTTCAAAGACTGCTGCAACAAATGATGCAAATCGTTCGTCAGTATCCCCCATCTCCAAAGCTGTGTTGCCGAATATGCAGCCACCAACAAGCCCTTTTTCTTGTTGCCAGTTTAATAAAGACGAAAAGTAACGATTGAGGGCTTCTTGTGGATTCGGGCTAGATAGGGCGTTATCTAAAAAGCTAGAAAGTTCAATACGGGCACGTTCGAGAGCTGCAAGAGCGATCTCATTCTTGTTTGCAAAATGAAAGTAAAGCGCTCCCTTTTTTAAGTTGGTTGCTGCGAGAATATCACTGAGACTAGTTGTCTGAAATCCTTGTTTTTGAAAAAGTCGAGCAGCTTCAACAAGAATACGCTCTCTAGTTTGGTCTCCCTTCCGTGTCATATTTACCTCCAAAAAATACCGACCGGTCGGTTTTTTTAAAAGGTAGAGCCTCTCGTTTTTTTTGTCAATAAAAATGCACGGGCTCAGTGGTAGAAGACGATGATGGCTCTTTGGGGCTTAGCTTAACTACGATGGAATAAGGGGGGAGTTTACGTTGAGTAATAATGGGATGACGAGCAATGGAGACAATTGCAATGAAGGGTAAGTAGAGGCAACGGAAACAACAAAGCCACTAGTTGTTTCCGTTGCCTAAATTATACGTAAGTGGAAGAGCTTATGAGTAAAAAAAGACGTTTTGTCTGACTGCAACACTTAATCTTAACTTGTTGGAGTTATACCAAAATTAAGTGTTAAGACACAGGGAGAACGTATATTTACTTCGTTGCCTCTTCGATAATGGCGCGACAGAAAGCTGGCAGATCATCCGGTTTGCGGGAGGAAATCTGGTTTCGGTCTACAACGACTTCTTCGTTTACCCATTTAGCTCCTGCGTTCATTAGGTCGTCTTTAATTCCAGGTGTAGAGGTGCAGGTAAAGCCTTTCATGATTCCTGCGGAGATCGGAATCCAGCCACCGTGGCAGATATGAGCAACAATTTTACCAGCTTCGAAAATCTCACGGGTGAGTTCAAGAACTTTAGGATCACGTCTGAGCTGGTCAGGAGCAAAACCGCCTGCAACAACAAGAAGATCGAAATCAGTCGCCTGCTGATCTGTGATAGCAGCTGTAGACTTGAATGGATAACCGTTTTTACCTTTGTAGACGGTGTCAGCCTCAGGACCTGCTACTACGACTTCCGCACCTTCTTCAATCAGGCGATAGTATGGATACAGAAGCTCCATGTCTTCGAAAATATTATCTACAAACATCAAGACGCGTTGACCTTTCATTTTCATGGGAACCTCCGTTGGTTCAGTATCAAGTTTTACAAGGTGAAGACAGTTGTGCACTGCTGTTGAGTTGAAAATCTCTCCCTCGTCTGCTGTGAAAAGTGAGGGAGCATGTCTGTACACATCATTATTTTGATGAACAGTGTAGATTGCCGCATGGTGCGGATAGAAACGAAGAGCCCCTGTTACAGATTTGTGGTTGTCTAGTAAAGCTGCAGGAGGGGTACAACCAAAATACTTATGTAAACCAAGATGGGGGACGGTTTAATTTCGGTTTCGCGCTGCATGATGAACTTCAATGCATTTGACCGTTAATCTATTGATAACGATAGGTCTTTTAAAAAATACATTGTGACACTATGAAAAGCTGAAAATGCTTTTGAGGCAATGAGCAGATATATTTGGTAAAATCCATGTCATTGTATGTAGGTTACAACTGTCAAATAATTATACACATGCAGTTTTTTCAAATGGCTGTGTGTATGTTTTTTTAACAGTATTCTTGAAGGAGAGCTCAGAAACTGTTCATTGGGATTTATACCTGACTAAAATAGTAAGGATTAGTTGAAGTGGTCTCGTTCTTGCTGAGTTTATTATGAGGAATGGATTAGCTGTATAGTTATTAAACAGTTGCATAGAATATAATAACTACATCTTACTTGCTTGATTATATAAGGTTTATTTCTATGTGTTTTAAATTAAGTGAGGAAATATGGTTTTACGATTCTTTTTCGCAGTAGGACTCTTGCTGTTTGCCGTAGGCGATTTATATGCAGTAGACGAACAAGCTGATCCCCTTCCTTCTTATTTAAAAATAGCAGCTGAAAATAATGGGGAGTTGCAGGCAGCGTTCAGCAAGTGGAAGGCTGCTCTTCAAAAAGCACCACAGGTTTCTACACTGCCGGACCCTCAATTGAGTTTTGGTGTCTACATCGTTCCGGTTGAAACACGTGTTGGTCCACAAAGAATGAGTTATGGACTCACTCAGAAATTCCCATGGCTTGGTAAGTTAGGTGCTAAAGAAAAGGTAGCGCTACGTGAAGCAGATGTGCTGAAAGCCAGAACAGACAGCATTAAAACTAGAATTTTCCGTGACGTTAAGGTGGGATATTACGAATTGCTGTATTTGCAACGCGCTATCCAGCTGACAGGCGAGCAGATTGAACTGTTAGAATTTATGGAAGCTACTAATCGTGCCCGATACTCTGCTGGAAATGCACCTTACGCAGATGTGCTACGAACCCAAGTTGAACTTGATTCTACCCGAAACAGAAAAGCGTCCTTGAAAGATATGTTTGTCCCGCTTCAGGCGCGGTTAAATGCAGCCATGGGACGGGATATTGAGGAACCCGTACATCTTTCTGATGTTGTTGAATTAGAGTTAGGGGTTGAAGGGCAGGAGCTCAAAACACTTCTTGCAAATACTAATCCCGAGTTACTTAGTTTTGATCAGCAATTAGCCAGTGCAGATGCTCAAATTACGTTGGCTGAGAAGAATTATTATCCAGACCTCACTTTCGGGATCAAATCAATTTACACAGACAAGGCCCGTTCAGGAGATCCAAGTCAGAATGGGGATGATCCGGTTATTGCGAGTGTGAGTTTGAACATACCGATCTGGCAGGACAGCAGAGATGCCGCTGTAGAAGAAGGCAGAGAGAAAAGACTGGTTGCCATTAAAGCAAAGAAAGGACGTAAAGACACGTTGCTGGCAGACTTGGAACTGACCTTGTACCGTTATCGTGACGCAGTTCGTCAGATTGTCTTGTATGATGAAAGCTTGATTCCAAAAGCAGAACAGTCTGTGGAAGTTAGTTTGGAAGCGTATCAGAGCGGCGAAGTAGACCTGCAACAGGTTATCGCGGCAGAAAAAACATATTTTGAGCTGCACATAGCTCAAGCGCGTGCCCTGACAGATCAGGCACAGCGTATTGCACAACTAGAACAACTGGTAGGTAAGGAGTTGCCTGTTATGCAGAAAAGCACAACAAAGCTAACAGGATTATCCTTACTCCAAACCGAACTCAATGTAACAATTGAGTAGCACAAAGATGTTAGGAGATGAGAATGAAGTCACTTTTAAGAATTGCTGTGTTGGCATTTGCTGTTATCACTTTTGCTATGCCGGGCACTGCTGCATTTGCTGGCACACCACAGACCAAGTGTCCTGTAATGGGTAACGATATCAATAAGGACCTGTATGCAGATCACAACGGAAAGCGAGTATACTTCTGCTGTCAGATGTGCTTGCCGAAGTTTAAAAAGAATCCAAAAGTTTTCATTAAAAAGCTTGAAAGCCAAGGTGTAGAGTTAGAAGTCGTTAAATAACTGATTCATACGCGCTCTCAGGGCGGTACCTGAGAGCGCGTATGAGTTTCTGGAGATGTGAGATGCAGTTACCTCGTGGTATAGGTAAAATTGTTTTTGGTGCCGCTGCGATTGCGTTAGCAGGCGGAATATGGGCATCTGGCCTTCTGGTGTCTACAGATGATGACACAACAAAAGTTGCTCAGATAGAAACTGCAAAGCAAATCTCTGATGAAGGGCAGGCGGAAGGCAAGGTTGTATGGACATGCTCCATGCATCCACAAATACAATTACCTCAACCAGGTAAGTGCCCGCTGTGTTTCATGGACTTAATTAAGCTGGAAATTGACGCAAACACAGCTGCTACTGAGAGCTATCGTCAGATTGAACTTGATACGAATGCCCGAAAGCTTGCAGAAGTTGAAGTAACTCCAGTTACCCGCAAATCAGTTACAGCTGGTCGACGCATGGTCGGTAAAGTTGATTACGATGAATCCCGTGTGGAAACGATCAGCGCGTGGACAGCCGGACGTATCGACCGGTTGCTTATTGCCAAGACAGGCAGTGTGGTCCGTAAAGGACAGCCAATGGCTGTTATCTACAGTCCTGAACTGTACTCAGCACAGGCAGAGCTGATTCAGGCAACTGCCGCCAAGGTTAAACTTTCTTCACAAAGTTCCTCTCTTATTAGAAAATCAGTAGAAAACAATATTTCGGCTGCAAAAGAAAAGTTGCGTCTTCTGGGGTTGTCAGAAGGACAGATTGCGGCCATAGCCAACCAAAAAACACCATCCAAAAACCTTACTGTATACGCACCGCAGGCTGGCATTGTTATTCGCAAAGACGTGGTAGAGGGCGCGTATGTAAAAGCAGGACAACCTCTGTACTCCATCGCAGACCTTTCTGCGGTGTGGGTTGTACTGGATGCCTACGAAACTGACTTACCGTGGATTAAAGAGGGCGATGATGCCGTTTTTACAGCTGAAGCCTTTCCGGGGGAACAGTTTACCGGACGTATCGTATACATTGATCCGACTGTTAATCAGAAAACCCGCACCGTTGCTGTGCGGATAGAGGTCGCGAACACGCAGGGCAAATTGAAGCCCGGTATGTTTGTACAGGCACTACAGAGGAAAGCTGTTTCTGGCGATGAAGCTCCGCTTGTGATTCCGACATCAGCTCCGTTGATAACGGGGAAACGTGCAATTGTGTATGTTCAGAATCCTGAAAAGGAAGGTGTGTACGTAGGGCGTGAGATTGTTTTAGGTGCTAAGACAAATAATACCTACGTTGTGAAAAGCGGGCTTGAAGAGGGCGAGCTTGTTGTAAGTAAAGGAGCGTTCAAGCTTGATAGCGCCCTCCAGATCAAGGCTAAGCCGAGTATGATGAGTGATACGGAAGGGGTACACATGTCTTCTGGTCATGATGCGCATGAAGGACACAGTTCAGACCATCTTGGTGCTCCATCAATTCTGGTTTCCAAACTGTACTTTATGAATAAAGATTTTGAGGCGTTGCAGAGCGCGTTACAGCAAAGGGACAATGCACGCGCACAGGCTTTGTTTGCAAAAATTGGTAAGAAGTTGAGTTCCATAGAAACATGGATGCTTGAAGGTGAAGCTATGCTTGCATGGAAAGAACATGGAATGCTGCTTGCCAATGACTGCGTTTTGGGTGCTGAAGCAGAGACATTCAAGCGCCAGCATGAACTGTTTGCGCTTGCTCATGCCCATTACACAGCTCTTAAGAGGGCTTTTGGCGTTCAGGATGCAGCAAAATCGCTTACGCCTTCTCTTAAGGCTCCTGAAAAATTTAAGATACAAATCTGCTCTGCTTTGATTGCATATACTGAAGTGGCTGAAGCACTGAGTCAGGATAATGCGGAAGGAGCTCGTGTCGCTTTAAAAGGGTTTTCAGCAGCTTTGAACTCAGTTTCTGATGCAGGTTTATCAGAAAAAGCATCGAAGTTTTGGGCTGATAAAAAACGTCTGATGACAAGCGGAATTGCTGAAATGCGTAACGCGTCAGATATTGAAGGCATCCGCAAGGGATTCTTTACCATATCTAACGGCCTGTTGGACGTAGCAAAGAAAATGGGAATTTCTTTGAGTGGTGATGTGTACGAGATGCATTGCCCGATGGCCTTTGATAACAAAGGGGCGACTTGGTTACAGCAGGATGAAAGCATTCGAAATCCATATTTTGGGTCGAAAATGTTTAATTGTGGCGAAGTGAAAAAGCAGCTTGCTGTAGACTAAGGGGACATCTGTGGCTGATATGGAAAATAAACCAGAGAAAACTGTTACTCCTCCTGAGTGTGCTCCTGCATCTGGTACTGACTCTGGATGTGATGTTGTCCCACGTACTCTAACTGAAAAACTTATCTACTTCTGCTTAAAGCGTAAGCTCGTTGTTATTCTCCTGACCGTTCTTATGATCGGTTGGGGGGCTATGGTTGCGCCGTTTGACTGGGATCTTGGTGGCATTCCACGTGATCCGGTTCCCGTAGATGCTATTCCGGATATCGGAGAGAATCAGCAGATCGTCTTTACAGCATGGGCAGGGCGTTCCCCGCAGGACATGGAAGATCAGGTTACGTATCCACTTACGGTCTCCTTATTGGGTATACCGGGTGTTAAGACGGTGCGCAGTTACTCCATGTTCGGTTTTTCTACGATATATGTCATTTTTGATGAAGATGTTGAATTTTATTGGTCACGTTCACGTCTGTTAGAAAAATTAAACAGTCTACCTCCGGGTACATTACCGGCGGGAGTGCAGCCGACACTTGGGCCTGATGCGACAGCGCTTGGGCAGGTTTTCTGGTACACGATTGAAGGCCGTGATACACAGGGGAATGCGACAGGGGGCTGGGGGCTTGATGAACTGCGCAGTGTTCAGGACTGGCTTGTGCGCTATGGGCTTCTTTCAGCTGAAGGCGTGTCAGAAGTTGCATCTGTGGGTGGATTCGTAAAAGAATACCAGATTGATGTTAATCCGGATGCAATGCGAGCCTATGGCGTAACGCTGCAGCAGGTTATTAAAGCCGTTAAGCAGTCCAACCTTGATGTTGGAGCTCGTACAATGGAAATTAACAGCGTGGAGTACCTCATCCGCGGTGTTGGTTTTGTAAAGAAGCTGTCCGATCTTGAGAAAGCAGTAATTAAGGTTGTAAATAATACTCCGATTACCGTTAAAGATGTTGCGACTGTTACTCTTGGTCCAGCCACACGGCGTGGTGCTCTGGATAAAAATGGTGCTGAAGTTGTAGGCGGGGTTGTCGTGGTACGTTATGGCGAAAACCCGTTAGCAGTTATCAAAAATCTGAAAGAAAAAATTACGACAATCAGCGCAGGGCTTCCGAGCAAAACTCTTGCAGACGGTACAGTGTCCAAGCTTACCATTGTTCCGTTTTATGACCGAAGCGGGTTGATTCAAGAGACACTGGGGACACTGGATAATGCGCTGTCAGAAGAGATTCTTATCACCATCATCGTTGTACTTATTGCGGTGATGCACTTTAAGAGTTCACTCGTTATTTCGTCATTACTTCCTCTTGCGGTGCTCATGTGTTTTATCGCCATGAGAACGCTCGGCGTTGATGCCAATATAGTTGCTCTTTCCGGTATTGCTATTGCCATCGGTACGATGGTGGATATGGGCATCATTATATGTGAAAATATATTGAAAAAGCTTGAAAAAGCTCCGGTAGGAGCTGATTCATTCAAGCTTGTTTTTGAAGGTGTTGCCGAAGTAGGCAGTGCCGTCATGACTGCCGTTGCAACAACCATTATTAGTTTCCTTCCTGTGTTTGTTATGGATGGGGCGGAAGGCAAGCTCTTTAAGCCACTGGCATACACAAAAACCTTTGCCCTTGGTGCATCCATCTTACTTTCACTGACTGTTCTGCCTATGCTGACGCACTTGTTGTTTAAAACACGCAAGGCATCTCATGCAGGAAAAATGAAGGCATATGCAGTACCAGCTGCACTTGTAGCGTTAGGTGTAGGGCTGAGTGTTATGGTGAAGTGGTGGCTCGGTTTTGTTATCGGGTACATCGGAGTTCGCCGTATACTGCGCACTCATCTGCCTGAAGTTACCAATAGAGTTATTGGATATGCTGAAAACTGGTTTGTCATCATTGCCGTAACAATTGTTCTTTCTCAGCATTGGTTGCCTCTTGGTCCAGAAAAAGGCTTTATGGTTAACCTGTTGTTTGTTGCCGTAACAATTGGCGGGTTGATGGCTTTCTTCTATGGCTTCCAGAAAGCGTATCCTTTCTTGCTACGTAGAGTGTTGGGTCATAAAGGCGTGTTCATGCTTGTGCCGGTAAGCATTTCCATATTCGGCATGGTTATTTGGCTTGGTTTTGGAACATTTACAAGCTGGTTACCGGATTATGTCCGCGCGATAAAGCCTATTGCATCGCTAACTCATGTATTCCCCGGACTTGGTAAAGAGTTCATGCCGCCGCTTGATGAAGGATCGTTCTTGTATATGCCTACAACAATGCCTCATGCTTCTATTGGTGAAGTGCAGGATGTTTTGGCAAAGCAAGATATGGCTATCCAGAAAATTCCTGAGGTACAAAGTGCTGTGGGTAAGCTTGGAAGGGCGGAAACTCCGCTTGATCCAGCTCCGGTTTCTATGATCGAGACTGTTATCAACTACAAGCCGGAGTTCCTGCTTGATGCAAGCGGCAGACGCATGCGTTTTAAGTTTGATGCCTCGAAGAAAGATTACATGCGGTCTGTGGATAACAAGCTGCTTCCGGCGGATGATGGGTATCCGTATCTAGTTCAAGGATATTACGAGCGAGATGCAGCAGGCAGGCTTATTCCCGATCCTGATGGCAGGCCTTTCAGGATATGGCGTATGACACTTGATCCGGAGATTAACCCTGATCGCGAGCCGTGGGGTGGGATACGATCTTCAAATGATATTTGGGATGAAATTATCAAAGCTGCGGATATGCCCGGTGTGACAAGCGCTCCAAAACTTCAGCCAATTGCTGCGCGAATTGTAATGCTTCAATCAGGCATGCGTGCGCCTATGGGTATTAAAATCAAAGGTCCGTCCTTGCCTGTGATTGAAGAATTCGGTTTGAAGATTGAAAAATACTTAAAGCAGATTCCTTCAATAATGCCTGCGGCAGTTACTGCGGATAGAATCGTAGGGAAGCCATATATCGAGATCATTATCGACCGTGATGCGATTGCCCGTTACGGCATAAGCATTACCAAAGTGCAGGACGTTATCGACAGTGCTGTTGGTGGACGTGTCATTACTACGACTGTTGAGGGGCGTGAGCGCTATCCTGTTCGTGTTCGTTACCAGCGTGAACTGCGAGATTCTATTGAAGGGCTTGAAAACATTCTTGTCGCCTCTGTCACAGGGGAGCAAGTACCGCTGTCGCAATTGGCAGAGATTAAGTATGTTCGAGGACCGCAGGTTATTAAAAGTGAAGATACCTTCCTTATCGGGTACGTTTTGTTTGATAAACAACCCGGCTATGCGGAAGTGGATGTAGTAGAACAGGCTCAATACTTTCTCGACGAGAAGATTGCTAACGGAGAACTAGTTGTTCCTGCAGGTGTTTCATTTGAATTTGCAGGAAGCTATGAAAATCAGATACGAGCGCAGAAGAAGCTCGCTGTTATTTTACCACTGGCCTTGTTGGTCATTGTGATCATTCTCTATTTGCAGTTCAATGCTATTACTACAACCTTAATGGTGTTCTCAGGAATCATAGTGGCTTGGTCGGGCGGCTTTATTATGATCTGGTTGTACGGACAGGATTGGTTCTTGAACTTCTCGGTTATGGGCACGCATATGCGCGACTTGTTCCAAGTTCACCCAATCAACCTTTCAGTTGCCATCTGGGTTGGTTTCCTCGCATTATTCGGCATTGCGTCAGATGACGGTGTAATTATGGCGACGTTCCTTGACGAATCTAAATCCAAAAGCACCCCGAAAGACGTTGAAGCAATCCGTGAATTTGTTGTGGAGGGGGCTAAAAAACGAATTCGACCAGCGTTAATGACGTCCGCGACTACTATCCTTGCTTTACTGCCTATTTTAACATCAACAGGAAAGGGCGCAGATATTATGGTTCCGATGGCGATACCGTCATTTGGTGGTATGTCCATTGCTCTGTTGACAGTGTTTGTTGTGCCAGTTTTGTATTGTTGGGTTGAGGAATTAAAGTTGAAAAGACGGAGCTGAAAATGCTGAACGAATGTCGCGTGAGTGAGACAGGCAGAGTCTTCTCTAGTGGCAATGTCTGGAAGGCTCTTTTAATAAAATGAATAAGCTGCATACCAAAGAGGTTGGTATGCAGCTTTTTTATTAGTTGTTTATACCTTAGCCAACAGTGCAATGTAATATAATAGCTGCTACCAATGTGTAATGTATGGTTGTTACTGTTATGGAGGGAAAATGAACAACAGGATTTATAGAAAAGTAGTAATATGTTTCCTAGTCCTTCTAGTCTGCACTAATGTATCTTACAGTGCGGATTTTGTAATAACATTGGGGACCGGAGTTCCAATTCCTCAACCAAAGAAGCGAGGCTCTGCAACTTTAGTTGTAGTAAATAATCAACCTTACTTATTTGATGCGGGAGTTGGGGTTCAAGATCAATTTATTGCTGCTATGAAGAAGTATCCTGAGTATGCAAGTTTTATCTCTCCAGAACGAGTTCGTCAGGTTTTTTTAACACATCTACACTCTGATCATACGTTAGGTCTGGATGAGATGATATACGGGGTATGGGCTGGGAATGCTCGTTCTGAAAAACTTGATATATATGGGCCAGAACAAACTGATGAATTGGTATCAGGTCTGCATTATGCATTTAGAGCTGATAAAGATTTAAGATTGTATGGTCTTGAGCCTGTTACAGTCGATGGTTGGATGACAAACGTAAAAGTCACTCCTGCTACGGGGCAGGTGTACAAAGATGATAATGTTACAGTCACTGCTTTTCCTGTAAAACATGGTACTTGGCCTGACCCAAGAGGGTATTTGGTCAAAACAGATAAAGGACATCTTATTGTAATTAGCGGTGATAATAGAGAGCCAGAGCTCCTTGTGCCATATGCTAAGGTGGCTGATGTTGTTATCTCAGAAGTTTATACCTTATCAAATTTTGATGATAATTTTCCTAAGGAAAGCGAAGAGACAAAAGAGTTTTGGACAGAGTATTTTAATTCATTTCATACGAGCACAAAGCAGTTAGCAGAAGCTATGAAAAAGGCTAAGCCCAAGTTGTTGGTGACTACTCATCAGATAACTGGCCAAACCACAGGGAAGGTAGCATCTGCCCTTATAACGAAAGAGATGAGACTGTATGGGTATGATGGCCCGCTAATTAATGCCCAAGATTTAACATTGATTGAAATACCTCATAGCAGTCCTAATTAGTTCTTAAGTATGGCTTGATTCGAATAGTAAAAAAAGCTCCATAGATTTAACTATGGAGCTCTTTTGTTAGCGCGTAATGAGCAGTATCTTAACTTACTTGGTGGAACAGATAATTGCGAGCGTAATATTCTGTCAAATTTCGAAATGCGAAATAATGTCCTTGATGCGAAAGTAAAATATCGGCGATCTTGGTCGCCGCCTTGTGTAGATAAGATAGAACACGGATATGAAATTTGTGCTCGAAGCACGCATAAGAGGGCGTCTTGTGCTTTGATCAAAAAGTGGGATCCGAGCAATGAATGGATCACCAGTTTGGATCAGTTTGGAACAGTGCACGAATAGAAGTCCCGAAAGACGAAAAAAGGATCATAGATTTTCATCCATGATCCTAGTCTTCTCTTTGGTAGCGAGGGAGGGAATTGAACCCCCGACACTGCGGATATGAGCCGCATGCTCTAACCAACTGAGCTACCTCGCCATCAATTTTATGCTGCCGTTTTATGAAGTGCTTTTTCAAAAAAGTGGTAGCGAGGGAGGGAATTGAACCCCCGACACTGCGGATATGAGCCGCATGCTCTAACCAACTGAGCTACCTCGCCATCTCTTGTGAATCGCACTTCGTTGCGACGGGAGAGTGTTTAAGGAAATCTCAAACACAATGCAAGCGTTTTTTGAAAAAAAATTATTTTTGAGGCAAAAAAGTCTAAGTCCAGAAAAGGTATACTAGTGGGGCGATAATTAATCGGTACCACGCGAATGGCTTAAACGTCATTTTGCCAACAAGTGTTATGAATGTTTTTACCGCAATTAATGCCGAAATAAATGAGACTACGAATCCTACAGTAAAAAACGGAAGATCGGCAGTGGTGAACAGTTGATAATTTTTGAGTACGTCATAGCCAGTTGCTGCAAACATAATAGGCACGGCCGCTAAAAAAGAATATTCCGCAGCAAGAGTACGGCGTGTTCCGAGAAGCATGCCTCCCATAATGGTTGATGCGGAGCGGGAAAAGCCTGGCCACAATGCGAGACACTGGAAACAGCCGATGCCTAACGCGAGCTTTGGTGTCATGTCATCAAGGCTCTGGTACGTTGTTTCACTGTTTTTATTGTCCGGTGCATATTTTTCGACCCAAAGAATAAAAATAGCACCTACAGCAAGGGCAAAAGAAACTGTTATTGGATTAAACAGATACGTTTTAATGTAGCCACTAAGCAAGAGACCAAGAATACTTGCTGGAAGCGATGTAAGGAAAAGCATCCACAAACCGCGTATGCCGGAGAAAGGAATTTCCGGTGTGTTTTTTAGCAGTCCTAAAAATCTGTTAAGGTAAAGCACAACAACGGCAAGGATGGCGCCAAGCTGGATGAATACCTCAAACACAGCTGCCTTAGGGCCGGTGTAGTCAAGGAGATGGCCGGTGATGATAAGATGACCGGATGAGGAAACCGGCAGAAATTCTGTTAACCCCTCGATAATACCGAGAATCGTTGCGGAAAAAAGTTCTGTCATAAGTATGTCGTATGTGTTTAAAGTTAATGGCAACAACCGCGGAAAAATACCGGATAGTAGAGTTAGTTGCAAGGTGTTGGTTAGTGAGTTAGATTGCCATGTTTTTCCATGTTAAAGAGTCAGGTTGCATTCAACACCAATGCAGGGAGTCAAATTATGACAACTATTATGCCGCAGAGTGAACTGGTAAAAAAAGCTGTCGCGTACATCCAAGAGCGTCGTAAAGAAGGCTCTGAAAGTTTGACTAAACTGTTGGATCAGGCGGGAATGCGTTTTAACCTGAGTCCTAAGGAAGCAGAAATGCTTAAAGATTTTTTTAAACAATCAGAAAGTGACCACTAGGGGGCTGTTCTGTTTAAAGTCAGTTTAGTGCACAGAGAGATTTTTAAGGAACATGTTTCCATTTTCTGTCTGTCTATGTTTTCTTTGGTTTTTCTGATCGTAATCGGAAAGGTTTTGCAGCTTAGAGAGCTGTTTCTTGGACTTGATATCGGGATTCTCGACATGCTCAAGCTGTTCGGGTTCTTGACTCCTGCCCTTCTGATTATGATTATTCCTATAGCAACCATGTTGTCTGTGTTTCTTACGTTCCTGCGAATGAGCTCCGATAGGGAGCTGGTTGCACTTAAGGCGAGCGGTGTCAGCTTGTATCAGCTTCTTCCGGCACCACTGTTATTCGGAACTATTTGTACGCTGCTTACCCTGTGGGTGTCTATGTTCGGCATTGCGTGGGGTATGGATAATTTCCGTACCTCAGTAATGGAGTTGGCAAAAACCCGTGCAAAAGTTGTATTGCAGCCTGGGGTATTTAATAAATCTATTCCCAATTTGATGGTTTATTCACGCAGCTCTAGCCTTGCGACTGGTGAATTGGAACACGTACTTGTTCAGGATACCAGCAAGGATACCAGCAAGGATACCAGTAAGGATACAGGCGGGGTAACTATTGTTGCGCCGACTGGTAAAATTGTTTCTGACACCGCACAGGGTGAGATTCGTTTTGTATTGTACAATGGCAAGATTTACCGTCAGAACGAAGACGAAATCAGCGTGCTCGGATTTAATCAGTACGTAGTGCGCCTATCGTTGTCTCAGCTGGTTAAAGGCGTTCATCTGGGTAAACTTCGTCCATCTGGTATGTCCTATGCTCAGCTTCAAGCTATTAAAAAAGATCCATCTATTGCAGAAAGCGATTCGTTTGTACGTAAGACAGACGTTGAGATTCCTAAGCGATGGGCAATGCCGTTTGCCTGTCTTGTACTTGGGTTGTTTGCAATGCCGCTTGCCTGTGCTTTCGAAGGCATGCGTCAGCAGATGGGCGTTATTATGGCTCTTGGTAACTTTCTTGTTTATTACAGTCTCCTTTCTATCGGTATGAAAAGTGGTGAGAGTGGAAGCGGGCTTCCTCCTGAGATCAGTCTTTGGATTCCTAACGCTCTTTTTGCCGTTTTGGCTATTGCAGGACTCTATTTTACTGCAAAAGAGCGAACTATAAATCTTACGGCGATGTTTACACACTTTATATTTAATCGCCGCAAGAAGTTGGGAGGACGGTAGATGTCACTTTTATCTCGCTACATGCTTAAGCAGAATCTTTTCTTGATGCTGCTTATTCTGGGCATTGGTACTGCCGTTTATTTGATGACAGACCTTTTTGAAAAGCTGGATGACTTCCTCGAGGCAGGACTTGGTTTTTCAACTATTGCTTTGTATTTTATCTGTAAGCTTCCGCTTATTATATCCCAGATTCTGCCTGCGGTATTCTTGCTTTCCTGTACAGTCCAGCTGTGCGTAATGTCCCGTAGCAAAGAGTTAGTAGCGCTGCAGGCTGGCGGTGTTTCCTTTATGTCGCTCGCGCGCTTTATCGTGTACATGGGATTATTTTGGGCTGTTGTTCAGCTTGGTTTTTCCCAGTATCTCGGTGTAATGGGCGATGTGGAATCCCGTCGCATCTGGAGTGAAGAGGTTCGGGGCAAGACAGCTGCTAATGCAATAGTTCATGATATCTGGTTTCTTGAAGATGAATACATTATCAACCTCGGTGTTGCTCATTTGAATGCTGAAACAGCTGAGAATGTTACCGTGATGCGTATTCTTGATGATGGAGACACTATTCAGGAAGTAATTAAAGCAAAGCGTGCCGTCATTCAGCCGGATAGCTGGATGCTACTCTCTGTTGTACGTACAGAACCGGGTAGCTACGTTGTTTCAAACCTTGCTCAGCTGACATTACCGATTCAACAAAAATTAGGCGTATTTAAAACAGTCTCCGCAGATGCCAACTTGAACAGGTTGTCATTATGGGAACTTGGTGGCGCAATCGATAGATTGGAAGCTTCTGGCTCTAACGTAGAAGCATTACGTACCACATATCACCAGAAAATAGCGTATGCAGCTGCGGTGCTGATAATGGGCTTGGTTGCCTTGATGCTCCTTACATGGAAAGACAGCCTCTATATTAACATCTCTGTCGGGCTGATTCTTACGTTTGTGTTTTATGCCCTCTTTACATGGTTCGGCGCTCTTGGAGAACGTGGTTTAGTTAATCCTGTTTTCGGCGCGTGGTTTCCTAATGTCCTATTTGCGGTGATCACACTTGGACGTGTGCTTTGGTATACACGTTCTCGTGTAAAGAAGACGTCCGCCATGACGCTTTCCGGCAGCGCGCAGTAATTCTCCGTTACAGTAATAATATTTGTCATACACTTGAATATAGGTGTATGGAGTTTATATGTTTGAAAATAGCTTTTTTCCTGAATGGTTAGATGCGTTCGTTGTTGAGGATGAACGCTTTGGAGCAGCATATGATGCTGTACCGGATAATCGTCGTGCATGGTTGAAAACAACGATTGCGCGATTACATGTGCTGTACGGAACTCCTCAAGTGATGTGGGGAAGGCAGGAGAACCACTGGCGTCAGGGGCATATTTCTGTTGCTGAAACTCGTCCTGTTGATTGGGCAGTTGTGGTGGTGGATTCTTCCTATGCGTCCGGTGTTCGTCTTCTTGCGGCTGCCATGATGCCTTTGTTAAGCGGTGTAGAAGATATTTTAGTTATGTTTTCCGGTGAAAAACCGGTTGCGGCGGAGTGTCTTGCTGCTCTCGAACTGGCAGGGATAGAGATGGCTGTACAGCTTGATGCCGACAATACATCTGCATTTATGACGGAAATTTCCAGTGCAGGAACCAGTGGCAGAGTGCTTGCTTTAGGAAATGTCGCAAGGCAAGCAGTGCATAACGTTGGTGTTCTTGGTAACGGACTTTCAGCTTGGTTCGAGCCACAGTATTCGAGTCTGGGAGTTCTTGCAGGTGGTTCATTTGATAGAGACTTGCTTGCATGGGCGCATCCTGATTTGAATATTGTTGAGGTTGCGGAGGATGATCTTGGCTCATTATCTTCACTTGCAGCTGTTTGTTGCGAAGCGGATGTGGTGGATGCAGTAGCGGATACAGTTCCTGTTTCTCTGGGAGCAGGGCAGGAAGGCTGTTGGATCTGGCCGGATTTATTACCGCAATGGTTTATGCATCGTCGTTTTTCTCTTCTTTCCGAAGTGTAACATCTCATTTGAGTGAAGGTGAATTCAATGAGCAAGGGCGCTACTTCGTATCTGAACAGCTTGAGAAATATTGGTATTATTGCACACATTGATGCTGGCAAGACTACGCTTACTGAACGAATTCTGTATTACACTGATAAAATCTACCGTATGGGTGAAGTGCATGAAGGCACCGCAACCATGGACTTTATGCCGGAGGAGCAGGAGCGTGGTATTACGATTGCTTCTGCATGTACATCATGTGAGTGGGATGATGGCGTAATCAATATCATCGATACCCCCGGTCATGTGGATTTTACTATTGAGGTTGAACGTTCCTTACGCGTGCTTGACGGTGCCGTTGGTGTTTTTTGTGCCGTTGGTGGTGTTGAGCCGCAGTCTGAAACCGTGTGGCGTCAGTCTGAGAAATTTAACGTTCCTAAGATTGCTTTGATCAACAAGATGGATAGACTGGGCGCTGATTTCAAAGCAGTACTTAAGTCTATGCGTGAGCGTTTGAATGCAACTCCTGTGATGCTTGTTGTACCGCTTGGCGAGGGTGATGAATTTTATGCTCTTGCAGATGTGTTGACGCTGGAACGTCTGGACTTTGATCAGGAATCAGAAGGTCGAGAATACACTCGCACACCCCTTGCAGGTGATGAGTTGGCCTTTGCTGAAGAGTGGCGGGAAAAGGTTCTTGAAATAGTTGCCGACAGAGATGATGAGATTATGGAATTGTATCTTGCAGGCGAGGAAATTCCAATTGATCAAATCAAAGAATGTATCCGCAAGGCGACACTTGATTTGTCGATTACTCCAGTCTTTTGCGGCTCAGCCTTAAAAAATGTTGGCGTGCAGTGTGTTTTAGATGGTGTGTTCGACTATTTGCCAAACCCGCTTAATGTTCCTGCACCTAACGTTATCAGAAAAAATACAAGTGAAGCGGAAGAATTGGTGGTTTCACCTGAGAGTCCGTTAGGTGCTTTAGCTTTTAAAGTGTACATGGATGATGGACGGAAAATGGTGCTGGCCCGTGTATATTCCGGCACATTGCGTTCTGGCGATTCCGTGCAGAATATTACACAGGGTAAAAAGGAAAAACCGGCACGCCTGTATCGATTGCATGCAAGTCATCGAGAGCAGGTTGATGAAGCTCGCGCAGGTGAGATTGTAGCTTTAGCAGGGATGAAGTTTGCCAAAACTGGTGATTCTCTTGCAACAGAAGCGAATCCATACCTGCTTGAAAATATTACAGGGTACCGACCTGTCATATCTCGAGCTCTTGAGCCTGCAAACTCCGAAGAAGCTGACAAGCTTGATGAGGTGTTGGAGAAACTGCTTCTTGAAGACCCCACTTTGCAATATGAGCAAAATCCTGAAACTGGGCAGCGTGTCATTTCTGGTATGGGGGAACTTCATCTGGAAGTTGTAGTGGATCGTCTCCGTCGTGAGTACCATGTTGCACCACGTGTGGGTAATCCGCAGGTTGTGTATCAGGAAACAATCACCGGCATTGGTTCTGCGTTCGAAGAATTTGATCGCGAACTAGGGGATAAACGTCATTATGGTTATGCAAGCCTGACTGTTTCTCCACGTGAGCGTGATTCTGGGAATGTTGTGCGTTTTGGGTTTGATACTTCCCAATGGCCTGAGGCATGGCTTGAAGCTGTAGAGCAGGGGGTTAAGGACGGCTTGCAATGCGGAGTAATTAAGGGGTATCCTGTGCAGGATGTGGAAGTTGTCATTACAGATATCAAACGTAATGAACACTCATCTGAGCCTGGATATCGGATGGCCGCAGGCATGGCCCTTAAGGCTGCCTTGGGAAGTGCAGCTCCTGAGCTGCTTGAACCGATTATGGATGTAGAGATTTCTGTTCCTGACGAGAATGTCGGGGATGCTATCAGTTTGCTTGGCGCAAAGGGCGCAAAAGTTGAAAATCTTTTTGACCGTGCAGGACTTAAAATGGTGCAGGCATTAGCTCCAATGTGCAGTCTTTTTGGTTTCTCAACGGATTTGCGCTCTGCAACACAGGGGCGCGCTGGGTTGGTAATTCAATTTTTACGATTTGATACCTTGTCGTAGAAATTAGAAACGAGGAGTTTTTGGTGCGGTTCTGGGACTCTTTTAAACGTGCTATACGTTATAACTACTTGCGCGTAATGCGCTTGAAGGTTTCAATACATTCTGTTGCATTGGGTATGGCTGTCGGTGTGTTTACGGGCTGTTTGCCTGTACTTCCATTTCAAACTGTTGTGGCTCTTACGCTTGCCTTTATATTACGATGCAGCAAGGTTGCAGCGGCAGCAGGAACATGGGTTTCCAACCCGTTGAACTGGGTGCCTTTTTATACTGCATGTTTTATTATCGGAAACTGGCTCATTCCTATTGATGTAACTTTTGACCCTCATCATATGGAGTTGAAAGAGTTAGTTGAGCAAGGGTGGGGTATTGTCGTTGTTATGATGACCGGTGGACTGGTTATGGCAATTCCATGTTCTGTACTGTCATACTTTATTACGTTCAGAGCCGTTACCCGTTTTCGTAAACGCCGCATGATACGCCTTATAAATCAGTATAAGCGTAGGCATGGAGAGCAAAGCACTCATGATAAAACTTTGGACAGCTGAAGAACAAGCTGGTTTTGGGCAAAAACTGGCTGCCTGTCGTAGGGCTGTTCTCTTTTTTGACTATGATGGTACATTGGCACCGATAGTCCCTGATAGAGATAATGCGCTTCCTTTTCCAGGGGTCCGCGAAGCTTTTGAACGACTTTTAGCCATCAAGCACTGCCGTACTGTGCTTGTAAGTGGGCGCAGGGTAATGGAGATTCAGCCATTGCTGCAAAGTCGGTTGCCGTTTGAGGCTTGGGGTTCTCATGGTTGCGAACGTCTGCGAGTAAATGGTCAACTTGATACTATTTCGATTTCAGATGCTGCACAGGAAGGCCTGCAGCTTGCAGCAGCGAAAATATCGGGTCTGCTGGGTGAACAAGCTATTGAGCGAAAGCCGAACTGTGTTGCAGCGCATGTGAGCAACATTAATGCAGAGCTTATGCCGCAGTATCTTATGGAAATAGAAGAATTGTGGGAGCCTGTTGCGGAAGAGTTCGGTTTAGAACTTCTGGACTTTCATGAAGGAATGGAAATGCGTGTTCCGGGAATTAATAAATCCCGTGTTGTTACTTCTGTTCTTTCGGAAGAGCCAAAAGATGCTGTAACTGCTTATCTAGGCGACGATATTACAGATGAAGATGCCTTCCGTGTTTTGGATGAACAAAGTCATACTATCTTAATAGGACGGGAAAAGCGTCCTTCTGCGGCACAATGGTTGTTACCTATGCAACCGGATGGTAGGCATATTATTGATTTTTTGCATGCAACTGCATCTGCTCTTTTGTAGCAACTGTAATATTTTGCCCCGAACTGTATTTTACAGTTCGGGGCTTTTCTTTTGCCTTTTCTGTTAACTCTCATTGTTTCGTTTCGGCAAACTGGTAATCTACTATGCTTGAAGTACAGTAAAGGAGTTCTCATGCCTAACGGGTTAGAAGACGACCAAGGCCTCATAGTAGTTTCTAATAGATTACCAGTATCATTGGAGTGTTCCGGTGGAACATGCCATTCTTCTCCAGTCTCCGGTGGGTTAGTCACTGCACTATCTCCAGTGCTGAGAGAGAATAATGGTACTTGGATTGGATGGGCGGGGGCGCCTGATGTGGAAGGTGTTGAATCGGCATTGCGGTTATTTTCTGAAGAAACAGGGTACAACCTTCTTCAGGTTGGTTTGACGGCAGAACAGATTCAGGATTTTTACTTTGGCTTCACTAACCAGATTCTTTGGCCCCTATTCCATGCATCACAGTTTGAGTGCAATTTTAATCCTGATTATTGGCGAACTTATTTGGATGTAAATGCGCTGTTTGCTTTTCGCACTATAGAGAGTGGCGAAGCCGATGACTATATCTGGGTGCATGATTATCATTTGATGCATGTGGCTAAGTACATGCGTGAAGCTGGAGACTGTAGGCGTACAGGTTTTTTCCTTCATATACCGTTTCCATCAGTTGATTGTTTTAAACGTCTACCGTGGCGCACCGAGCTTTTGCAGGCGCTTCTTGAGTACGATCAAATTGGTTTTCAGACTTTACATGACAGGCGTAATTTTCTTCAGGCTATTTCCTCCTTGGTGCCGAATGTGCGGGTATTCGGTCGCGGGCAGGTTGTGTATGCCACTGTCGGTTCCCGTACCGTTAAAGTCGGTACTTTTCCTATAAGTATTGATTACAAGAAGTTTAATGAGACGGCCCGTTCTTCTGTTGTCCGTAAGCATTCTCAACAGGTGCATAAGGCGTTGCCGTATCCGAAGATAATTCTGGGTGTAGATCGTCTTGATTATACAAAAGGAATTCCAAAGCGCCTTATGGCAATGCACAGGCTGTTAACAATGTATCCGGAATTGCAAGGTAATGTGAGCTTGCTTCAGGTTGTTGTGCCGAGTCGAGCAACGATTCCAATGTATGCACGGTTGAAAAAAGAAATAGAATGTATGGTAGGGCAGATTAACGGTGAGTTTTCTGTTCCGGGGTATGTTCCGATTCATTACCAGTACCGAAATTTGACGTTTGATGAACTGCTTGCGTATTACCGCGCAAGCAGTGTGGCTCTTGTTACTCCGCTTCGAGACGGTATGAACCTTGTTGCAAAGGAATATTGTGCCGCTAATGTTGAGCGAAACGGTGTGCTAGTGCTTAGTGAGTTTGCTGGTGCCGCGGCGCAGCTTCGAAATGGGGCTATACTGGTTAATCCTTTTGATGTAGAAGGTGTTGCCTCTGCTATTCATCAGGCATATACGATGGATAAAAAAGAGCGCTTGAAACGGATGGATAGGATGCGGGAATCAATCCGCAAAAACGACATTTATAAATGGGTGGATAGCTTTTTTGCTTCTGCTTTAGCAAAGTAGTCCGCCTGTCTGGATATACACACATGGCATTGGATATTAAGCAAGGACCTCGCGCAAAAAAGAGTCTCGGACAGAACTTTTTGCAGGATAAAAATACGGCTAACCGTATTGTAGATGCACTTCATATAGAACCGGAAGATTATGTTATTGAAATTGGTCCCGGTCCCGGTGCGTTGACTCACCTTATTCATGAACGCAAGCCCGCATGGTTCACTATTCTTGAAAAAGATAACCACTGGGCGCACGAACATAAGCGCCAGCCTCCTGCAGGGGACCCTGAATTGCAGGTTGTGCTTACTGATGCCTTGCTGTTTCCGTGGGAGAATTTGACTTCTGAAAAGCCATGGAAAGTTATTGGCAATCTTCCATACAATGTTGCGTCTCCCCTTATGTGGGATATTTTGAGCAAGGCAAGCGGGCTGCAGCGTGCTGTTTTTATGATTCAGAAAGAGGTGGGGGACAGGATTATTGCTGCTCCATCTTCTAAACAGTATGGTGCGCTGTCTGTTTGGTTGCAAAGTTTTTGTAAACCTAGGCGTGAGTTTATAGTGCCTCCGGGAGTATTCATTCCTCGTCCTAAGGTGGATTCTGCAGTGCTGAGTTTTGTGCCGACTCCTGCCGAAGAACGTGATTTTGACCCTAACGCACTTTCATGGTTACTAAAGGTCACTTTTCAACAGCGTCGAAAGCAATTGCAGAAAATTCTAAAAGGTTGCGTTGCCTCCGGTGCTGAAGAAGCACTTGAAAAGGCTGGCGTGCAAGGAACTGCAAGGCCTGAGACGCTTACCACCCGTCAGTTCCAAGTATTGGCTGATGCGTTGAAAAGTTGTCCAAAAAAGTAGGAAACCCCTATTTTCAAGGGTCTAAGGGTGTATAAACCGTTGCATATGCTGCATGCATCTGGTATCGACTAACAAGTTTGGGCTTATATCTCAAATAACAGTAATAATTTTTGTAGCTAGAGTGTGTGCGCTTTGGCGAAATTTATTGCAACCCCAGAGAGGAGGACGTGGCCGTGACCAAGGCGGAACTCGTAGAACGAATTGCTGAGAAAGCAAATCTTACTAAAGCAAATGCTGAACGTTCTTTGAACGCATTTCTTGAATCAGTTCAGGAAGTTCTTGTAGCTGAAGGCAAGCTGACTTTGACAGGTTTTGGTACATTCGTTGTTGAAGAGCGTAAAGAACGCTTGGGACGCAACCCGCAGAGCGGTGAGCCAATTATCATTCCAGAAACTAAAGTAGTTAAATTCCGCCCGGGAAAACTGCTTAAAGAAGCTGTTAAGTAAGAGCAGGAGGCCTTTATGCTGCACGGTGAGACTCTGCATAGTGCGTTGCCTCAGGATATCCCTTGGTGGATGCCTGACCATTTTGTATTCTTCGGAGCATTCTACGCTGTTCTGTTCGTAATCCTTGGTGGATTGGGGTACGTAATTCTGAAGTCCGTTCTTCATGCTCGTCATGAGAAGGGGCACAGTCACTAATTTTGTTTGTTAAAAAAAGCCTACTGTTCGCAGTAGGCTTTTTTTTATTGTAAGATGTAAAAAAAAACTTGCAAAAAGTTTGATCAGGCTTTAAATTACGCTCTTGCCTTGGGCGTGTTTTCGCTTGGGGTATTATGTAAAGAAGGTGGTGATATTTCATGCCAGGCGTATATCTCGAAGATGGTGATTACAACTTTGACATCGCGCTTCGACGCTTTAAAAAGCAGGTAGAAAAGGCAGGCATTCTTTCAGAAATGAAAAAACGTCAGCATTTCGAAAAACCTAGCGTAATGCGTAAGAAGAAGAAAGCAGCTGCCCGTAAACGTCTTCTTAAGAAGATGAGAAAGATGAACCAGTACTAGTACTGCGTTTACCGCTACGGCGGGTGCATCTTATAGATGCTTCTTGGCGGGGGTTCGTTATCGGATCCCCGCATTATTCTATGCAAAATTTACATAAGAGTGACAGCATGAGCCTTATTCAGCAGATCGATAAAGATTACATTACTGCCTACAAAGCCAAGGAGCAAGTTGCACTTGGTGTACTGCGTCATTTGAAAACTGCTGCTAAAAATATGCAGATTGACCTCAAGCGTGAACTTACTGATGAGGAAATGCTTGATGTTGTAATGAAGCAGGCAAAACAGCGTCAGGACTCTATTGAGCAGTTCCGTGCTGCAAACCGTGAAGACCTTGTTGCAACAGAAGCTGCAGAGCTTGAAGTTTTGCAGACTTATCTGCCAAGTCAGCTTTCTGATGAAGAACTTGAAGAACTTGTTACCAAAACCATAGCTGAAACTGGTGCTGCCGGTATGCAGGATATGGGTAAAGTAATGAACGCTATTATGGCAGAATATAAAGGTCGTGTAGACGGTAAAAAACTGAGCGCATCTGTTCGCGCAAAGCTCGCATAAGTTCTATGGAACAGCGTACCATACACAATTTAGAGTTCCGTAAGGTGCTTGAGCGCCTTGCGGACTTTGCTGTTTCGGAGGCAGGCGCGAATGCGTGCTTGTCTATTTCTCCCGTGCCTAATCGTGAAGATGCGCAAAAAGAGGCGCAGCTGTTTAGACAAGGGCAGGAATGGGCCCGAACTGTCACTGTTAAACTCTCTTCTTTTCCTGATCTTGCAGGAATGTTCCGCTTTCTTGATAAGCCGAATGCTGTTTTGGATCTTGATGATCTGTGGGCACTGCGGCAGGTGCTCGTACAGGCACGTGATCTGCGGGCTTCTATTCGTGTAAGTACAGAAGATTCCCCTTGGCCGCTCCTGCTGGCTATGGTGGACAAATTTCCTTGGCCGGAACAGTGTGCTTCTGGTCTTTCCCGTTGTGTTGGGGATGATGGTCTTATCCGTGATAACAGTTCGCCTGAACTTTTGTTGGTTCGTCAGGAGATTCGAAGAATTCACCAGACATGTACCCGCAAAGTAAAAGACTTTGTTAATTCTCACGGCATCCTTCAATATCTTCAGGATGAATTTATTACACTTGCGAATGATCGCTATGTGCTCCCGCTTAAGAGTAACTTTAAGGGAAGAGTACAGGGGATTATTCATGATTATTCCCAGACTGGTGAGACATGCTACTTCGAGCCAATGTTCCTCGTTGATCTTAACAACGAACTTGCTGATTTGAAAAAGCAGGAGCGTGAAGAAGAGCATAAGGTTCTTGAGTTTCTTACAGGTCTTGTCCGTGCTAATTTTGGTGCGTTACATGGCGTGTACGACCTTATGGTGCATGTTGATGTTTTGCTCGCAAAGTGTACTTTGGCTTCCAAATTCAATGGCGTAGCTTTGGATTTTTGCGACGAATGCAATCTGCACCTTGTTGATGCACTGCATCCGTTGCTTGCATTGGCTGATGGTGGCGCGTTGCCTGTTACACTTGAGCTGCAGAAAGATCAGTTCGCTCTTCTTATCAGTGGTGGTAACGCAGGCGGTAAGACAGTATGTCTTAAAACCATCGGGCTTATTGCACTTATGGCAATGAGTGGGTTGCCTGTTCCTGTGAAAGAGGGCAGCTCTATTCCGTTCTGGAAAAATATTTTTGCCTTTATCGGTGACGAACAAAGTCTGGAAGAAAACGTATCTACATTTACTGCTCAGATTAAAAATTTGAGTGCTATCTGGGGTACAGCGGACGACAGTACTCTTGTTATCCTTGATGAATTTGGCGCAGGTACTGACCCTGCACAGGGGGCTGCGCTTGCACAGGCTGTTATTGATGAATTGCTTGATCGCGGAGCATATGTTTGTGCAGCGACACACTTCCCAGCGTTAAAGGCATACGCGCTTTCAAACGATAAGGTTCGTGCAGCGTCTGTGCTGTTTGATCCAAATACGAAGAAACCGTTATATCGTCTTGCATATGATCAGGTCGGTGCATCTCAGGCGCTTGATGTGGCGCGTGAGCATGGCATGCCGGACTATGTATTACGTCGTGCTGAGCAGTATTTGCTTATGGATGGTGAGGATACATCGGCACTTATTGATCGACTGAACACGTTAGCTGTTGAGCGTGAACGCGAAGTTGCCAAGCTTGATTCTGAGCGTCAGCGTTTTGAAGAACGTCGTAAAAAGATGAATGTGCGTTACGAGCGTGAGCGTGATAAACTGTTTGGCGATATTCAGAAAGAAGCGCAGAATGTGCTTAAGGATCTGAAAACTCAGAAGGTTACGCATAAGCAGGCTCTGAAAGAGTTGGCAAAAACTCGTCAAAAACTTGCTGAATCTACTAAGCCTGAACAGCCGAAAGTAGAGGCACTAGTTCCGCAAGAAATTAAACCTGGTCAGACATTAAAATATAATCCTTGGAAAAAATCAGGGGTTGTTGAAGAAATTGATGATAAACGTGGAAAGGTCAAAATTAATCTTTCTGGCGTTGCTATGTGGGTTAATTTACAAGATGTTGCCTTTGCTGAAGAGGAAAGTAAACTTGTTCAGCCTACTCGCACGACAGTAAAAGCAGAGCGCAAGGTTTCTTTTAGGCTTGACTTACGCGGAAAGCGTGCTGATTTAGCTATAAGTGAACTTGAGTCCTTCATCGATAGAGCTCTTTTGAGCAATATTGAAGAGCTTGAAGTTGTGCACGGAAAGGGCACAGGCGCATTGCGCCGAGAGATCCATTCGTATCTCAAAAATGCCCCTGCTGTTGCTTCATTCCGTCTTGCCCCTGCTGATCTAGGTGGTGACGGGATGACCATTGTTGAATTGCGATAATGTCTTCTGGGTATCGTAACGATTCTGGATCAGTCATGACAAATAGCGGTTTTTCTGCTGTAAAAGAAATTAAGGCTCGTCTGAATATTGCTGACGTTGCACGGCGTTACATGGAGTTACGTCATGCTGGTGGCAGGTGGATGGGACTTTGTCCTTTTCATCAGGAAAAAACACCATCATTTTCTATCAATGAAGAAGAAGGGTTTTACTACTGTTTTGGATGTCAGGCTGCGGGCGATGTCATTGATTTCTATTGCAAGGTTAATGGATTAGAATTTCGAGATGGACTTCAGCAACTTGCAGAAGAAACCGGAGTTCAACTCACTGAGTATAAAGCAGACCCGCGTGCGAAAGAGGAACGGGATTTTAGAAAGCAGTGTTATACTATGTATGACATTGCAAAAAATCACTTTCGTCAAAATCTTTCTAAGCATGATGCGCGTGAATGCAGAACATATATTAAAGGGCGTAAATTAACGCCCGAGATTGTAGAAAGCTTTGAGCTGGGTTGGGCTCCTGATTCGTGGCAATCCCTTTCTGATGCACTGGTTGCAAGGGGAATGACACAAAAACAGGCAGCCGAGGCTGGCCTTTTGTCACGTAATGACCGTGGTCGTATGTATGATCGCTTTCGTGGCAGACTTATCTTCCCGATTAAGAATCTTTCCGGTCAAGTTATCGCTTTTGGTGGTAGAATCATTGGAAAAAGTGATCAAGCGAAGTATATAAACAGTAGCGATTCTGCGATCTATAAAAAAGGTGAGCATCTCTACGGACTTTTTCAGGCTCGCAGGGCTATATCTGCGGCCAAAAGTGCCTTTTTAACAGAAGGGTACATGGATGTACTAACACTGCATCAATTTGGTTTTGAAAACTCCTGTGGAGTGCTCGGTACAGCACTGACACCGGATCAGGTTAAGCGGCTTGGTGGTTTTTGTTCCTCTGTCGACCTTATTTTTGATGGAGACGAGGCAGGGCGCAAGGCTGCTTTGAAAAGCTGTGAGATGATCCTGACCAAGGGGATGAAGTGTCGGGTTGTCCTTTTGCCGGATGGCGAAGACATAGACAGCTTTTTACATGAGCGTGGTGTAGAGGCGTTTCAAGAGCTGCTTGCACAGTCGCCGGATGGACTTTCGTATTGTACCGCAACGGTTAGCATGTATGCACCGCGCGATGTAATGGATTGGACTACCCGCTTCCTCAGCAGCATGGAAAAACCTGAACTGTGTTCATTTTATGTGTCCCGAATTGCGTCGGGGCTTGGGCTGGATGAAACAGAATTACGTCAGCTTGTAGCGCCAAAAAGAAACGTCCAGACTCGATCTGGTACCTCTTTTCCGCAACGTGGGGCTCGTAACAAGTCCGACGGTTGGAAAAGAAATCAGGACGCTCAGGGGACGGCCCCTCGTCCTGTTTTAGCTGCTTCATTGGAAGAGCGTGTGTTGCAGTTTATTGTGCGTTATCCACACCATGTTTTCTCTTTGGAACAATATGGTGGGATGGAGCTCTTGCAGTCCGCATGGGCTGAGTCGCTCTGGAATAAAATTTCTGCTTACGGCAACGATGCCGCTGAGTACCTTGAAGGTAAAGAAAAAGTATTTTGGATTAAGCACCGTGTAGTCGACACGGTTGCAATGCAAAAAGAACAAGAAGAATTGAACGACGTCTGTATGTTCCTGGAAAGAACTCGCCGCCAACAGCAAGGGCAATCCCTAGTCGCCGCAATGCGGCATATTACAGAGGGGGGCGAACAGGATGCAGAAATGGATTTTCTTCTGGCCTTAAAAGAATCCTTGGGGAGGTCCAATGGGGAATATTAAGGACATCCAGCAAATTAAGTCCTTGATTGCGAAGGGCAAAGTCAACGGGTTCCTGACTTTCGATGAGGTTAACAAAGCATTACCGGCTGAAGTAAATACTCCCGAACAGGTTGAAGAAATCATCGGGATTTTTGATCAGTTGAATATTGCTATTGTTGACACCAACAAAGACAAAGATGACGTTCCCGTTGCCGCTGCTGAAAGTGACGATGACCTGCCTTCTGAAGACGTTATTGACTTTAGCGAGGAAGAAGAAACTACAGACTATGCATCACGCAGCACTGACCCAGTGCGTATGTATCTGCGCGAAATGGGCGCAGTACCGTTACTTGATCGTGATGGCGAAGTAGTTATCGCTAAAAAGATCGAAATTGGTGAGCAGGATGTATTATACGCGCTTGTAGAAGTGCCTGTGGCTGTTGAAGAACTCGTTAGCGTTGGTGAAGATCTTAAAGAAAACCGCGTTAAGCTGAAGGACGTTGTTAAGACCATCGAGGAAGATGATCCTAGCGAAGACGAACTTAACCAGCGAGAGCGTGTAATTAAGCTTCTGGACGAGATTCGCAACATCTACAAAAAGAAAAGAAAGATTTACGACAAGCTTGATGACTGCTGCACTCTTGATCGTAGAGTGTACGGTTTGCAGAAAGAGATCATTCAGTTCAAAGAAGATGTTGTTGTGCGTCTTCGTGACATTAAACTGGAAAAGACTCTTATTGACCGTGTTATCGAGACTGTTGAAGATTACGTTCGACAGATGCATAACTGTCAGCGTGACCTTTCCGCTTATATTCTTTCTACCGGTAAAACTCAGTCAGAGATTCAGGTACTGTTTAAGCAGCTTGATGATCGTGAAGTGAACCCGGTAGTAGCAGCGGATGAGCTTGGTCTTACTGTTGATGAATTGTTCTCCTTTAAGGAGATGATTCTTGGTAAGATTGAGATCTTAGAACGTCTGCAGGAAAAATGTTGTCATAACGTTACTGACCTTGAAGAAGTTCTTTGGCGTATTAAACATGGTAACACTGCAGCAATGCGTGCAAAGCAGGAACTTATTCGTTCTAACCTACGCCTTGTTGTAAGTATTGCGAAAAAATACACTAACCGCGGCTTGCAGTTCCTTGATCTTATTCAGGAAGGTAACATAGGCCTTATGAAGGCTGTTGATAAGTTCGAGTACCAGCGTGGTTACAAGTTCTCTACCTATGCAACCTGGTGGATTCGTCAGGCTATTACCCGTGCTATTGCGGATCAGGCCCGTACAATTCGTATCCCAGTGCATATGATTGAGACAATTAACAAGTTGATCAGAACTTCTCGTTACCTTGTTCAGGAGCTCGGACGTGATCCGACACCTGAAGAGATCGCAGAACGTATGGACTACCCGATCGATAAGGTTAAGAAAGTTCTCAAGATTGCAAAAGAGCCTATCTCTCTTGAAACTCCAATTGGCGATGAAGAAGATTCAAGCCTTGGTGATTTTATTGAAGATAAAAAGGCAGTTGCTCCAGCAGAAGAAGTGGTTAACACTAAACTTGGCGAGCAGATTGCGGGTGTTCTTGCAGACCTTACTCCTCGTGAGGAGCAGGTATTGCGTAAGCGTTTTGGTATCGGTGAAAAATCCGACCATACTCTTGAAGAGGTTGGTAAATTGTTTAACGTTACTCGTGAACGTATTCGACAGATCGAAGCAAAAGCGCTTCGTAAATTACGCCATCCGGTTCGAAGTCAGACGCTTAAGTCCTACTACGAAAACTAGAAAAAAGGCGGCTTCATTAGAAGCCGCCTTTTTTTTTGAGATGTTTCAGGAGATGTCATGGTGAAAAAAGGAATATATTTTGTAATTTTTTACACTTTACTATTTATAACCTTACCTGCTTTTGCCGATACTGCATATGTTGTAAAAACCATCATCGATGGCGATACTATAATTCTTGAAAACGGAAAGAGAGTGCGGATAGCATATGTTGACACTCCAGAACTTGAACATAAAAAAAGAAAGCGACAATACTTTTCAATTAACGCTAAAAATTTTATAGCAAAGGCTGTCTTAGGACGTAAGATTACTTTGCAACAAATCGTTTCTATTGATCGATATAAAAGAACTGTTGCAATTGTCACATTGCCTGATGGGCGTGATCTAGGTACGTTACTAATTCGGAATGGTATGGGCTTTGTGTATCCTCATGGGACAAAGCATAGTTCATATACAAATAAGCTTGCACAGATACAGAGAGAAGCCATAAATGCAAAAGCAGGAATGTGGAATAACGTAACTGCTTATTTTAAACGTGCTGGAAATGTTGTTGGTAATAGACGCAGTAAGCGTTTTTTTACGCTTAAATGTAAATTTTCAAAAGAAATTTCAAAGAAGAATAGGGTATTGTTTAAGTCTGCTACCGATGCATTTTATAATGGATATGCGCCAGCACGAGTTTGTAAGCTGTGGCCGGAAGATACTGATATTTTTGTTGAATAACAGTACGCATAGAGTACGTCATTTTCATTTTGAAAAATATTGCAGAACCGTATTTGTAGGGGGGCGATGTGCATTCTGATAACCCTTCAAAAAAAATCTGTCGTTTCGAAGTAGGTCATAAATATTGTGATCTGTTTGAACGTCTAGGTGTACCACGCGATGATCGTTGGCGTTCATTGCTTTCATGTTTACGTAGTACGCAGAAGTACTCGTATTATTCTCAAGAGCAAAAGAAGCAAGTTGCGGATTTGCTAATAAAGACGCTAGAGGATGCGGATTTCTCAGAGGAAAGATATTGTTCCGTTTTGAGAGAATATCAGGCTATTCTGGCGAGTTCTTATGCAAAACGATTAGAGGAAGCGCTACAAGAATCTGCTGATCTGGCTGATGATTTCCGCCGAAGCGTTTATCACCATAAGGGCGCTGTTGAAGGTTTGGAAGAGAAAAGCGTGGCAGCAGTTCGTAGTGGAGCAGATCCTGAGGATATTGTTGCTCAACTCAGAGATACTTTTCAGGAAGTTATTTCTGTACTGAAAGAGGATGCTGAGCGTCTTGACCATATCTGCAAAACAGACGGTTTAACAGGGCTGTTCAACCGTCGTGCCTTTGATGAAAACCTTAAGGAAGGGGTGAAGGCGTGGGAAAGTGATAAAAAGCCTTTGTGCCTGCTCTTGCTCGATGTTGATAATTTGAAGGAATTTAACGATCGATTTGGTCATCGTATAGGTGATCAGGCACTGCAAACGTTTTCGCAAATCATGCAGGCAGTTGCACACAGAAGCCATGATGATGACGATATTTGCTGTTGTCGATTTGGTGGTGATGAGTTTGCAATATTATTGTTTGGAGATGCGGTAACTGATGTTGTTGAAATTGCACAGGCTATTCGCTCTCGGCTGGAAACTTATGATTTTGTGATTCGGGATAATCAAGGGCGCATCATTAAACGTAATGTTCAAATGACAGTGTCCTGTGGTTTTGCATATGCACACGATTTTTCATTTGATAATTTGGGTGCACGGATACTCGATGCTGCTGATTCGGCGCTTTATGAAGCTAAAGATCTTGGCCGAAACAGAGTTGTAGAATATTCAAGAAAAGATGATAGTTGCAAATTCACCGTGCTCAGCGGTGGAGATGTCGCATAAAAAATATTGTTAAAATGGTTCCGGTTATGTTGACACAACGACTGGAACCATATAGCCATCTTGTTAACGCGAATTTATTCTCAGGGCAGGGTGTAATTCCCTACCGGCGGTGATCCTCTTTAGGAAAGCCCGCGAGCGCTTCGTTGTACGAAGGACAGCAGATCTGGTGTAACTCCAGAGCCGACGGTAATAGTCCGGATGAAAGAGAGTAAATGCAGCCTGCATTTCTTTTTGGCAGCGTGGTTATGCTGCTCTATTCTTTTGCACTGCTTTTTACTTGCCCTGATTCTTGCGATTCTTAATTATCATGGAGAATTCAATGAATCAGTCATTACTTGATCAGTTTGGTACCCCAGAAGAACGTGTAGAACGAGCTCTCACTGCTTTGCAGCAGGGATTCGGTGTAATTGTTACTGACGATGAAGATCGTGAAAACGAAGGTGATATGATCTTTTCTTCAGAGCATCTCACCCCAGAACAGATGGCGTTGCTTATTCGTGAATGTAGCGGCATTGTATGCCTTTGCATGACTGATGAAAAAGTTAAGCAGCTTGATTTACCTATGATGGTTGATGAAAACCATAGCCAGTATCAGACAGCATTCACTGTATCTATTGAAGCTGCAGAGGGTGTAACAACTGGTGTTTCTGCTGCTGACCGTGTTCGCACTGTTAAAGCTGCTTCATGCGGCAATGCAAGTTCTTCAGATATTAACAGTCCAGGTCATGTATTCCCGCTTCGTGCGTGTGAGGGTGGCGTTCTTGAACGTCGCGGTCATACTGAAGCAACTGTAGATCTTATGCGCCTTTCCGGTCTTGGAACATGTGGTGTACTATGTGAAGTAACAAATCCAGATGGTACCATGGCACGTATGCCGGAGCTTGTTGAAATCTCTAAAAAATATGAGATGCCAATGCTTACCATTGAAGATTTGGTAGCTTACAGAACACAAAAGAATATCTAGGGTGCAGCGCTAGTTCCTATTACACAACGATAAAGACCGGACATTGTCCGGTCTTTTTTTTGGTTTAAAAGCTTGAGGGCAAGTTTATTTACTCAGTGCTGATGAAGGTGGGGTGAAGAAACTTTCTCGTAGTAACATGTTTGGCTCAAGTTATTGGGTTCCAATTGCATGTTGCGAAAGTTGTATTGGGGTGTAAATGTGGATGGAATAACTAGCCGCTTAAATTTAATTAGTTTGTTGAAGAACAAAAAAAGGCTGTCCCCGTATGGAGACAGCCTTTATCTGTTATACGCAATGCTTATGAGTTCTCAGTTTGAGCACGTTGTTCGAATTCATCCTTGTAGAGCTTGTAGGTAATAGAATCAGCTACCGCCTGCCAGCTTGCTTCGATAATGTTGTAAGACACACCTACAGTTACCCAGCGTGACAGATGGTCACCAGATTCAACAAGAACACGTACAAATGACGCTGTACCACCGCCTTCCGGTGATTCTGCTGTCATGACTCGTACTTTAAAGTCGAGCAGCTTCATTTCGGAGAGCCGTGGGTAGAAGTTGCAAAGCGCTTTACGCAATGCGTTATCCAAGGAGTTAACAGGACCACGGCCAGTTGCGGCTGTGTGCTCTGTAATTCCTTCAACTTCTACTATTACAGAAGCTTCAGATATAGGGTCCTTATCCTGCGCTTCTTTAAGCTCCAGTACGCGGAATTGGTTAAGTTTAAAGAACTCTCTGACTCCACGTCGACCGAGCTTTTTAAGCAGGAGCAGTTCCACAGAAGCTTCTGCAGCAGCATAGTCGTAGCCCATGCTGGAACGTTTTTTCAATTCATTGAGCAAACCTTTGACAACCGGCTCGTTTTTATCCAGATGGAATCCGAATTTTTTAGCCAGATTAACAATGTTAGCTCGTCCGGCAAGTTCTGAGAGCAGTACTCGCTGTCTGTTGCCGACAATTTCTGGATCAATGTGTTCGTACAATGCTGAGTTTCGGTTAACCGCACTTGCGTGAACACCACCTTTATGCGCAAACGCCGATCTGCCTACAAACGGCTGACGGTCGAATGGCATTACGTTGGCCACGTCTGTTACAAATGCTGATGTGCTTGTTAACAGTGCCAACTTATCTCTACCAATGGTTGTGTATTCGTCGTTGAATTTCAACTCAAGGGTAGGGATGATAGAGCAGAGGTTCGCATTACCGCATCGTTCACCGATGCCGTTAATGGTTCCCTGAATATGGGAAGCGCCTGCTTGTATCGCAGCAATTGAGTTAGCCACTGCTAATTCACAGTCATTGTGAGCATGAATACCAAGCTGTGCACCTGGCAGAGCCTTGGTTACATTTTCTACAATTTTGTATACTTCATACGGCAGAGTGCCGCCATTTGTGTCACAGAGACTGAGTGTTTGTGCACCGGCGTCATGAGCTGCTTTAATGGCTGCTAAGGCATATTCCTGATTCGTTTTGAAACCGTCGAAAAAGTGTTCGGCATCAAACACGACATCAGCTCCCATAGAGCGAAGGAACGCAACAGAGTCATGAATAATCTTCAGATTTTTTTCCAGCGGAATTCGCAACGCTTCGGTGGCGTGAATATCCCACGTCTTTCCGAAAATTGTACACACATCTGCCCCTGAACTAAGTAGGTTACGTAGGTTGGGGTCATTTTCCGCGGTAAAGCCCGGGTGATGGGTACTCCCGAAAGCAGCAATTTTGGAATGCTTTAGAGAGATGTGTTTAATTTCACTAAAGAACGCCATATCCACAGGGTTAGACCCTGGCCAGCCGCCTTCAATAAAATCTATACCAAGGTCGTCAAGCTTGAGAGCAATCTTAAGCTTGTCGTCATTGGTAAGACTTATGTCTTCTGATTGAGTTCCATCACGCAAACTTGTGTCGTAGATCTGAATTTTTTTCATGGCCCTTTTAACTCTTATTTATTCTTTGCCGAGCCCGAAGGCATCGTGCAGTGTTCTTACTGCGAGCTCCGTGTACTTCTCCTCGATAAGGCAGGTAATTTTAATTTCAGAGGTGCTAATCATGAGAATGTTAATATTTTCCCTACGCAGAGCATCAAAAGCCTGTGCAGCAACGCCGGAGTGGTTACGCATACCAACACCGATTGCAGACACTTTACAAACATGTAAATCGTGCAGGACTTCTGCCGCGTTTGTCTTTTTCTGAATGTCCTTCATCAACTCAAGAGTTTTCTCAAGATCGCCGCGTGGAACAGTAAATGTCATGTCTGTTTTACCGTTACGGCTTGGGTTCTGGACAATCATATCAACAACAACTCCGCCCTCTGCAAGCGGACCAAACAAGTTGGAAGCGATACCTGGCACGTCCGGAACATCGCGCAGTGTAACGCGCGCCTGATCCTTGTCATATGCGATACCTGAAACTAAAACGGCTTCCATGCGTGAATCCTCCTGAGTTACTAACGTGCCTGGGGCGTCTGAAAATGTTGAACGAACAAGTACTGGTACTTTATATTTTTTAGCAAACTCTACAGAACGAATCTGTAAGACCTTAGCGCCCATGGAGGCCATTTCTAGCATTTCATCATAGGATACACGGTCCATTTTACGAGCATTGCTCACGATATTCGGATCGGTGGTGTATACACCGTCTACGTCTGTGTAGATTTCACATTCACAGCCGAGTGCAGCGGCAAATGCTACAGCGGACGTATCTGAACCGCCGCGGCCGAGAGTTGTTACGCGGGATTCTTCTGTGCAGCCCTGGAAGCCTGCAACTGCAAGAACATCATGTTGTTCAAGCAGGCCTAAAAGTTTGTCCTGATTAATTCCGAGAATACGTGCATTGCCGTGTGCATTGTCTGTGCACACAGGTACCTGATACCCAAGCAGGGAACGAGCGTTCACCCCAGCGTCGTTCATCAGCATCGAAAAGAGTGCTACAGACACTTGTTCTCCAGTGGAGACGAGAACATCAATTTCCGCCGGGTCAGGGGAGTTGGACCATTCTTTAGCTAGTCCTAAAAGGCGGTTGGTTTCTCCTGACATTGCAGAAAGAACAACCACTACTTTGAATCCCTTGGCACGAGCGGCAAGAACTTTTTCACGTACTTTTTTCATGCACTCTAAGTTGGCAACCGAAGTTCCACCGAACTTCTGAACCAGAATACGCATACTGATTCCTTTGTCGTTAGAAAGAGAATGAGAAGGGTAGAGCGAATCTACTTAATAATTATGGTGCTACTTGCATCGAGGTCACAAGTGGTTTTAATGCCTCGATTACACGGGTAGCTCCTGCCCCTTTTACCAAAATGTTAATTTGTCGTCCTTCTTCGCATGGAACCCAAGTGAATTGCAACCATTCATTCGGGTATTCCTGCTCAGGAAGGTGTTCAGCCCACTCAATGAGCATGAGCGTCTGCTGTTCGTCTATGAGCTCATGAAAGGACTCATCGACACTTCCGCCGGCAAGCCTGTATAGGTCATAATGGGCGGTTTCCGGGGTGGTCGGGTAAAGGTTATATACATTAAAACTTGGGCTACTTACCTCAGCTTCATCTCCACCCGGAAGGTGTTGAACGAGCGATCGGATTAGGGTTGTTTTACCAGAGCCAAGTGTTCCCTTGAACAATAAAGTTTGCACAGGGTCCGTAGATACGAGAGCCTGTGCAATATATTTTCCCAGAAGTTCTGTTTCTTCTGTGTTTTTCAAATAAAGAAGCACAGTTAATTACTCTTTTGGTTCTTCCTTAGGAAGGAGGGTGCGTAAAATATCTTCTTTTCCGACTATCCCTACCAATTTGCCATTTTTGACAACTGGCAGGGAGTGGTACTTGTTATCCACCATAAGCGTGGCAATTTCGTCAATAGGCGTTTCTTCTGTTACAGACGTTGGAGCTGGCGTCATAGCCTCTGCTACCTTGCTTGCAGATATTTTCCTCATCTCTTTATCCATATCAGAACTGGAGCGAAGAGGAATAATGCCATCCAAAACTGTGAACAGTGAAGGAAGGTTAAGGCGCTTGTGCTGGTTAATAAGGTCGCTTTGGCAAATGATGCCGACCAGCGTGCCATCAGATTCCACTACTGGTAATCCGTTGTACCTTTTTTCAACCATAACTCGTGCTACGGATACAATATCATCATTAGGGGCAACGGTCAGTGGATTCTCTGTCATCAGGTCGTAGGCTGTGAGCATAAGTTCTTCCTTATGGCTTTTGGCAAAGCATGAGCGATTTCTTGTGGAAGATTCCCTCGGTGCGGGAAGTCATTTTCAAGAAACTCTCCAGCAAGCCCGTGTTCATAGACTCCAAGGCAGGCAGCTTCCCGTACAGGAACTCCCTGGGCAAGGTGAGTTCCTATGATGCCGGACAGTACATCTCCTGAGCCTGCCACCGCAAGGGTCGGGGTGCAGAAAGGAGAAATAACAGTCGGTCTTCCTTGTTGTGCAATACAACTTGCTGCCCCTTTCAAAACGACTACACCGTTAAAGGTGTCGTTAAGAATTGTTGCAGCAGTGAGTCTGTCTGCCTGAATTTCACTAATTGTTTTTCGGCTGAGTCTTGCCATTTCACCCGGATGAGGGGTGAGAATGTCACTGTCAGACAGTGATTGTATAAGATTTTCATCTTTAGCAAGATGATAGAGAGCATCAGCATCAAACACAGTAGGTGGTCGATGTCTCGTAATCAGCTTACGTAAAAAATTAGCTGCCTCTTTAGAGCGTCCCATTCCTGGGCCGATGATAAGACTGTCCGAATTTTGTATTTCCTGAATAAGTACCTCTGGAACATGAATAGGCCATTCATTAGATATTCCGAGTTCCAGGGTTAGAATTCCAGACTGTCCTGCCTTAATTTCCTGAGTTAATAATGCAGGGGATGCAACTGTAGCGTATCCTGCACCGGAGCGCATTGCCCCTAGCGCTGACAAGTGTGGTGCACCAGTAAGCCCCTTTGAGCCACCAATGATCAACACCTTACCTGCGGAGCCTTTATGCATTGCCTCCGATTGCGGTTTGCGTAATCTGAGTACATCATCCGTCATTCCGTAATAAGACGCAGAGTGTGTATCTTGCACCTGTGTAGGAATTCCAATGGAGCGTGTGTACAGATCGCCAATCCACTGTCGGGCTTCCGGCATAACTAAGCCGCATTTAGCTGCTTCAAACGTTACTGTGGCATTAGCTCGTACAGCAACAGGGTCAACAGTGCCGAGCGTGCCGTTGAGTCCGGACGGAATGTCCAGTGCAAAGACAAAGGCTTTTTGTCCAAGTCTGTTGATGTGCTCAATAAGGCTCTTTTTATCAGAAGACAAAGTGCCTCGCAGACCAGTACCAAGCAGGCCATCGATAATAATGTCCGGTTGCTCAGCGGACAACAAGCGTGAAGCATTCTTAGATGTAAGCAAAGCATACGGGGTACCAATAGTTCTTGCTAACTTAAAGTGATAGCCAGAGGTTTTATTGTATGCCCGTACAGGTTTTGTGTGGAGAAGAAGAACTTCAGCACCGAGATTATGCAGGTGTCTGGCAGTAGCGGCAGCATCGCCGCCGTTATTTCCGCTTCCCATAAAAGCAAGTACACGTTTGCCTGTCACAGAACCCGTCAGCTCGAGAAGCACATGAAGTGCTTCTCGGCTGGCGTTTTCCATCAGAATTTCTTCACGGATACCAAAGGTTGTAATTGCCTGAGTATCCCAGCTGTTCATCTCTGCCGGAGTAGGCAGGGGAATGTATGCCATTGAGCCTCCGCAAAATGCGATGGTGATTATAATGACTCGAGAATGACCACAGCAGAAGCTGTATCTCTGCCATGCGTTAAGCTGACATGGTAGCGTGTTGCAGATAAAGCATCTGCAAATTCTGCTGCTTTATTATGTAGAACCAGAACGGGTTTGCCGGAAGGTTCAGATTGTATTTCAATATCCTGAAACTGAATGCCTTGTGTAAATCCTGTCCCGAGCGCTTTTACTGCAGCTTCCTTTGCAGCAAACCGTGCTGCAATATAGGCTACAGGGTGCTTAGGCAGGGAAGCTTGTTCATTCGGATGCAGGATGCGTGAAGTGAACCGGTCGCCATGTCGTTCAAACGATTTCTGGATGCGATCCAGTTCCGTAGTGTCAATGCCAAGTCCGACAATCACCTAAAGCCCCACAGTATCGTATGTTATTCAGCAAAAGTGCTGATGATGTCGTTCATTTCACGTACAGCGCGATCCATGCCAACAAGAACAGCACGGGAAACGATGGAATGACCAATAGAGTACTCGGAGATACCTGGAACATTCTCAAATTCGTATACGTTGGTGTAGTTAAGGCCGTGACCAAGGTTTACCTTAAGGCCAAGACGCTTAGCGTATGCTACGCCTTTGATGATCTTGTCGCGTTCAAGATGCATTTTTTCCGGAGTTTTTGCGTCTGCAAAATGACCGGTGTGAATTTCGATGTATTCAACACCGCAAGCAAGAGCAGCATCAATCTGCTTTTCGCTTGCTTCGATGAACAGGCTGGATTTAATGCCTGCTGCATGAATTGGTGCTAAGTACTCACGGAAAAAGTCTTCACGCCCTGCTACTACGAGACCACCTTCAGTTGTAAGCTCTTCGCGTTTTTCCGGTACAAGACAAACCATGTATGGATTGATGCGAAGTGCGATTTCCTTCATTTCTTCTGTTGCCGCCATTTCAAAATGGAAGCGGGTGTTCAGGCATTGTGACACTAATTCGATATCACGATCCTGAACGTGGCGACGGTCTTCGCGAAGATGCATAATAATGCCGCGTGCACCGGCAAGTTCTGCAAGATGTGCAGCAGTTACCGGTTCTGGCTCTTTACCTAAACGTTGTTGCCTAAGAGTTGCAACGTGATCAACATTAACGACTAAAACGGGCATATCTTCTCCTCATATAAGTAAACCCATATGTATCTAATCACTTTATATAAAGTTGTAAGCAATGAAAACATAGTTTTTGCAGACTCTATGGATTTTATACACTCTTTTACAATAAAGTTCATGCATAAAGTGTAACGAACTTGTGTGTAAGGTTTGAAAGGCTTCCCATAGGCTTTTTCTGTTTGCAAAGCGAATAGTTAGAAAGTGGGCGTTTGCTATTCACTTCGGGGCCAGAATGGTGTGATATTAGCGTCTTGAGAGTCGTGTATAAGTCCTTTCTGCACATAATTGACTGTTGAGATACAACTCAGTAAAGAGTGTGTCCATATTTACATGAAATCTGAAGTTACATGAAATCTGACATCTCAGCAGGGATGAACAGGAGTTCGTTTATGAACGTTTGTATTGTTGGCACAGGTTATGTTGGTTTGGTAAGCGCAGCATGTTTTGCAGAAATGGGTAATGCCATCACATGTGTTGATGTTAACCCTGATGTTGTAGAAATGCTTTCAAATGGTCATGTCCATATTTGGGAACCAGGTTTGGAAGAGCTTGTACAGCGCAACTATGCAGAAAAACGCCTCACCTTCACAACCAGCCTGCAAGAAGGCATTGAAAAATGCGATGTGGTGTTTGTTACCGTTGGTACCCCTTCAAGTGAAGATGGCTCATGCGACCTTTGTTACGTTGAGCAGGTTGCCCGTGAGATTGGTTCGGTAATGACCACACCAAAAATTATTGTAGATAAATCCACGGTACCTGTAGGCACCGCAGATTTTGTTTCTTCTCTTGTTCAAGAAGAACTTGATAAACGTGGCGAGTCCATTGACTTTACAGTTGTTTCTAACCCTGAATTCTTGAAAGAGGGTGATGCGGTTAATGACTTTATGAAACCGGATCGCGTTATTGTTGGTACTGATGATGAAAATGCTGCGGCAACTCTTGGTGAGTTGTACGCACCTTTTGCCCGCAGTCGTGAAAAGTTGATTGTGATGGGTGTTCGCAGTGCTGAAATGACAAAGTATGCAGCTAACTGCATGCTTGCGACCAAAATTTCTTTCATCAACGAAGTAGCTAATATTTGTGAGCGTGTTGGCGCAGATGTCCGTGACGTACGCACCGGCATCGGTTCTGATCACCGCATCGGGTATGAATTTATTTATCCTGGTGTTGGCTACGGCGGGTCTTGTTTTCCTAAAGACGTTAAAGCGCTTATCCATACAGCACATCAGTATGAGTACAAACCTGAGTTGCTTGAAGCTGTAGATAATGTGAACAAGCGTCAGAAGAAACGTATGGCAGAGCGACTTGTTGAGTACTTTGAACCACAGGGTGGTGTAGAAGGAAAGACTTTGGCTCTGTGGGGTATCGCGTTCAAGGCGAATACAGACGACACCCGTGAAGCAGCTTCTTTAACTATTATTGAAGAGCTTACCGCAAAGGGCATGCGCATTCGTGCATTTGATCCTGTTGCAGGTGAAAAAGTTAAAGATCGTTTTGCAGACAATGACTTGGTAGAAATAGTCGATGAGCAGTACGCCGCACTTGAAGGTGCGCAGGCGCTGATGGTTGTTACTGAGTGGCACCAGTTCCGTACACCTGATTTTGATCGCGTAAAAGAACAGCTTACCGCCCCTATTTTGTTTGATGGACGTAACCTTTACAATGCCAAGACAATGGCAGAGAAGGGCTTTGCCTACTTCTGTGTAGGTCGTAAGGCGGACTAATTAGCATTTAAAAGATCGGGGTAGAACTGCAGATAATGTACTTTCTATCCTGATCTTTTTTGTTTTTAAGGCTGATGTATAGCGGGTTATTTGTGGTCTCGTGATTGTAAAGTCTTAAGAAAAGAAAAACCCTGCCGATGAGGTTTCAACGGCAGGGTTTTTCTTTAGGAAAAATCTTTATAGTTGAGCAGTAGCGGCACAGCGCCTGCAAGATCTCAGCTGAAGTTCCTGTAGAATCAATTTTTCGTATTGCATGGAATCTTGATTCTGCACAGGGGCGCCTTCCTTCAGAAAGCGTTCAAGAAATTGTGTTTCTTCCCAGAAATCGAGAAGCTCCTCGTCGCCAAGGGATTTAATCTGCATGGCAAGCGGCGTTTCTTCAGGGAATGGTAAGATGTTCGCCATCAATTTGGTACTCCTCGTGGATAGCGTTGAACTCAATTGCTTTTGAGCGAGGTTATACTATCTAACACTTTCTGTTTTTACAACCGCTTTTATGAATGGTGGTATCGTCCTGTAGTTGCTTTGGATTGTGAGAACAGGTATATGTCGATTCACTAAATTTTTCCCGTACTACGCTGCTCGGGAAAACAAGGAGTTGTTCTGTATGAATGAGCCTCAAAAGAAGCAGGATGACGAGCTGATGCAACTAGTCACCTTTAGTATAGGTGAAGAGGAATTTGGTGTTGATATCCTTAAAGTACAGGAGATTATCCGTACTATGGAAATCACTAAAGTGCCAAAAGCTCCGGATTTTGTTGAGGGGGTAATTAACCTTCGGGGAAAAGTGATTCCAATCATTGACCTCAGAAGGCGTTTCGGGCTTAGCTCCAAAGAGCATGACAAACACACCCGAATCATCGTAATCGAAATCAACAACATGATTGTCGGGTTTGTCGTCGATTCCGTGTCAGAAGTTCTGCGTATTCCAGCAGGCACGGTTGAACCGCCTCCGGCTGTTGTTGCAGGTATGGAATCCGAGTATATCAGTGGCGTTGGTAAGCTTCAGGATCGTTTGCTTATTTTGCTTGATCTTGACCGTCTTCTTTCCAACGAAGATCTTGACGTGCTTGGTCAAATGTAGTTTTTTCCTGAGGTTGTTGCGGCAACGTATTCAACCTCTTTTGAAAAGCATAAGCCGCCTGCCTTCCATAAGGTCTGGCGGCTTTTTCAGTTTATATTTTAAGAAGCGGGAGCAGTGACGAGTGCTGTTTTCTGAAGTCGTCAGAAAAATACAGAATGAAAAAGACGCTGTTGTTCACATAGCGCGAAGCGGACCGGCTAGTCAGGCACGGCTTGCGCGTTCACTACGTGACAGAGGCGAAAATGTGGTAGTGGTCGCACGTGATGCTAAAGAATTCGCTGAATTAAATGGACTATTGCGGCTGTTTACTCCAACTTGCTCCCGAGGGCCTGCGCCATTGGCAACACCGCAATGGGATGATGAATGGATTACTATTCCGCAACATCCTGCAGGCACATATGGAAAATCTCGCTGGGCAGTAAGAATGGCAAGTCTATACGGACTTGGTTTGAAGCGTTCTGCTCAGGGGGTTCTACTTTCTATCGATAACTTCTTGCCCGCACTGCCTCCTGTAGATATTTTTACGCATAATGAGCTGCTTCTGACTATCGGGGATGAAACAGGTCCTGATCTGATTATCGAGCAAGCTATTGAGTGGGGCTATACCCGTGTGCCTTTAGTGACGCAGCCGGGTGAAATAGCGTTGCGCGGCGATATATTAGATATTTTTTGTCCGGGGTTCACGCTTCCAATCCGAATGGAATTTTTTGGTGATATTCTGGAAGAAATCCGTCTTTTTGAACCTACCTCCCAACGTTCCCGCGGTAATATTCAGCAACTCGTGCTGCTTCCGGCTGCTCCGGTTGTCTTAAACGATTCCAATGTCGCGCAGGCTTCTGTTTGGTGGAAACAATTGGAGGCTGAAGGTGTATTGGCAAGTGGTCAGGCGTCAGCTTTACAGCATGCAGCTCACCATGGTGATTACACTTTCCTTCCTGGTTGTTTTTATAAAAATTCCAGTTTCCTTGAAAGCTGGCTTCCTAACGATGCTGTATTTATTCTGCCTTCAGAAGGCGGAATGAGTGAGGCTTTGGAAGAGTCAGAGCGTTCATGGGTGTCCTTTTTGGATGCTCAGGCTGAAGAGCATGGTGTGCGCCAGCCAGTAAGTTGCGTGCTTCGTTCTGCCGACATTGCCGGATCGGTGTGGCAACAATACAGACGAGCCCATTTTGAAGAGTTGAAAATGGGTGTGGAAGTACAAGGCTCTTCATTGCAGGAACGAAGCTATGGTGCGTTTCAGGATATTTTCCAGAAGCCTGAAGATGCAGAGCGACCATGGCATACCTTGGTAGCCCGTTTGCGGGAGTGGATGAAAGAAAAGCGTCAGGTTGTGTTGAGTTTTGCCACAGACCGTAGTCGTACAAAGTTTCTGACTCTTGCTGAACAAGACGGTTTGGTGCCGCACATGTGCTATGCCCCGAGAGAACGTGGGCTGTTTGCACTGGTGTCTGCGTTTCGGCGTGGTATCGAGCTTGAGTGGGATAATATCCTTTTGCTCGGGGAAGATGTATTACAGCCGAAAGTGGAGCGCCAGGCGCGTGCCCGGTCCGGTGCTTTTTCTGGTTTGAAAGACTATGACGACCTTAAAGTCGGTGCGCATCTTGTTCATAGAGATTACGGAATTGCTACATTTGGCGGTCTTCATCGTCTCGATTTAGGTGATGTTTCAAACGACTTTTTGCTGCTCCAGTATGCTGGAGACGATAAGCTGTATCTTCCTGTAGACCGTTTGTCTCTTATTCAGTTGTTTAAGGGGCCGGATGGTTCAACTCCTCCGTTAGATAAACTTGGTGGCTCTGCATGGCAGGCAAGCAAGTCTAAGGCTCGAAAAGCCATTGAAAAAGTGGCTCATGACATTATGGAAATGTATGCATGGCGCAGGCTTGCTAAAGGTTTCTCTTATGGTCCTGTGAATGAGCTGTACAGGGAGTTCGAAGCGTCCTTTGGTTTTGAAGAGACGCCGGATCAGGCTCGTGCGATTCAGGATGTGCTGGATGATATGCAGAAAGCTGAACCGATGGACAGACTTGTTTGTGGTGATGTCGGCTTTGGTAAAACAGAGGTGGCTATCCGTGCTGCGTTCCGTGCTGCATGTGAAGGCAAGCAGGTTGCGTTGCTTTGTCCAACAACAGTTCTTGCAGAGCAGCACTATCAGACATTTAAAAGTCGCCTTTCACGATTCCCTGTTCATATTGGTTTGCTGAGCCGCTTTGTGACAAGAGCCCGCCAGAAAGAGGTGCTTTCTGCTGCTGCACGCGGACAGATAGATATTTTAATCGGGACACATCGCTTGTTGTCTGATGATGTCGACCTACCTAACTTGAGCCTTCTTATTCTGGACGAAGAGCAGCGTTTTGGTGTTCGTCATAAAGAAAAGCTGAAGAAACTGAAACGTAATGTGGATGTGCTAACGTTGACAGCGACCCCTATTCCGAGGACGCTTCAGTTATCTATGTCCGGTGTACGTGAACTTTCTGTTATTGAAACTGCCCCTGTTGGACGTAAGCCTGTGCGGACAGCGCTGATTGAGCGTGAAGCACTGGAGCTGAAAGGGGTACTTGAGCGTGAACTTGCCCGTGACGGTCAGGTATTCTGGGTGTATAACCGCGTTGAAGGATTGGAGCGTGTTGCAGAATACGTGCGTGAGCTTGTTCCTGATGCCCGTATTGGTATGGCACATGGTCGTATGTCGGAGAAGAACCTTGAGGAAACCATGCATAAGTTTTGGCATGGTGAACTGGATGTTCTTGTTTGTACTTCAATAGTGGAATCCGGTCTTGATTTTCCAAGGGCGAATACACTTATCGTTGATCAGGCGCAAATGTTCGGGCTTGGACAGCTCTACCAGTTGCGTGGTCGCGTAGGGCGCTCTGATAGACAGGCACATGCCGTCTTTGTAGTGAATAATTTGGATAAGCTACCTGCTCCGGCACGTAAGCGACTGCGTATTATTCTGGAACTGGATTATCTTGGTGCTGGCTTCAGAGTTGCCATGGAAGATTTACGTCTGCGTGGTGCCGGTAATATCTTAGGTGAAGCTCAATCCGGTCAGATGGCTCGCGTTGGTTTGGATATGTATCTGGAAATGCTTGAAGCAGAAGTAAAACGCCTGAAAGGTGAAAAAGAGAGTGTTGTGGTTGAGACTGAGATTAACCTTGGTATTAACGCACATATTCCAGAGTCATATATTCCGGACGGTAAAGAGCGCCTGAAGTTCTATAAAGCTCTTTCTTCTGCTACGGACGCTGTCCATATGCAGGATGTTGAGCTCGAAATCCGTGACCGTTTCGGGGCATTACCACCAGAACTCGTGAGCTTCCTTGGCGTGCTTGAGTTCAAACGTTTCCTGATGGCAATTCAGGTTGAGAGGGCAGATATTTTACGGGATAAAGTTCGCCTTACCTGGGCAGAGAATGCAGATGCCATATCTCCTCTGCGACTTGTTGAGTGGGTAAACGACAACATAGATAGAGCTAAATTAACTCCTCCTGCAACGTTGGAACTACGCTTGAAAGGAGAAGATGATTTGCGTACATGTCTTGCTAAATTGAAAATAGAACTTGAACCTCTTGTAACTGTATAAAAGGTAACGAATGCGCCGAATCATAGTATTGCTGCTTCTCTTACTTGTAGTTGTTGGCTGCACGCAGCATCCGGAAGAGAAGGGGGTTGTGGCACGGGTCAACGGTGAACCTATTTACTTGAAAGAGTTGGAAGCTCGTTATGACCTGAACAACCTTGGTTGGGTTTCTGGAGTTGTTCCTTCTGTTGAGGCGTTAAGCGCAGAGTATGGAAACGTTCTTTCAGAGCTTGTTGTTTATAAACTTGTTGCTGCTGCTCTTGAAAAAGAAGGGTTGAGCGTTTCTGCAGAGGACGTCCAGAAAGAAGAAGCTGCTATCAGGGCTGATTACCCTGATGATCTTTTTGAGCGAACATTAACGGAAGAGTATATTGATATTTCAGTATGGCGATTGTTTTTGAAGCGTCATCTGGAAATGAAGATGTTTTTTAATGACGTACTGCGTTCGACTGTTTCCCTTACATATCAAGAAGCGGAACGATACTATAAAGACAATTTGTCTGAATTTTATATTCCTGAACGAGTGCATGTATTGCTCGTAAGAGGAAATGACATAACTGGCGTACAGCGTGCCTCTCTTTTACTGGAACAAGCAGAAGATTGGAAAACTGTCGTTGGTACCTTGTCTTCAGATATTACTGTTCGTGAGCTGAAGCTAAGAAAAGATCGTTTCCCGATTCAGTGGTCTGCTACATTGCAGCAACTTTCTCCTAAAAGCAGCAGTAATATTTCAACGACTGCATATGGGTTTGAGCAGCTTGTTTTGCTTGCAGTGGTTCCGGAAAAATTACTTGGTCCATCTCAGGCATACTCTGTTATTGAACGAGTGTTGATTGATCAAAAAATGAACGAGGCATTTGTAAAGTGGTTGGAAAAAGAAGTTGCATCTTCCAAAATAGAAGTTACACCACTTCTTTCAGAAAAAATGAGTGGGAAAGTTAGTCAAATTGTTATGTCTGGCTCCCCTAAGAAGCTGGAAGAGGCAGAAGAAGAGCCTTACAGAGAGCCGGAGTCTGAGGTTGGAAAAAAATCTGACCCGTAAATTAAAAATGAAATAAGAAAGTTATATTAGATAGTTTTTAAATAAATTAGTGGGTCTGATTTTTCTCATTATTGCATAATTGCGTAAAAGATAATACAGACCCAAGAAGTAAGAACTCGCGCATCACGAGGGGAGCTGTGTTGCGCGGATGTTTATCACCTATATTAGGGAGAAAAGTATGGCCTTCAGGTTTTTAATTGCGCTGGCAGCTGTTGTTATGTTTGCTGCACCTGTTCGTGCTGAGCTGTTAGTTAATAAAATTGCCGCAGTTGTGAACGGTGAGATTGTAACTTTATATGATTTGAAACAGCTGGCAATTCCGGAATTGAAAAAGGCCGGGGTGCTTGACCCAAAATACGCTGAAAGTCCCAAAGTAAAATCTATTCTGAATACTGTCCTTGAGAAGGTAGTGGCAGAAAAACTTTTTTTACAGGATGCAGAGCGTCGCGGTGTTACAGTTGAAGAGTCTGAAATTGAAAACGAGTTGCGCAAGATGGCGCAGCAGCGTGGCATGACTCTTGAGAAGGCTAAAGAACAGATAGTTAATGAAGGTCTTACCGTTGAAGGTGTGAAAGAGCGAGTAAAGGTGTCTATTATTCGACAACGCCTTCTCGGAATGATGGTAGGACGTAAGGTAGTTATTACCAAAGAAGAGATTCAGCGTTTTTATGAAGAACATAAAGCTGAATTTGAAGCAGACGGCAAAGTGGAAGTGAGCTTGCTCATTTTTGATCCAGTTGCTGATGTAACTGAAGTCCGTAATGAACTTTCTGCCGGTAAGATTTCATTTGAAGAAGCTGTTCAAAAGTACTCTGTAGGGCCAGGTAAAGAACAGGGTGGTTACCTTGGTGAGCTTGGTGTGAAAGATGTATCACCAAAGATGCTGGCGGCAGTTCAGGAAATGAAAAATGGTTCTGTGTCTGATGTCGTGTCTCTTGGGTCTTCAAAAGCACTTATTAAATTGCACAGTAGAACCAAAGGTTCATTGCGCTCACTTGATGAAGTAGCGCAGGAAATTGAAGCTAAGCTGAGAGCACCTCGCCTTGAAGCAAGCTTTAAAGAATACGCTGAAAAACTGCGTAATAATGCCGTCGTAGACGTTCGGCTGTAAGTGGAGGTACAGATGTCTGAAATGCTGGAGCTCGGAACCCTGTTGCGTGAGGAACGTGAACGTCAAGGTTTATCTATCGAAGAACTTTCTGAACGCATAAAATTGGCACCGCGCACACTTGCATTTATAGAATCAGGTACTAAGTCAGAACTGCCTCATCCAGTGTATGTGAAAGGCTTTGTTAAAAGTTATGCCATGGTGTTGGGGCTTGATCCGGAAGAGCTTGGTGCAATAGTTGATATTGCATATAAAGATGAGCTTGATGAAGAAGTTGCTGAGCCCGTTATTGCTCGTAGAGAGAAAAAAGGGTGCCCTGTAAAACTCATAGCCATTGTAGTGTTGATTGCCGGCCTTGCTGCGGCGGGCTATTACTATATGCAGTCAGGTACTGCTACACTTGGTAATGAAGAAGCAACTGTAGAAGTCCCTGTGCAGCCATCTCCTGCACAACCACAACCTGTAGAACAGGCTCCTGATCAGCCAGAGGCTGTTGAGTCTGCCCCTGTTGAACCAACCACTCCTCCGGTACAGGAGAAAGAGGTTGCTCCTGAAGCGCAGCCAGAGTCTTCAAAGCCTATTGAGGTTGTTGAAGAACCTGTTGCTGTCAGCGAAAAAACGGCTCCTAAAGCCGTGGCTGTGCCTGTCGTAGCTCCATCAGATGTTGTTGCACAGGAAGCTGAAAAAAAAGTTCAGGAAACTAAACAGGATGAAAAAAAAGTAGAAGTTGCAATGCGCTCCTTGCGTATTGAAGCTACTGCGGATTGTTGGGTTGAAGCTACCGGCGATGATTTTACCCGTAAAGAGTTCCTACTTCGTAATGGACAGGGATACACAGTTACGTTCCCGAAAAATTTGTCTTTACGCTTAGGAAACTCCGGCGGGATTTCACTGACACTTGATGGTGTTCCATATTCTTTTAATGGTGCAGAGGGCAAGGTACGTACAGTACATATTGCCGCTTTATAGTTCTGATGGAATTTACCGAACAAGTTATCATCCTCCGTATTGGAAGGTTTAAAGAAGCGGACCTATGGGTCCGCTTTTTGTCTCCTACACGCGGAATAATGAATGCTTTTGCTTTTGGTGGTTGCCGGAGCAGACGTCGTTTTTGCGGCTGTCTGGATCATTTAAATCGTGTGTTATTTCGTGTAAAAGGCAGCAAGCTCGCAACATACTTTACGCTGGAAGAGGGAGTGTTAATGGACTCTCCCGACAAGTTACGTGTCAGCCACGAACGGTTGGGGCTTTCAGTGAATTGTCAAAAATTTATGGAGGCAATGGGTATATCTTTTGAAGGTGCACCTGCTGCCTATAGCCTTTTTTCTGAAATGCTGGTGTTATTGAATCAAGCAGAGACATTGGATAAGCTTTGGTCAATTTTTTTTCGTGCCCGTTTTGCTTTTGATCAGGGGTATAATCCAGAGCTGCATGTCTGTCAGGTTTGTTCTAAGGGTTTGAAATATCCAGTCTTTCATGTTCAGGAGGGTGTGCTCACATGTGCAGCCTGTGCGAGAACGCAAGGGCCAAGATTCAGATTAAGTAAGGAATCTCTTGACGCTTTGCGATTTGTACAGGAAAATTCTCCGCTTCGTTGGACAGAGCTGAGTCTTTCTGTGAAGGCACGTAAAGAGCTTTCCAGAGCTATTGACGGTTTTATCCAATATCATATAGGTCTTTCCTGGGAAAACGGAATGTTTAGGCGCGTTTAGCGTTACATAAAGTTACCACAACAACTCGGCGTATGCCGTGTAGAGAATATAGTATTCAGGGGAAAAACATGAACTTCCAAGACGTTATCCTCACCCTGCAGGACTTTTGGTCCAAACAGGGCTGTGTATTGCAGCAGCCGTTCGACATCGAGTGTGGTGCCGGTACGTTTAACCCCGCAACCTTTTTGCGTGTTATTGGTCCGGAACCATGGAAGGCAGCTTATGTTGAGCCTTCCCGCCGTCCTACTGATGGTCGATACGGTGAAAACCCGAACCGTCTGCAGCACTACTTCCAGTTTCAGGCTATTTTAAAGCCTTCTCCTGATAATATTCAGGAAATCTATCTCGACAGTTTGCGTGCTCTGGGTATTGATCCTGCAGCACATGATATCCGTTTTGTAGAAGATGACTGGGAATCTCCAACTCTCGGTGCTTGGGGACTTGGCTGGGAAGTTTGGCTGAACGGTATGGAAGTAACTCAGTTTACTTACTTCCAGCAGGTTGGCGGTATTGATTTGCATCCTACCAGCGTAGAAATTACCTATGGTCTTGAGCGTATTTGCATGTACTTGCAGGAAAAAGAGTCAGTGTACGACCTTATGTACAATGACACTGTGACTTACGGTCAGGTATACCATCAGAACGAAGTGGAAATGTCCAAATACAACTTCGAGCACAGCGATCCAAAGATGCTTCTCGAACTTTTCAACATGTTTGAAAAAGAGTGCAAGCAACTTTGCGAAACTGGTCTTCCGCTTCCAGCGTATGATTACTGTTTGAAATGTTCACATACATTCAACATGCTTGATGCTCGTGGTGCGATTTCCATTACGGAACGTACTGGCTACATTGGCCGTGTGCGTGCTCTTGCTTCTGCTGTTGCCCGCTTGTACGCACAGCAGCGTGAAGAGCTTGGTTACCCGTTGATGCCTGCAACAACTAACGATTAGTCCATAGGAAGAATTGAGATGTCCTTATTTATTTTGGAAATCGGTACTGAAGAGCTTCCTGCCCGTTTTCAAAAGGGCTTGGAAAAAGAATTAATTACCCGCATTTCTAGCTTTCTCAAAGAATCCAATGTGGAATTTGATAAGGTAGAATCACATGTAACTCCTCGCCGTGCTGCTGTAATGGTATACGACATTGCAGCTGTGCAGAAAGAAAGCGAAGAGGTTATTCCGGGGCCTCCGGTACGTATCGCATATGATGCTGACGGCAATCCGACCAAGGCTGCCGCTGGCTTTGCAAAAACACAGGGTGTTGACCTTGCGGATGCTTTCCGTCTTGAAACTGATAAAGGTGAATACCTTGCAGTTCGTAAAAAAATGGGCGGTGCAAAAACTGCTGACCTGCTCGCAGCATTCTGTCCTGAATTGATTGCACATCTTCCTTTTGCAAAGAAAATGAAGTGGGGTGATCTGGAATTTACATTTGCACGTCCAATCCGTTGGTTGTTCGCAATGCTCGACGATGCGGTTATACCGTTTGAAGTTGCTGAATTGAAATCCGGCAACGAAACTTACGGTCACCGCGTGCACGCAGCAGGTCCTTTTGCAATTGCAAATGCAGCTGACTACTACGCAACCGTGGAAGAAAAATGCGCAGTTGTTCTTTCTGCTGAAAAACGCCGTGCTACAATTATTGAAGAGGGTAATGCCCTTGCAGAGAAAGCTGGCGGACGTATTATCTGGAAGGAAAGCCTTCTTGATGAAGTTCAAGGGCTTGTTGAACATCCGATCGCTTGTCTTGGCGACTTTGATGCATCTTTCCTTGAGTTGCCACGTCAGGCGCTTCTTACCAGCATGCAGAGTCACCAGAAAAGCTTTGGTGTAGAAGATGCTGATGGCAATCTTCTTCCACACTTCCTCACTGTACTGAACACTACTCCAAACGACATGGAAGTAGTAAAAGTTGGTTGGGAACGTGTTCTGCGTGCTCGCCTTGAAGACGGTCGCTTCTTCTGGAACACCGACCTGAAAGTTGATGTCGACACCTGGCTTGAGAAACTCGACAATGTTATCTTCCTTGCTCCACTTGGTAGCATGGGGAACAAAACTCGTCGTATTTCCAGCCTCTGCGCAGATCTTGCCGATAAGGTTGCTCCAGAAATTAAAGCTGATGCAGAACGTGCAGGCCGTATTTGTAAGGCAGACCTTGTTTCTGAAATGGTTGGCGAATTTGATAGCCTTCAGGGTATCATGGGCGGTATCTACGCAGGTCGCAAAGGTGAATCTGATGTAGTTGCACAGGCAATTGCCGAGCAGTACCTCCCTGCTGGTCCTGATTCTCCGGTTCCTTCCACTATGGGCGGTGCATTGGTTTCCATGGCAGACAAAGCTGACACCCTTGCTGGTTGTTTCGGTTTGGGCATGATTCCAACCGGTGCTGCTGACCCGTATGCACTGCGTCGCTGCTGTCTCGGTATTGCACGTATTATTATTGAAAAGCACCTTCGCGTTTCTGCTGCTGAATTTTTTGCTACAGCACAGAGCCGTTATGAAGGTATTTCATGGAAGCTTGATGAGCAGGAAGCTCTTACCAAGCTGAATGAGTTTTTTGCACAGCGTCTGAAAAACTACTTCACCAGCAAAGGTTATGAAACATTGTTAGTAGAAGCTGTACTTGCTGCAGATTCTGATGACGTATGGGCTGCAGATGCTCGTCTGAAAGCTCTTTCTACATACAGCAAAGGCGAAGGCTTTGATCAGGCTGTTCTTACCTTCAAACGTGCTGCAAACATTATTCGCAAGCAAGGTAGCGAGGCTGGCGTAGAGCTCAGCGGCGCATATGATGCTGCGTTGTTTGAAAATGATGCAGAAAAAGCTTTTGCTAAAGCACTTGAGGACGTAGCTCCTAAGTTTGCGCAGCTTTGGGCAGAAGAAGATTTTGATGCTCTCTTCGCGCTGCTTGCGGAACTTCGTCCTGCGGTGGACGCATTCTTTGATAATGTAATGGTTATGTGCGACGACCAGAAAGTTCGTGCAAACCGCTTGAACTTGCTGAGCGCTCTTGTGCAGCAGCTTGGCCGTTTAGCGGACTTCTCTGCATTGCAGATGTAGAGAGTGTTTTTCCAGCTGGAATACGATGATAAAAAGTTGTAAATTGGTTGACACTGCGCTTTGATGAGCGTAAAGACCTAGTTCCCGTGTTCCAGTAAGGTCTTAAATTTGAATCTTACTACCATATAGTTTTGGAGGAAATTACCTTGGCTAACCATAAATCTGCCATCAAGAGACATCGTCAGTCCCTTAAGCGTGCTGCACGTAACCGTGCAATGAAAACTCGCGTTCGTAACGTTGTTAAAGACGTTCGCGCTGCAGTACTCGAAGAAGATCTGGCGAAAGCTCAGGAAGCTCTCCGCGTAGCTAACGGTATTCTGGATAAAGCAGCCGGTAAAGGCGTGCTCCATTGGAAAACCGCTGGTCGCAAGATCTCCCGTCTGAGCAAGGCTGTTGCTGGCATCAAAGCCTAGTCTGTCCTGCTTGACTTTTCAAAAAAAGCCCGCTCCAAGCGGGCTTTTTTCTTTCTGTACCTTTCAAGTATTTTGCTTGGTTGATGTTGTACCTTGAATCTGGTAACTTTTTTTAATGACCTTGATACCTTCTAGTAAAGAATGCTGATGTAATTGTTACGTCTGTTTCAATGCAGTGTATAGAAGTTGTGGTGTGCATCTTTCTTGTTCTACTGTTGAGAATTCAATTAGCTGTGAGACATATTTAGTGGCAGGTATCTTTCGTGTGGTCACTGATTTGGGGCATATGCCCCTAACTTTTTTTTGTCTCACGTTTTTTTGGGAGTTACTCTCTTTATGCGTTTATTCCATCGGGAACCTAAAGTTGACCAGCTTAAAGTTGTTATCGTCGGAGCTGGCGAAGTTGGTTATCACATTTCGCATAGGCTTGCTCAGGAACATAAGCAGGTCGTTGTGATTGATCAGGATGAAAATGCACTGCGTAGAGTCTCAGAGATTCTTGATGTGCAAACTATTCTTGGTTCTGGTTCCAGTCCAGAAGTGCTCAAAGACGCTGGTGCTGCAAATGCAGATATTTTTCTTGCAGTGACAGACAGTGATGAGGTCAATATTATCGCATGCTTATTTGCGAATATTATTGCTCCAAATGCAAAGAAGCTCGCGCGTATCCGTAATGAAGAATACAGTGGGTACAGCAAAGAGCTTTCAGAAGAACTTCTTAATATTTCAGCTGTCATCAACCCTGAGGTTGAGGTTATCAAGAGCATTGATCGTCTTTTGTCTATGCCTGGCGCTGTTGACTTCAATGAGTTTGCAGCGGGCAAGATTAAATTGATCGGTGTTCGTATGGGGCATGGTCCTTTGCTGGGGCAGGCTCTTATAGACTTCAGAAGTGTTGTTCCTGATACGAACGTAATTATTGCTGCGATTGTACGTGATAATAAACTTATTATTCCGGGTGGTAGCGACACTATTCAACAAGACGATATAGTGTACTTCGTTTGTAAGGATACAAGTATTGAATCCGTGCGTAAGGCTTCTGGACGAAGCCTTGATCCTATTAAAAATGCATTTATTATCGGTGGCGGTAATATTGGATTCCGACTTGCTTCTTTGTTCGATAAAAAAGGCATCCATACCAAAATCGTGGATTCGAATCCTGACCGTTGTAGTGTTCTTGCTGAAAAACTTGATGCGCCGCTCGTTTTGTGTGGCGATGGTACAGATCAGGAGTTTTTACAGGAAGAGAATATTGCTGAAATGGATGTAGTAGTTTCTCTTACATCAGACGAAGAAACTAATATTCTTACCTCGCTGCTTGCTAAAAACCTTGGCGTAAAGAAAACAGTAACTCGCGTGAACAAGCTTGCGTACCAGCCGCTGATTAAAGCTGTTGGTATTGATCACTCTGTTTCACCGCGTTTGTCTGCTGTTAACTCTATCTTGCAGTATGTGCGTCAGGGCAACGTTCTTTCCTCTGTTTCAATCAGTGGTGAAGGTGCGGAAGCTTTGGAAGCCATTGCTGAAAATAATTCTGAGATTGTCGGCAAGCCGATTAAAGACCTGCCGTTTCCTAAAGGAACACTGGTTATCGGTATCATGCGCGACAGGGAAGTTATTATCCCTAGCGGCGATAGCGTTATTCACCCTGATGACCGTATTATTATCCTAACTACGCCTGAAAACGTTGCGCGAGTAGAGCAAGCTTTACTTGTTAAGCTTCAGTCCGTGTAGGTATAGTATGCGAGTTAAATATTGCCTTTACATTATTGGAGCATTGCTTGGGGCTGTTGGCCTCACCATGTTTTTTCCTATTGGCTGGGCGTTGTATTATCAGGATGAGGGTTTAATTCCGTTACTGCTTTCAACAGTGGTTACCCTTTGGAGTGGGGCAGCTTTGTTTATGCTGTTCCGTCCGAAGCAAAAGCTAATGATGAACCATAGGGAGGGCATGGCAATTGTTGCCATCGGCTGGCTTGCTGCTGGTCTTGCAGGAGCGTTGCCGTTCTATTTTGGTAATGTCTTTCCCTCGTGGACAGATTGTGTTTTTGAATCCATCTCGGGTTTTACCACAACTGGTTCAAGTGTAATGACGGACATTGAGTCCGTGGCGAAAAGTTTGCTTATGTGGCGTAGTCTGACGCACTGGCTTGGCGGCATGGGTATTATTGTGCTTTCGCTGGCTATTCTTCCTTTCCTCGGTGTTGGTGGTATGCAGCTGTATAAGGCTGAAGTGCCGGGACCGGTTCCAGATAAGCTTAAACCTCGTATTAAAGATACAGCAGCAGCATTGTGGAAGGTTTATGTTTTCTTCTCCATTTTGCTTTGTATTTTGCTGATGTTCGGTGGCATGAATTTGTTTGATGCCATTTGTCATACCTTTGGTACGATGGCTACTGGTGGTTTTTCTACCAAAAATACATCTGCCGGATACTACAATAGCGCGTATATTGACTGGGTGATTACTATTTTTATGTTCATTGCCGGTGCTAACTTTTCTCTGCATTTCAGAGCATTGGCAGGTGATGTTAAATGTTTTTGGAAAGACTCAGAATTCAGATTTTATACCGCAATTATCGTGCTGTTTACTGCCATAATCACTTATACAGTATACGGCTCAAATTATGATTCTTTCTCAGCTTCCCTGCAGTATGCAGCGTTTCAGGTGGTTTCTATTTGTACTACCACTGGTTTTGCGACTGCTGACTATGAACAATGGGCACCGTTGGCTCAGGCTTTACTGCTGTTTTTGATGTTCCTAGGTGGCTGTGCGGGCTCTACTGGCGGTGGTATGAAATGCATGCGCATTCAGCTGCTATTAAAACAGGGATATCATGAACTGTTCAGGTTAGTGCATCCGAGAGCCGTTAAGCACATCAAGCTTGGGGGGCGTACCGTTCAGTCAAGCGTTATGTCTGGCGTGCTTGGTTTCTTTGTTATTTATCTTGCGCTCTTTGTCCTTTCTGGATTCCTGCTTTCAGCGACTGGTCTGGATGTATTAACGTCCTTTGCTGCCGTTGTTGCTTGTATTGGTAACATTGGGCCTGGCCTTGGCTCTGTTGGTCCTGCAGAAAACTTTGCGCACTTGCCTATATTTGCAAAGTGGGTGTTAACGCTATGTATGTTGTTAGGACGACTTGAGATCTACACCGTCTTTATTCTATTTGTTCCCGAATTTTGGAAAAAATAACATGAAGCCTGAGGAGTTTTTCCTCAGGCTTTTTTTGTGCCTGCAACATGTGTTCAAGTGCGTTACCAGATTACGATCTAGATAGGTTCATGTCTTCTTGTTGGGGTAGAAAAGAAGGGATGAATAGAGTCGACGAGATTATATCCAGCACAAAGTCGCCTATAAGTCTTTGTGACCGGCAAGCGTTATTAGTTTTGCAATGCAGGTTAGGTACAGAGATATGAGAAAGAACGATGTGGTTACGATGAGGAAAATTTTTATGAATGTGGGGGCACTTATGAATGGATGGAAAAGGAAAGTCTTTTTTAGCAGTAGCTAATTACAACGCTTAAGGGAGAATTAATCCGATGCCTTTACGTATAAAAAAGACCTCTTACCTGAATCAGGTAAGAGGTCAAATGCATAGTAGTCCGATATACTAAGAGAGCTTGGAGATAAGGGTTTCTTTGATGGATTCAATAGTACCTTCACCATCAAGCTCAATGTAGTTTGTTTCACCTTTTGCAGCGAGATCTTTGTAGAAGTACGCAGCAGCAAGGGTACCGTCACCGGTGTTGTAGTAGATGTCGTGACGTTTGTTGATTGCATCTTCGTCCTGATCATCAGCACGAGCAGAAAGAGCACCGCCACATACACGACATACGTCGCCGTTTGGCTTAATTGGCTCGATAAAGATGTTGTTAGGGTGGTTGTTGTCATTTTCACAAAGACGACGACCCATGATGCGGTTTTTAGCAACTTCGCGAGGAAGAAGGATTTCTACAACGTAGTCAAGTTTGATGTTCTCTTCTTTAAGAGCATCGTAAAGCTTTTCAGCCTGAACCATGTTGCGTGGGAAACCGTCAAGCAGCCAGCCCTTAGCGCCTTCTACTTTCAGAGTTTCGAGAACCATAGGAATGGTGATTTCGTCAGGTACGAGGTCACCGCGGTCGATGTATTCTTTAGCTTTCTTGCCAAGCTCAGTTCCGCCGCCAATGTGTGCGCGGAAGATAGCACCAGACTCGATGTGAGCCATGCCATCGTACTTTTTCTTAATGAGAGCGCCCTGAGTACCTTTACCACTGCCATTTGGTCCGAAAATGAGAATGTTCACCTCATTCCTCCTTGTCATTTATTTCACAAATGAAATACAGCAGGCTGTTACGTCTGTCAATCGCAGAGAGATAAAATAAATAATCATCGGTAGCTAAAATAAATTGCACCCTTTCGAATAGTGGCAATTTTATTACCGGGAAACTGCACTATCTTCCCGCCAACATTGGCTTGCCACGCTGCATCCAGCGCAAGCAGGTTCTGTTGAAGCGGTTGGCCTTTGCCCATGCTGCTCAGTACTGCTTTATAGACTCGCAGCCTTGTAGCTTGGGACATGGATTCAAGGTCTTCTTTGAGCAATGTCGGTGTGTTAAAGTCAGTATTCTCAAGGTATTGCTTTATCAAAGCTGACCAGTGATCAGTATCAATCTGTGCAAGTTCCCAAAGAGACGTTATTGCATTGAGAAAGGCTGGATTCTCTTTGCATAACAGTGGGATAACTTGTGATCTTACGCGGTTGCGTAGGAAATTTTCATCTTCATTTGACGCATCCTCACACCAGTAAAGGGAACATGCGTTGGCAAATGAAATAAGAGTTTCTTTTGGTGTCGAAAGCAGTGGGCGTAATATTTTACGATTATTGCATTTCCCTTCCATACCACCAAGAGCAGGCCATCCAGTGCCACGAATAAGACGCATGATAACGTCTTCTGCAAGATCGTTCGCGTGGTGCCCTGTTACAATCCAGTCGGCGTTTAATGCCCGCCGTTCTCTTTCTAAAAATTTATACCTTACCATGCGCGCTGCTTCCTCTAGTCCTAATTTGTGGCGGGAAGCGAAGGCTGTGACGTCTTGAGAATCTACTTTTAATTCAATGTGTAATGATTCACAGAGCTGGCGGACATGTGCTTCTTCCGCATCAGCTTCAGGACGAAGTTGGTGGTTAAAGTGTGCAGCATGAATGCGGCAGCCATTCTTTTGGGCAAGGCAGGAAAGTATGATGAGCAGAGTACTGGAATCGACTCCTCCCGAAAGAGCAACAAGCAAAACAGAGCCTTTTAGAGGTGTTTTAAGTTTGCTTGTGATAAAATTCTCAATCCCAAGACAGATGTGTGCTGTCTTGGGATTGAGTTCTTGTAATTTAGTCGGAAGATGTCTGTTCATAATCTGTTTTAACAACAGTAGAGGCTAAACATAAATGTTCAGTTCTGTAAGCATCTCATCCATGTATTTGATCATATGCGCACGTAACTCTTCAGAAGCGTAAGATACGCATTCACAACGTAGTTTGTTTCGTGCGCGTACAAGGAGTTCCATGCGTAACGATGTGCCGTCAACTTCAAGGGCCATACAGTGTGGACCACATTCTTCGGTGTGCTCCTTTTGAACGTCGGAGAGGAGTTCCTGCGGGCAAGGAAGCCAGTAAATGCCATCCATTGCACCGGCAAGTTCCATATCGTTCAGTCGGCCTGTAATAGCTTCAATTTGTTCGCCAGTGAAATCTTCAAGCAGGTAGAGTCGCATGTGAGTATTCCTTTCTATTCAGCTTACAGTATACGTACAGTCAAATGCTAGCGTCGTCTGTGCGGGTGTGCCTTAATGGTCACATTATCTTTATCCAGATTGAACATGCGGCGGGTAATATCAATGTATCGTTCGCCAGCTTCTTCTTCCTCATAGCGTCGTTTGAGGAAAGAAATTGGTTCATGGTTCACTTTTTTGGAGATGGAATTGATCATCTCTCTTAAGTGCATTTCCATTTCTGGGGTTGCAGCTGGAATATGCTTGAGCGTCTTAGCAAGCTCTTCTTCCATAATAGCATCTGTTCTGTCGATAAGATCAACAATGGTCGGCTGCAGTTGAAGTGACTTTAGCCATTTACTGAAGGTTGCGGTTTCACATTCAACAATTCTTCGAGCTTTATTGGCTTCTTCCTGACGTTGGGCAAGGTTTTCTTCAACCACTTCTTTCAGGTCATCGATATCGTACAGGTAGACGTTGTCTAAACCGTTAACGTCTGGATCAATGTCACGTGGTACGGCAATATCGATGAAGAACATGGAGCGGTTCTTACGTTTTTTCAATACCTGACGAATATCTTTAGCGCGGATAACAGCTTCATGAGCACCAGTAGAAGATATGATGATATCTACTTTTTCCAGTTGATCGAAAAGCTGGTCAAACGGAATTGCTTCGCCGTTAAATTGTTCAGCAAGAGCCTGTCCGCGAGAAAGCGTGCGGTTTGCAACATAAACTTTGCTTATGCCGTTGTTCAGCAGGTGCGTTGCCGCAAGTTCTGCCATTTCACCGGCACCGATGAGCATGGCACTGCGTTCACTCATATCGCCGAAAATGCGTTTTGCCAGTTCAACAGCAGCGTATGAAATGGAAACAGCACTGGATGCGACACCGGTTTCAGTGCGCACTCGTTTAGCAACGGAAAATGCTTTATGGAGCAGTCTGTTGAGCACAACACCAGTGGTGTTTTTGTCAACTGCGTCATGGTACGCATCTTTAAGCTGACCAAGAATTTGTGGTTCGCCAATAACAAGTGAGTCAAGGCTGGCAGCAACGGTAAACAAGTGTGTTACCGCATCAAGGCCTTTGTGTTTGTAAACGTAGGGGGCAAGCTCTTCAACCGGCAGGTTGCGTGCCTTTGCCCAGCAGCTCAGTACGTGGTCGATGGCATTATCGCCCTCAGCAACTACAAGCAGTTCTACTCGGTTACAGGTCGAAAGCGTAAGTGCCTCTTTAATACATCCTTCAACAGGCACAACACCTTCTTCAAGATGCTTACAGTCTGTAAGAGCGAATTTTTCGCGGACTTCAACACCGGCGGTCTTATGGTTAAGACCTATAAGATAAATATCGCGATCCATATTAATTACTGAAGAAAGCTATGATGTGTTGGGGTAAAGATATTAATGCCAATTAATGAGAACATGCAGATACCAAATATCCAAATAGCTGCACGAGCTGCCTTACGACCGCGCCATCCCAACACAAGTCTCTGGTGGAACAACCATGCGTAGACAAACCAGACGCCCAGGGAAACAATTTCCTTTGGGTCACCGCTGAGTATTCTGCCCCATTCAATACGAGCCCAGATAAATCCGGTTACCAAACCTACTGTGTACAAAGGAAAACCGGCAACTACAGCAAGTTGGTTAACTTTGTCAAAAGTGTTTAGTGCGGGCAGTTCTTTTTCAAAATCACTAAGAGGTTCTTTTGATTTAATTTTATTTTCAAGACGGGTGAATAAAATTCCAGCCCCGAATGCCATTGCAAGTAAGCCAAAGCTTAAAAACAGTGTGCCGATATGGAGGCCGAAGAATGCTCCAGACCATGCTTTTGGTAATTGTGACACGCTCTTAGCATGAAACGAGCCAATGAATAGCACAAGTGCAAGTGGCGAAGCGGTGATCGATAAAAAGGAAAGCTTAAATCGCCACCACATAAAAAAGTACATAAGCAATAAGCTCCATGACAGCATGGAGATATAGTAACCGGAAGGAAGAGCCCATCCGTTAAGCGCTAAGGCGTACCCGAGAATAACTGTGTGTAGTCCGAATCCGGTGATAGTCAACGCATTAGACAGCAGTTTAAATTTTCGGTTTTTAAGAATTGAACCGGTAAAAACGGTAATAGCACCCAAACCATACAACGTAACGACAAGAATGGAGAATAGCTCAAATGAGCTCATGGAGTAACGCTCCTATGTTAGAATGCAATGTCTCCGGAAGGGTAGACCGTAAAATAGATTCAGCCGCAATTCGATCTTTTTTCTGAATAGCTTCTGCAATGTCAGAAGAAACAAGGCTTCGGAACACAGCTGTGTTCTGTGCAGTATCATTTGCCAGTTCAAGTATCAATGGACGAATCCGTCCCATGAGTGTGACTACTGGGGCGTATTTGTCGCCAACCAGTTCCTGAAGTTCTTTTTTTATCTTGCGGGAAAGCGCTGGACTGGCACCACCCGTGGAAAGAGTAATAAGCAAATCACCCTTTTCAATATGTGCAGGAACAGTAAATGTTCCCGCCGAAGGATCATCAATAACATTGCATAGAACTTTTTGCTTTGCACATGCTTTTGAAACAGCTTCGTTAATTTCACGGTTGCCTGTAGATGCAAAAACAAGAGTTTTCCCTTTAACATCGCTTGCTTCAAAATCACGCTGGGCGTAGGAAACAAGAGGGCTGTTAAGTAGTTGCAGCAAATCAGCATCAGCCACGTCTTCAATTGCAAAGGTGTCCAGAACAGTTACTTGTGACGGATTTGCTTTAAGAAGAGTGGCAAGCTTTCGCTGCCCGACTTTGCCAAGCCCAACGATAAGACAGTGCGTACCATGAAGGTCTAATAGAAGAGGATAATAGCGCATAGCTGTCTTATATATTGTGTATTGCGTCTTGTAAAATGCTGCCTTGGGTAAGTTGTTCTTAAAAATACAGGGTGAATACTTTGAAAGAGTAGAGTGTGACTTTTAAAAGTCTTTTTACTTAAGCAAGGAACTGTATAAATAAGTTGAGCCCAGCGGGGGGCAAGATAATTTTTTACCGTCTTATGTCATTATGAAGAAATATTGCGTTATTCAATTGGGTGATCTGGCAGATCTTTTTCAGACAAAACGGCTTATTCTGTCCCTGAGTCGTAATGATGCGAAGGTACATATATGTGTGTCGCCTGAGTTACAAGCTGCTGCATTGTATTTGTATCCAGAAACAGTAGTGCATATTGTACCGCAAGTGGCAGAAGGTGAAGATGTTTCTGCTGCTGAGTGGTTGCAATCAGAAGCATTCGATGCCGTATATAATCTCCATGGCTGTCCGCAAAATATGAATTTGTTCAATTACTTTGCTCCGGGCGTGATGCATGGATATTGGCGGCATAAGGGACGTGAGTATCGCAGTAAGTGGCTTACATGTTTATCTCGTGTTCAAGGACGTCAACGCTTTCTGAATGCTATGGATATGTGGGCACATTTAGCTCCTTCGCCTATTCCGTCTCATATGGTTAACCCGATTGCGATGCGCAAGGGGGGCGGCATTGGTGTAGCTTTACGGGACAATAATAACAGGGTGTTACCGATATCTGTTTTGGCAGGATGCATAAATTCTGTCTGTACAGCCAGTCGTGAAAACGATGTTGTCCTGTTTGGAGAAAAAGAGGATGAGCCGCTTGTAGCTGAGTTGCTTCCGTTGTTAAAAGATAAGATAGCAGCAAAGACCGTTAGCCGATGTTTTGAGACAACTTTTGAAGAGGACATGGAGATTATCAGCACGTTGGATATGCTTGTGACTCCAGAATCTACTTTAATGCATGCTGCTGCTCATGTTGGGACCCCAGTGAATGCCTTTTTCCACTCGTCTGCATGGTGTATGGCAAACGGACCATATGGATTAGGGCATAGGATCTGGCAAGCTGATATTGCGTGTGCACCGTGCAATCAAGCAGACGATTGTTCCGAACAATTTGCATGCATGCATGTGTTCGGTGAAGAACAATTACAGCGTTTTCTTGCTGGTAAGATCGACAAGAACTATCCTGCAGGCGTTACTGGATATGTTTCTATGCTTGATGAAGTTGGGGTTACGTACATGCCTGTCTTCGGAACAGAAGAACATGCAGAAGAGCGACTTGCTTTGCGTGGGGTGGCTTCGGAATTTGTCGGCATAACTAAAATTAGTAAAACAGTGCCTCAGGGAAGCAAAAATTTTTATGCGGAGCAGGATTGGTTGTTGTCCAACTGTGTCGCTGATGAGGAGGACTATGATGAATAATACCCAGCAACATATTCTTATTGTTCCTCCGTTAGATAAGTCTGAAGCCTGTATTGTTACCGGTTGTAAGGAATCATTAGAAAAATTGGGACATAAGGTGTCGGTCTTTAATACTGAGGCATGGGTGCCTGTCTGTTCTGCGCTTCAGAACTTGCCTGTGACGTTGGCTCATCAAGATGCCCTAGGCTCACAAGGAATGGAACTTATTTCTGGTGCTGTGGTGGCGGTAGTAGAGTCACAACATATCGACATTGTTCTTGGATTTCCTCAATCGCCCCTTACCTCTAGTTCTCGAGAGAAAATGCAGGCACGAGGGATTGTAACAGTTTGTTGGATGACTGAAGAATATGCTTCGTTCCCATATTGGCGTAAGGCCATTGAATGCTGCGATGTTGTTGCAACAATTCAGCATGAGCCGTTTATTAGTGAACTTTCTGTGCTTGGGCATGTTCCGGTATATCTGCCATTCGCAGCAAAAAGTGCCTGTTGCACACCAGTAGTTACCCATACGGCAGCAGAGGGTATGATTGCTGTTCTCGGAGATGCCAGTGACGAAATGGCTAATGCCTTATCCTCTCACACAGGGAGAGGAATGGTACTTTGGGGAGACGGCTGGGAAAAATACGAGCAGCTTGTACCGTATTATCAAGGAAAGCTTCAATCCCTTACTCGTTCAGAGCGTAAGGCCTTGTATAGAGACGCCGCTATTATTGTGAACATTCATTCTACAGATGTCGGCACTGGTGACTCTGTAAATATGGAGACGTTTGCCATTGCCTCATGTGGCGGCTTTCAATTAGTAGACAAACGAACTCTTATGGAAGGTATGTTTTCGTATGATGAGTTGGTTATGTTCGAGTCTGCAGAAGAATTGTCAGAGCTACTTACTGAATTTATTGATGACCGAAATGCCCGTCTTGAATATGCGCGTAATGCACAGAAGCTTGTGTTAGCTAAGCATACCTATGAGCAGCGAATGGAAAGTCTGCTGCAAGCCATTGCCGAAGCGATAAAATAGTCTTTGGTCCATCTATATCATATATAAAAAAAGGCTGTCCTTCGTATGAGGACAGCCTTTTTTCATTAGTTAAGTAAGAATGCTAGCCGCGTAATGCCATAACGGCAGCTACGGCTTTGATACCTTTTTTCTCACCGGTAAATCCAAGCTTTTCTTCGGTAGTAGCTTTGACGTTCACCTGATCATCATTGAGTTTAAGCATGCGGCAGATGTTTTTTTTGATCTGCGGCTTCCAAGGCACGAGACGTGGCACCTGTGCAATGATGGTGAGGTCTACGTTTGTAAGACGGTATCCACGCTGAAGAAACTTGTCATAGACTTCGTTGAGAAGTACTCCGCTAGAAATATTGTCGAACTGCTCTGAGGAATCCGGAAAATGTTCGCCAATATCGCCGTCTCCCATGCAGCCGAGAAGTGCGTCACAGAGGGCATGGAGGAGAACGTCGCCGTCTGAGTGAGCTATAACTTCTGGAGCACCTTGAATAGGGATACCGCCGAGCTTCATCGGGCGTCCTTTGCCGTAGCGGTGTACATCGTATCCCCATCCGGTAACTGGAATTGGCATAGGGGGCTCTTTTGATTCGATCATGGCAAGGTCTTCCGGATTTGTGATTTTGCAGTTTGTTGCTTCGCCTTCTACCATTTCAACGGTGAATCCTGCCTGCTCAGCAATAGATGCATCGTCTGTTACTTCCCAGCCCTCCTCGTTGCACTTGTTGTGTACATCAATCAGCATTTTTTTGTCGAATCCTTGCGGAGTCTGGCATGCTCGAAGGGTAGAGCGGTCAAGTGTATGGCAGACAGTGTTGTTTTGAGTAACTTTAATGGTATCTGTTACCGGAATTGCAGGAATTACTGCCTGCGCTCCTTCTGAGAGGGAGTCGAGAAGGGTGTTAGAAAGCGCTGCGGAGAAGAACGGGCGAGCTGCATCGTGTACGAGTACATGAGTACATTCTTTCGGCAGTGCCTGCAGTCCATTGTAGACAGAATCCTGTCGGCGTGCACCACCAGCTATGACTTTCCATGGCAGTCCAAGTCTGCGCCCAAAATCGAGATTCTTGAGCGTATTTGTAGCTTCTTCGATGTCTTCTTCTGGAAAGACAAATATGAGACCGCGCATACGTGTTGTATGAGAGAAGGTGATTGCGGAGTGCCAGAAAAGCGGTGCACCTTTCCATTCTAGAAACTGTTTTTTGACGCCATTTGTGGCTTCAGAAAGTCTGGTGCCGGAACCGGCAGCAAGAATGATGGACCAACAATGCATGGGAGTTCCTTACATATTGTAGGGTGGTAGTAGTAAAAAAGTTTAGCATACAAAAAAAGGGTGCAACGCACCCTTTTTTTAAAAATATGGAGTTAGACTATAAGCCGGGTTTTGTCTCCCTCTTGCGAGGGCGGTTATCATTCGTCTAGGATTATGATTACTCATAACCTCAAGCAACCTACCCGAAAACAACGACCGGGCCGGTCGTAACTGTTTCCCTATTTGGTCTTGCTCTGAACGGGGTTTACCTAGCCTATCATGTCACCATGATACCTGGTGAGCTCTTACCTCACCGTTTCACCCTTACCGGCAGTAAAACTGCTTAGGCGGTTTGCTTTCTGTGGCACTCTCCGAGGATCACTCCCCCTGGGTGTTACCCAGCGCTCTGCCCTTTAGAGCCCGGACTTTCCTCCCCGCACTAATGTGCGCGACGATAACCTGTCCAACTCCAAAATATGTTTTATGCTTCTTCTGCTGCGTTTTCCTCTTCACTACCAAAGTGTTCTGACCAGTAGATCAGACGCTGGCAGTTAGGACAGCTGAGGATCTGGTGTCCCTTCTGAAGCTCGATGTAGCTCTGTGGCGGAATAGCAATGTGACAGCCGTTACAGATTTGTTCTTTAACGGAAACGATAACTGGGTTGTCCAAACGGGAACGGATGAACTCGTAACGGTTGAGGATAGGAGTAGGAACTTCTTTACCTGCAATATTACGTTTTTTATCCAGCTTTTCGAGAACCTTGTTAGCTTCTTCAACACGCTCTTTAAGGCTTGTTTTCTTTGCTTCCAGGTCATTTTTGAGGATGCTGTAACGTTCATCCATGTCAGAAACAGCCATCTGCTGACGATCAAGTTCTTCAGCAAGAGCAAGTTTTTCTTCTTCACGGAGACGGTTAAGCTTCTCAAGGTTGTCCATTTCGCGCATCATTGCATGGTACTCTTTAGTGTTACCAACGAGCATGAGCTTGGACTTGCTTTTTTTAACTTTGAGAGCGTCGTTTTCGATCTCAGAGTTGATGCGTTTTTCCTGTGCCTTGAGGTGATCAATTTTCTCAAGGAAGCGGTTGCGCTGGCTTTCAAGCGCATCAAAGCGCTCCTGAAGAGCTTCCACTTCTTTTGGAGCTTCATCAAGTTCGCTGGTGATACCAAGGATTTCATCATCAACAAGCTGCAGTGCAACAAGCTGTTCGATTTGCTTTAAATACAGGCTCAAGGTTTTTTCCTCCTGAAAACCATAAGGTTCGGATTTCGCCGAAACTGTGAAATTTCTATTCTGCGAATGGGCCGATCAAACGCATCGGATCCTGCGCCGGCAGGAAAAATATTTCTATGTCATCCAGTTCGCTTGCAAGCTGTAAAGCAAACTGGTGCATCATTTCTTCTTCAAGGCTGAAATGCCCAACATCAAGAATGCATCCGGTTGTATCCAGAGCAGCATGATATTTGACATCGCCAGTTATAAATACATCCGCACCCATGGCAAACGCTTTCGGGGCAAAATCACTGCCAGAGCCTGTGCAATAAGCAACTTTAGTTACTGTTTCAGGCGTATGACCACTTACTACCCAATAATCACGATTTACCACCGAGGCAAGTTGCTCGGTGAATATGCCAAAAGATACAGGTTTTGGCAAAGTACCAATGGTACCAAAGCCGAGGCTTTGGGGGCCTGTATCAGGTGTAGAAGGTATAAAAATTGGCAGTTCGTCCAGATCAGCTGTGAGCTGAGCAAGAACAGCGCTGCGATGTTCTTTATTATATGTTACGTTGATCATTTGTTCAACGTGTCGCACGCTATGAATATGAGGGTGGTTTTCCCATTCATAGAGTCTAGTGCTAGCTGCAATGTCCTGCTTTGGAGTGAAAGCTATTGCTTCCGGTTCAAACGTGCATGTTGAGCCTAGCAGTTTACAATCTTGCAGCTTAAGCGCGCGGGCAAGCCATCCCGCTGGTCCTTCCGGATTTGCATCAAGCGACGTATGTGCACTGTAGAGACACATATCATTTTTAATAAGCGCAGATACAATAGAAAAATGTGTATCAAGTTTATTTAAATACTTGGGCTTCATCAGCAATGGATGATGAGTAAGTATAAAATCTGCGCCTTGATCTATTGCTGCTTGAATTGTCTCTTCAGTCGGATCAAGTGCAAGAGCCAGCTTGTGTACTTCATTTTTACGGCTTGGAACCTGAATGCCACAGTTGTCCCATGAAGCCGCACCGCAAAGAATGGCTGTATTTTCGATTTGTTTGATAAGGTCAGCTGTTTTCATAAACTATCTCTCAGCAAGTTGGAAAGGCGGTTGAATTTGTCGCCCGTAAAACAGCGTTAGTATCAACGAAAATTAGGAATAAATCCAGCAATAGGTAAAAAAAGCAGCCTACTACCATGTAGTGTGGTTAGCATGCTTCTTGATGATACTTGAGCTTATCTCAGATGTGGTGAAACAGACACAATCCGTTGCGTGTCGCAAAGCGGATGTGTGCTATGACATAACATGCGAGGATGGTCAAGAAAAGTATGCAAACCGTGCCTTCAGAGGGGGATAATCGGCAACCTGATAGAGAAAGCAAGAGGGGAGTAGATGATGTTGGGTGAAAAATGGGGTGATCCTCCCGACAATTTCTCGAGAGGATCAAAAAAATAATTATCTTTTTTTGCTTGGCTGCCACATGTCCCAGTCCATTGGTCTGTTAACAGGACATTCTTCTGTGGTTTCACCTTCATGGCTGATTCGTTCAGCAGCTTTTTTCATCCAGCGTTCTTTGTTGTGTGGTTCCCAAAGGTCGTTCCAATCTTTAGGGCTGTTTTCAGTTTTAGGTTGTACCATTTCCCTTTCCTCCTGGTTGAGCGTGCCCACGACAGATTTTAACAATCTGTAAAAATGAACGCTGTGCAACGGTGAGGCAATCGCCACTGCCTACATTTGCACAATGAGATTATTCCTAAAATCATACTATAAAAGTATGATATAAACGCAAAAAAAATTTCAACCACGCATCGAACAAATGTATGACCGATGCTTAAGCGAATATCTTTTTAAAACAATGTCTTGCAGATATTCCGAGTGAGAGCTGTAACTACTCACTGTATGAGACTAACGTTACAGTATTGGAAAGTTAGGTTCAACCTTTTTCCTACTAAAATTGTAGGAATTTAAAAAAAGAGAGTGCGGGAGAGTAGTTTTTACGTGTATCTGCCAACAAAAAAAGCCCTCTACATTTCTGTAGAGGGCTTTATATCTTAGGAGATACTGGTCGTTATGCTTTTTCTTTGCCGAGTGCAGCAACGAGTTCCATAACAAGACCAAGTGCCTGCTTGGATTCTTTGGTATGGAGTTTTCCAACCATGCCAAGAGGACTTACTGGTTTTGCATTATCAAGGTCTGCATCGCCCATTTTTTCGAGAAGACCGGCAAGTACTACGAGGCCATCGCCCATACGGCCGATTTCTTCAGGAGAGTACTTGTCAGTGATTTTACCCATGGATTCAGCAAGTGCATTCATGGACTTGAATACGCCTTTCTCATCCAGTTCCTGGAACTTGTCGATTGCAGCAAGGAAGGTAGGCTTGATCATAGGCTCGGTAAGAGCCCAAATGTCTACGAGGTCATCAAGACGCTCAAGTGCCCATGTGATGTTGCGCACGCTCATAACAAAGCGTTTCAACAGAGCAGTGATGTCGTCCAGTTCGCAACGGTGCTGAAGAGCATCCATCTCGCCAAGCATTACGTTGTGAAGAGTATCCCGCATAATCGGGGTAACTGTAGCTCCCAGTTCAGCCATGGTTTCAGCACGACTATGCATCATACTGATTTTTTCTTCCATAGCTTCAAGGCGAGCTAAGATGAGTTCTTCGTTGGTCATAGTAGTAGGCTCCGCTATTTGTTTTTACGAACGTCGATTTTGCCAGCCATGTACATGTTTGGCTCAAATGGAAGTTCGTGACCTTTCAGCATGAGGTTGTAGTAAACCCAACGGAACATCTGTTTGCCGTAGTAGTTCATACGGGTGTCGCCGAGAAGATCGAAAGGTCCAACGCCTGGAAGCGGGAACTTACCTGGAAGCGGCTCAGTCTCGTAGTTAAAGTCGATGAGAGATGCTTTCTCAAGGCTGGTTACGATAAAGCAGTTGGAGTGACCATCAAACTTGTGATGTGGCTCGCCACCGTTGATTTCAGAGAAGAGGTTTTCACAGATGATGTCGCACTCGAAGTGAGCAACAGAACCAGCTTTAGAAGTTGGAACGTTGGTTGCGTCACCGATTACGTACATGTTCTCGTGCTCTTCAGCTTTGAGAGTGTGGTTGTCGGTAGGTACGAAGCACATAGCATCGCCGATGCCGGAGTCTTCGAGAACCTGCTGACCAAAGTTAGGTGGAATAGATACGAGCAGGTCGTAGTTAATCTCTTCACCCATTACGTTAACAAGAGCTTTGTTTTTGGTGTCAACGCTGTCGAGAACAAAGTTAGGCACAATGTTAATGCCTTTTTCTTTACAGAGACCACCAAGGATGCGGTTTGCTACAGACTTGGTGAATGCACCGGTAAGCGGAGTAACAAGCTCAAGCTCAATGTTGTCACGTACGCCGCGCTTCTTAAAGAAGTCGTCAGCCATGTAGAGGAATTCAAGTGGAGCAACAGGGCATTTGTATGGTGTTTCTGCGATGTTGAGGATCAACTTACCCTTGGTGAAGTCGTGCAGTTTAGGCATAAGAGCCGCTGCACCGTCAGGGGTGTAGAAGTCGTGGATATCACCACGCCAGTCATCCATCATACCTTCAACTTCTTCTGGTACAACGCGAGCACCGGTACCGATTACGATCCAGTCGTAGTCGTATTTACCTTCTTTAGTGGTTACAACTTTGTTCTTTGGGTCAATATTGGTAATGGTATCCAGTACGAAGTTAACACCTTTAGGGATAAACTCAGCTTTTGGCTTTACACAATCACCCGGAGTGTAGATGCCGAATGGTACGAACAACCAGCCTGGCTGGTAGTGGTGCATCGGATCACGGTCGATAATTGTGATATCCCATTCTTTCTCAGCAAGCAGCTTGCGCATTTTTGCGGCAATCATTGTGCCGCCACAACCTGAACCGAGAATAAGTAGTTTCTTCATGCCTGATCTCCTCTTACATATCAGTGAAGTAGTGCTCACCTGCAGGATGATCCCCACCAGTAAGCGGTTACGTCTATTTGGACGATTTTTTTTAAAGCAACATTATCTCTAAGGAAAAACTGGACATACCCAATGGCAGCCAGCTTTCCTGAATAGATTTACGATTGAGGTAAGTTGGGTAGGGGGGGCGTATCTTGTTTTCCCCTGCCTGTTACCGGATTAATTATATTGACTGTAGGTTGAGGCCTCGCTGCGCATCAGGTCGGCAAGAGTGATTTTCTCAAGAGTGTCTTCTAATGCTTGCGCTACACTGTCCCAAGAACCAACAACAGGAGTAGAAACAAACTCATCTTCAACCTGGGGAGTAGGGGCAATTACTCCGCCTTCAATAACCCGCAATACCTGCGCAAGAGTTACCTCTTCAGGGCGTCTGCAGAGGATATGACCACCAGCAACGCCGCGCACGCTTCTGACCATTCCGGCAGATTTAAGAGAGCGGATAATTTTTTCGATAAATTTTACAGAAATACCTGTTTTATCAGATAGGGTTGCAGCTGGTACTGGTTTGTTGCCATCCTGTAGAGCAAGATGAGCTAGCAGTAACGATGCATTGTGTGCAGTTGTAGATATACGCATGACTTGCTCCTTGATTTTGGTGTGTAGTTTTTGTTGGAGTAATTCCTACCTCTGTAATCCAGATTAATCTAATCCGGATTAGATAGGTCGGAAATAGCTGAATCAGAAATGGGTGTCAACAAGGATTCTAAAAAAAAAATATGCGTATTATAGGGGTTATGGAGAGGGAAAGGGGATTGAAAAGAAGCTATTTGTAAGAATGAAGGGCTGTTGATGCAGTGTGCAAAAAAGATGATTTCATAATAAACAACAGCGCCCTGCTATAAATTTATAGCAGGGCGCTGTTGTTTATGTAGTTTTCGTAACAAATTAGATAGCAGTTCGTTACGAATAGTACGTGTTAAAGATTATTCAAGAGGTTGAACTTTTCCATCAATAATATCTTGCAGTGATATTGAGTCCAGTTCCTTTTCTAAAACTTTGGATGCCTTAAGCCAGACGTTGCGAGTAGTGCAAAAGTCTTTTCGTGGGCATTCGTCAGCAAGTTTTATGTCACAGCATGCGGTAAGTCCCACATGTCCTTCCATTATACGTATAACGTCACCAACTGAGATATCTTTGGGTGATTTTGCAAGCATGTGGCCCCCGGCAGCGCCGCGCATGCTTTTAATAAGTCCTGCTTTCTTGAGAGGACGAAGGATTTGTTCGATGAACTGTACGGAAACTCCTGATGATTCTGACAAGGAAGTGGTTTTCAATGGAGAATCCGTGCCATGTCGTCCCAATTTTACAAGAATTCGGACAGCATAGCGAGTACGCGCAGAAAGCTTCATTAATTATGCCCCTTAAATTACGAAGTCTGTTGATTGCGTGTCGATAATTATTGAGAGTACTACGTTAGTAAGTGCTTCTCGTCAAGGTAGGCTGCGGATTTTAGCCGATTCAAGCTATGATGAATATTCGCATAACAGCATGTAGCGTGGTTACGCCAGCATACGAATATTACATATTACGCTCTTTAAGAAATTCCAGTTTGTAGTGATGAGGAGGGTGGAGCGCAATGTTCAGCGACTTCCGTATGGTATGGCATAAGACTCTTCTGTGAGCTGTGTTACCTGTACAAAGAAGTCATCGGTGGTGAGGGATTGGTTGTTAGCATTTGAGTGTGCTGGACAATAAAAAGCGCTTGCAGAAAACTGCAAGCGCTTGAGTGCTGGTGGGCCTAGCAGGATTTGAACCTGCGACCTGCCGGTTATGAGCCGGAGGCTCTGCCAACTGAGCTATAGGCCCTCTTTGTGCTGAGGAGGAGTAGCTAACACCTTGGTAACTCACTGTCAATTGCAAATCTGCAAAAAGTTACTGAAAATGTTCCTTACAGCGTTTTTTCTAAGAGGTTGTTGTTGTCCTAAAAGTATATGATGCGACAATTTACTTCGCAACATACAGAAAATATAGAAAAAAGTAATCCCTATCTTTCAATTTCTAAAGTCCAAGAGATGCGAGTAAATTGTCAACGTCTGATTGTGAGGCTGTCTCACTAGGACCTTTTAGTTCAGAGTTATCAACTTTTTTAGTTGAATCGGCTTGTTTTGCCTGAGATTCTCGCTCTGCTTTTTTAACAGCGATAAAGTCACTTGTTGAATAGAGGTCAAAAACTGTGGTCTTAAGTTTTTGCAATGCGCTGATGATACGTAGAATACGTTGACCGGCCAGATCCTGAAAGCTGAGGGCAGTCATGATTTCATTCATGTTCTGGCTTAACTTATTTTCTAGGGATGCTAGTGCGGCTAAGTCCTTATTGTCAGGCTGTGCGCGTTGTGCGCTTTGCAGGTGAGCTAGAGCCAGTTCTCGCATCTGAATCTGCTGCTCGACGATTGTCATAATATTATCTGTAGCATTCTCAAGGGTCTTATAGACTGCATCCAGCTGCTCAGAGGCTTCACCAAAGAGTTGAGTTGCCTGCTTTTCTTCATCGGCGTTTAAATTTGGGGTATCTGAAGCGGTGATTTCGGAGTAGATGGATTGAAGGCCCTCGTGCATTTCTATGCTGAGCTTTTTGTAAAATTCACCTTCCATCAAAGCCTGAGTCAGATGCTCACTTAGGGTATTTTCTACACTGGTAGTAATGGTCTGGGTAATGCTGTTCGCGATCTGGCTGGAAACGCGATCTAAAATTTCATCCATTACATTAGCGTCGTTAGTAGTCATAGAAGAGGTCTCCCTAAGGCGTTGTTAAGGTGAGAAGGAAAGCAAAAATACGAGTAACCTTTAGAAGCTGGGTAACTATGAATAATTATTTTCCGAAATGCAACGGCTTATGCGCTGTTTTCCTGTTACAGTCAGCAGTAACGGGGAGCAGTAAAAGTTTACCTATGTATTATCTAACCAAATATAATAAAAAAGCCCCTCATAGCATTTAATATGAGGGGCTTTAGATTATCGTAACCTTAACGTTGCTTATTCTCTGGCTGGGCAGATGTTATGCAAGGCGTTGGGTTCGAATTTGTCTTCGTTCTTCCACAAAAACGTGATGAACGATTTTTTCACGGTCTTCTGCGCTGATTCGGTCAAACTCCACCGTAGCGGTGTTATCATCAGCTCTGGTTACATGTCCGCAGGCACCAGCAACACTCAAAGGGAAGTCGCTTAAGAAGACAAGTAACTCAAGGTAGGTGCCTTCCTTTAACCCAAGAGTGTTCTTGATGGTAAGATCAGCTCCACTCAATTCTGTAACTTCAATTGGGCTTGGAAAGTCCATTTCAAGTTGGTCATGTTTCAAGTGGGAGAGGATTGCATCAAGTTTTGCATTCATGTTGAGAAGAAATGAGATCATTGCTTCCGGTGTATGGGAGTTTTTGAGCTCTTCAACATCCAGATTGGAATCAGAAAGACCGAAACCGGAAAAACGGGACGGCTCATCTTTATCTGTTAAAAGGCGCATACGACCTTTGAGGTACAATGAGATGGATGCAAATTCTCGTTTTTCCATAGACAACTCCGGTGTTAGATCATGCCATTTTCTGAATCAACATGCATTGCGTTAACCGGACATACCCGTACGCACATGCCACAAGCGGTACAACGATCAATATCGAACACGATAGTACGCTTCTCACGATCAACAAAAAGAGAACCATTAGGACAGATTGCCGTGCACATACCACAGTGCATGCAGGAATCTTCATCGCGTGAGATTCGCTGAGTAACAGGGGTTACAACAATACGGTTTTTCTCCAGATACTCAATACCCTTCTGATAATTCTCTTTAGAGCCGATGATTTCAACGGTCATGTGCCCCTCTTTGCGAGGGGTAATCTGTGCTTTGAGAATGTTGAAAGAAAGATCGAACATTCGGGTAAGGTCACAGATAACAGGTGAGCCGGAAATGGTAGGCGGAAAGGTCAGATGGACGTTTTTACGGTACTCTTTTGTCATGATGTTAACCAAATTGACTTACAGTTTAGCAAGCTCTTGCTTAGCGCGTTTTGCCTCAACTGATTTAGGGAACTTTTCAATAAGTTGATTGAGGCGGAACTTGCCGGCATTTTTTTTGCCTTGTTTAATAAAGCTGAGACCCTGTTTTAATAAGGCCTGTGGAAATTTATTACTCTTAGGATATTTTTTAATGACATCCTCGTAAGCAAGGGTTGCGCGTGCGTAGTTTTTCATTTGGAAGTATGCCTCGCCCTGCCAAAACTTAGCGTTCGCAGCTAGTTTGGATTTTGGGTAGGTCTTTTCATACTCACTCCACATGCGCTGTGCATCTTCATAGCGGCGTTCATTGAAAGCCTGTAACGCACTTTTATATAATGCTTCTGCAAGGTCTTCAGGAGCTACTTTCTGGGGAGGAGTAGCAGGTACAACTGGTGCAGGTTCCACTGGTTGGGCACCCTGAACTACTTGTCCATTCTGAGTCGGAAGCATTTCTCCGTTTGCTGGCAGCTGAACTGATGTTGCAGGCAGTCTCGAAGTTGTTGTTTTAGGTGCAGGGGCAGGAAGGTAGTTTTCAATACCTAACTGTGATGACATCATGCGTATGGCGCCTTCAATCTGTGTGATACGTTGTTTGATGTTCGCAACGTCTGCTTCAAGAGAAGCAACGGTACCTGATTCAGCCTGGACATCCTCGATTTGACCTTCAATGGTAGCGAGAGAAACTTTCATCCCCTTTAATTCAGACCAGATGTCGGCCTGTTCAGGACGTACAGAATCAAGAGCTTGTGAAGTGGAACCAAGAGTGTTGTTAAGAGCAAGAATTTGTTGCTCCTGCTGCGACAGCTTACGTTCCAAGAGGTTTACCTGTTCCTGTTTAACGCAAGCGAGCAGGGATAGAGCACTGAGACATAGCAGAGTTACACGAATAGCAATTCGCATGGATTATCCTCTCTGTTGAGGTGGTTTCGCCCACGGGGCAAGTCCGGTAGTGCGGCGGAAGCCGAACAGCAGATACAGAATTCCACCAATTACTGGTAGCATTACGCCTGCAAGCATCCAGCCGTATTTTTCCATCGGTGATGTGAATTCATGTTTATATGAATGCCAAATAGACCATAAATTAGGCAAAATGGGAAGAGCGAGAGCCAGAGCCATCAGTGCCGGATTCATTTCAGACACTGAAAATATGTTTAATATTGGCAATAAATCATTCATAAGTTCTCCCTATGCAATGTCCTTGATGGTCAACAGCATTAGTCCTGCGCCAATGCAGATACAAATATCTGCGACGTTAAATGCCGGCCAATGGTAATTATTATAGTAAAAATCGAGAAAATCGATAACAGCGCCAATTCTAATGCGGTCAATGAGGTTGCCTACGGCTCCACCAAGGATAAGTCCTAATGCTATGAAAAGGATTTTGTTGGCTTTTGCGGAGCGCGTCATAAGGTGCACGGCAATACAGGCGGCAACAGCTGCGCCACTGAATAGCCAAATTTGCCAGTTGGATTCTGTGCTGCTCAAAAATCCGAATGCCGCACCACGGTTAAGTACATGCACCAGATTAAAAAAATCAGGAATTACGGGAAAACCACTCCATAAGGGAATGTTTTGAACGGTAAGCCACTTAGTGAATTGGTCAACAATAATGGAAAGAAGACCAATTCCGTAGACGATCATGTATCGAGAGCGCATGGTACCTCCAGGTACGGAAGCATATATAAAAAGAGCCTACCGAAGCAAGTCCGGCAGGCTCTTAAATTTATGACAAAATATTTACCATGAAGATTGAGGAGAGTTTGTAGGCAGTCCTTGTGGTTACGTTAACTGATGAAACGTACCTTAAGTTTTTTTGCAATTTCTTTCCTCAGGCTGCCGCTAGCAACTTTTGCAAATATTGAACTAAAGTCAAATGAAAAAGCTGTTATTGCAGTCGATTGTAAATAAGAGGTGTAATCCTCTTATGCGGGCGAGGCAGCGCCTCGGCCCGCAGAGGTAAATATTTTTGATTACTCAGCTGCCTTGAGAACGCCAGTACAACGTGGGCAGATAGTTGGGTGTTCGCTGTCAGTGCCAAGCTCGTTGCTGTAAATCCAGCAACGTTCACATTTTTCGCCTTCAGCTTTAGCGACAGTGATCTTAAGACCTTCAACTTCAGATGCGAAGGCATCTGCAGGAGCATCTTCAAGAGCGGCTGTTGAAAGCTGTGAAACGATAAAGTTAGCACGCAGGTCAGTGTTCAGCGCTTCAAGCTTTTCAGCAAGAGGAGCTGCCATGTACAGGGTGATGTGGGTATCCAGCGGATGACCAACAATACCTTCTTTACGTACAGGCTCAATTGCTTTGGTCATTTCAGAGCGAACCTGAAGCAGGGCGTCCCAGTTAGCACGTTCTTCATCAGAGATGGAGAAGAGCTGCAGATCTTTGGAAGAAAGTGCAAATACGGTATCCACTTCTGGCTTGAGACCTTCAGGAATGTATTTGAATACTTCTTCAGCAGTGAAACTGAGTACTGGAGCCATGTTACGAACGAGTAAGGTCACAATGTGCAGCATTGCAGTCTGTGCAGAACGACGTTCTTTGCTGTCAGCAGCAGAAGAGTAGAGGCGATCTTTCAGGATATCTAAGTAGAAGGAAGAAAGATCGGTTGTGCACAGGTTATGCAGGGTGTGGTACACCTTGTGGAATTCGTATTCTTTGTAAGCAGTCTGAATTTTTTCGTGCGCACGGCATACGAGGTCGAGTGCGTAGCGATCAAGTGCTTCCATTTCTTCAAACGGAACAAGAGCGTCTGCAGTAAGGTCGCTGATGTTACCAAGCAGGTAGCGGCTAGTGTTACGAATTCGACGGTATGCGTCAACGAGGCGGCTCAGAATTTCTTCAGAGATACGTACGTCTTCGCGGTATTCAACAGAAGAAGCCCACATACGGAGAATTTCTGCGCCGTATTTTTTGATTACTTCTTCCGGCTCAATGCCGTTGCCCAAAGATTTAGACATCTTCTTACCTTCGCCGTCTACTACGTAGCCGTGAGTAAGAACTTCTTTGTATGGAGCACATCCACGGGTACCCATAGAAGCAAGCAAGGAGCTATGGAACCAACCGCGGTGCTGGTCAGAACCTTCGAGGTACATGTCAGCAGGGAAGCTGAGTTCCGGACGTTGTTCTACAACTGCGGCAAAGCTTGTACCGGAGTCGAACCATACGTCGAGAATGTCTCTGCTGCGTTTCCAGTGGTTGCCGCCACACTTAGGACAGGCAAGTCCTTCCGGTACGAGTTCAGCAATGTCTGACTCAAACCAGTAGTCACAACCTGTTTCGTGCTGTGCAAACTTCTCTACAATACCGTTTACCCACTCGGTGTCGTACCAAGCTTCATCACAGCTCTTACAAAGCAGTGCGATGATAGGTACGCCCCACATGCGCTGACGGGAGATACACCAGTCAGGACGGTTTTCGATCATGTTGTAGATGCGCTCTTCACCCCATGCTGGAATCCATTTTACATCATTACGGATTGCATCAAGGGAGCGTTTGCGAAGATCGTTAGCTTCCATGGTAATGAACCACTGAGTAGTAGCACGGAAGATAACAGGCTGCTTACACCTCCAACAGTGTGGGTAGGAGTGCTTAACTTTGGAGTGACCAAGAAGGTTACCCACTTCTTGAAGCTTTTCGATTACCTTAGGGTTAGCTTCGGTAATGGTGAGGCCTGCAAAGAATTCAACGGAATCGAGGAAGCGAGCTTCGTCGTCCATTGGGGAGTAAGTTTCAAGTCCGTATTTCTGACCAACTTCAAAGTCTTCGCGACCATGACCTGGAGCAGTGTGAACACAGCCGGTACCGGATTCGGTAGTAACGTGATCACCGAGGCAGATCGGAGATTCGCGGTCGTAAATAGGGTGTTTGGCAACGATACCTTCAAGCTTGTCACCAGTGGTGGTGCCAACTACAGAGTAGTCTTCCCATTCAAAGGTTTTAGCGTTTTCTTCAACCAATGCAGAAGCAAGCAGGTAGAAGTCGCCGCTTACCTCAACGAGGCTGTATTCAAGCTCTGGGTGTACGGCAATCGCCATGTTGTCTGGAATTGTCCATGGAGTGGTTGTCCAGATGATTGCGAATGTTTTTGCTGGGTCTGCCTGTGGGAATACTTCCTTCACTCGTGCGTCGTTCATAGGGAAACGAACGTAGATGGAAGGAGATACGTGATCATCGTATTCAACTTCTGCTTCTGCAAGAGCAGTTTTACAGGAAGCACACCAGTAGATAGGCTTTTTACTACGAGCAACAGAGCCTTTTTCCATGAAATGACCAAGCTCACGAGCTGTAGCAGCTTCGTAAGATGGATGCATGGTAAGGTACGGCTTTTCCCATTCGCCAAGCACACCGAGACGTTTGAACTCTTTTCGCTGGATGCCAACGAATTTATTAGCGTATTCGCGGCAGAGTTTACGGAATACGTGTTCAGGAATGGTTTTTTTCTTTTCGCCGAGCTGCTGTTCTACTTTAAGCTCAATCGGAAGACCGTGACAGTCCCAGCCCGGAACGAACTGGGCTGTTTTGCCCTGCATGTTCTGGGACTTAATAATAATATCTTTAAGAACCTTGTTCAGTGCGTGACCAAGGTGGAGGTGACCGTTAGCATATGGAGGGCCGTCGTGCAGGACGTACTCGCCATTCTCGCCGCTTGCGGCGATCATTGCATCATAGGCTTTTTTGCTTTCCCATTCTTTGAGCATTTCAGGCTCTTTCTGGGAGAGGTTTGCCTTCATTGGAAATTTGGTTTTTGGGAGATGCAGCGTCTTTTTGTAGTCGCTCATGGGAATCTCTTCCTCCGGAAGTAACATTGCTGAAATAAGTCAGTTAGATTGATTTAAATGCTTGCTAAAGTCAAGAACAGAGCAGTGATGAAGAAAAATAACTTTTTTGTCAAAAGAAAAAAGTCCCCTGCAGTTATTCTACAGGAGACTAATACTACTATGAACTGAATTAGCTAAAAAGCGCCCGGTGTGTTTTCGTTAATTCCTGCCATTTGTCTGAGTAGCCGTAATGTCTCCTGTGCTTCATCAAAGTCCAGCTTGCGAAGGGCAAATCCTGCGTGAACAATCACGTAGTCACCTATTTCGGCAGGACTTTCCAAAAGCATGGTAGAGGCATCAATGTAGGTTTCACTTTGTCCCACTCGACATTTTGCCATCGTATCAGACTGAATTTCTACAACTTCAGCAGGAATTGCAAGACACATAAGCACTCCTAGGAACAGCGTAATGCTGATAATTCATCAAAATATACTTTGAATGGATACCGGCAGACTATTTTGCGAAAAATTTGCCGCCGGACTCAGTAATTTCCTGGAGTACAATGTCACACATTGAATCAAGTTTGCAAGCTACTTCTGGTGAGAGATTAATATTCATTGTTTCGTAGTCATTAGGTTCCATCCCGATGACGACGGTGTCGGGACGATTTCCAATGAGTTCGCAGAAGATGAGTGTGTCTACTAAATCTGTTTGGTGCATTGAATTATTGAAACCAAGGCTCTTGCGTAAATCTTCACCAACTAGGCGATAGATGGAGCCTGCCTTATCTCCGCATAGTACTGCATCGACAACAATCAGCTTGTCGTACTTAACGATGTGATCCATCAGCTTCATGCCAAGAGTGCCACCGTCAAAAAGCGCTACATTATCTGAAAAATTATACGAAGAGGACAATTGGTCAACAGCACGAACTCCAAGCCCTTCATCAGTGTACAGCGTGTTTCCCACGCCCAGAACGAGAATTTCGGGAGAATTAGCCATAGTTCTTTTTCCTTTTTTGCCTCCGATTGGCAAAGGTGGCTGGGGGAGAAAGATTCTTCCCCAGCCACCGAAGTCAACTTTCTTTATCTAATTTTAAACTTGTGCACTTTGTTTGTGTTGCCGTCGATGACGTGTACGCCACAGGCGATACATGGGTCGAAGGAGTGCACAGTTCTGAGGATTTCAACAGGACGTTCTGCATCTGCCACAGGGGTGCCGATGAGTGCTTCTTCTACTGGTGACAGCAGGTCGTTTGCACAGCGAGGGCCGAGGTTCCATGTGGAAGGCACAACAAGCTGGAAGTTATCGATTCTTTGTTCGTTAACCTTGAGCCAGTGTGAAAGACCACCGCGTGGAGCATTAACGAAACCAACGCCTTCAGCTTTATCCACCATATCGATGTCTTCGATAATTTGGTTTTTGCCTGCTGCGAGGTTGCCTTCAAGCTGGTCCAGCATTTCTATGCAATGTTCTGCAATAACAGCCGTTTCAATACCGCGAGCTGCGATGCGACCGAGAGTTGAGTAGAGGTTCTCAACTTTAATACCAAGTGTATTAATGACGTGATCAACAAGCGGTTTAACTTTAGGATGATCTTTTGCGTAGGCGATGAGTACCTGTGCAAGAGGGCCTGTTTCCATAGCTTTATCTTGGTAGCGAGGTGCCTTCATCCATGAGTAGCGATCTTCACCGAACATGTCAGTGTACTTAGGGTCGGTCTCACCCTTGTAAGGATGTAATGCTTTATCACCTTTGTACCAGCTGTAGCGAACATGCTCAGCGATTTTGCCTGGATCGAACTTTTGTATTTCTTTGATGTTGCGATCCATGACGACACCGGCAGGTAAGAAGCGGGTATCAAATTCCTGACCTTTGGTTGGGAATTCACCGAAGGTGAGGAAGTTTGTACAACCGCCGTATTGTGTCCAGTCTTTATACTGGCCTGCGATTGCGATGAGGTCAGGGATGTAAACCTGATCAATGAAGTTTTTTGTCTGCATGACAAGGTCACGGAATTGCTTGAGTTTGTCTTTTTCTAAAGAACTGTAGCAAGTTACGCCGCCAACCTGCATGAACTGGGGATGTGGGTTTTTGCCACCGAAGATAGCCATTGCACGGGCAGGGAGAAGCTGAATTTTGAGAGCTTCCAAGTAGTGAGCTGTGCCAATAAGGTTCAGTTCAGGGCTTAGGTAGTATCCTTCATGACCGTTTAAGAAGTATGCATTTGTGAAAGGCCCAAGTTGGCCGCTGTCTACAAACTTCTTAAGGGTTGTTTGAACGGCTTTAAGGTCTTCTGCTTTGGTTTTGCGTGGTGAGATAGAGTTCGCAATGGAAGCAGCTTTTTTAGGGTCTGCCTTTAATGCGCCCGCTACGTCAATCCAGTCCAGTCCACAGAGATGGTAGAAATGAACAATATGGTCATGCATGTACTGGCTGGCCATAACAAGGTTACGGATAAGGGTAGCGTTTTCTGGAATGGTCACTTTGCAGGCATCTTCTGCTGCACGGGTGGAAGCAAGGCCGTGCACATAGGTACAAACGCCACATGAGCGTTGAGTAAAGTGCTGGGCGTCTTCCGGTTTGCGACCTTTAAGGATTATTTCAAGCCCACGGAATAAAGTTGAAGAACTCCATGCGTTGGCAATTTTACCATCTTTTAATTCTACCTCGATACGAAGGTGACCTTCAATACGCGAGACAGGATCTACAACAACTCTGCCGCTCTTGTTGCCCTGAGGAGTAACAGGGAATCCAGAGGAATTGCTTTTCATGTATCTTGCTCCTTGGGATAAGCTATCGGTTCAAGCTGCTAGTTTTCATAAAATGGACTCATTTCGTCCCAGAAGTCTGGTTCAGAGCAGCCGATACAAGGATGACCTGCTTCAACAGGCCAGTTTACCTGATTGAATTTGATGGTTGGGCAGTTGTTATATGTGTCTGGCCCTTTGCATCCTAATTCATACAGACACCAACCCTTACGGGCTTCTTCAGAATTGAAGGAAGGAGCAAATTCTTCGGCTTCAAAGTGTGGCAAGCGTGGGCACTTGTCGTGAACAGTTGTGCCAAAGAACGGAATAGGTCTTTGAAGATCGTCAAGCTCTGGTGCTTTCTTTTCTGTGAGATAGTACAGGATAGTATGTACAAAGTTGTATGGATTAGGTGGGCAACCCGGCACATTAATGCCAACGATGTTTTTATCTTTAAGAACTTCGTTAACACCTTTTGCACCAGTCGGGTTAGGAGCAGCAGCTTGGACGCCACCGAAACAGGCACAAGTACCGTGGTTGATAAGCGCTGTTGCTTTTGGGGCGATCTTCGTCACAATATCCAGCATGGTGTGTCCGGCTACTTTGCCGTAAATACCACCGTCTTTTGTCGGGATGCCGCCTTCGACTGCGAGGATAAAACCGTTAGGATTTGTCACAGCTTGATCAAGGGCTTTTTCAGCTGCATCACCGGCTGCAGCCATAATGGTTTCATCATAGTCGAGTGAAATTGTGTCAAAGAGGATTTCTTGAATGTACGGCTCATGTGCCCGTAATAGAGCTTCAGTACAGCCAGTGCATTCTGCACAATGCAAATACACTACCGAAGGACGAAGTTTAGAGGTGACAGCTTCGGCAATTTTGGCGCCGAACGCGGGCCCCATTCCCAGTGATACTGCGGCGGCAGTACAATACTTTAGGAATTGACGGCGGGAGACGCCTTTTTTCTCTAGACGTTCAACGACATCTTCTTTGCCGAGACCTACAGAAATTTTCATACAACCTCCTTATAGGAAGGAAACGGTTTGCACTTTGGTGCTACACCAGACGTATAAACACTGTTGGCTTCATACGTAACATATACATATAACTAAGAAGTCAACTCATATAATTGGCATCAACATAGCATGACTGGATTTTTTTGCATAATAGAAAAAAACAATATCATCAGATGATTACTATTAGATGAGGTGTATATGTAGAATCCGTGGGGAAGGTTGGGGGCTTTTTAGTGCTATGAAATATATAGGACTCGGCTTTTGAGAAAAATTACAATTAATTTAGGTGGATGAAGTTTGTGGTATGTCTATGTTGGTGAGAGGGCAGAAAGAATACGATGTGGGCTTTTTATAAAAGACCAGGATAGGTAGAGTCGTACTCTAGAGTGAAAAGTGGGGTATTCAGAAGTGGTTCAAGAAAATAACTTGTCTAGGTTCTTGAATTCAAAAGAAACTTCTACATGTTGAAGTAGTTGACTACAGGTTGATATGGTAGTTTTCGCCACATCAACCTGTAATTCTTTTTAATATTCCTTCATGGATAACGATGTGACATGTCTTATATTGTTACACACGATTCATAAAATTTTGCATGTATTGATCGGATGTGCTTGCGCTCTCTTGTTCCTCTTGCAATTTGTTTTCAAATGCTTGTTTCCATACAGAGACAGTCTCCAGAAATTTTTCAAGCTCTGTTTCAAGAGTGATGAGATCGAATCTTTCAACTGGGATTCGGCGCATAAGGGCTAGGACGTTGGTGTTGCCAAGTAAAATAAAGCGACATCCGTTAAGTTCCCCCCAGAAAAGGTTTAGTTGTAGTGCATCAGCAAACAGTTTTTCGTTTCCTACTGCAACCGGGCTTATAAGGAATAGGCTGTCTGTGGTTTGATCCAGTTCAAAATTTATTTCAAGCTCGTTGTCGAACATAAGCTTGCAGCTTCCGTCTTGATTAAGAGCAAGGGATTCAAGATCAATAATTTTGCCGAATTCTTTTAAAACACCCTGTATAATTGTATGGTTGTCCATAATCTGAACCTTTCTGTATTGGTTTATTAGAAGCCGGCGAGTAGGCGAGCTCGACTTTTACCTTTTACTTCATCTATTTTAATTATCGCGATTTCTTTAAAGTTTTCCCTGCCAAGCATAACGCCTTGCTTTTCTGCTGTGTATGCAGCGGTGCTTATAGCTTCTTTCATAGCAAATTTGGTTTGAGCATCATTGAGAGATATGCCTTTTTCTTGTGCAACCTTTGTAATAAAATCGCGAGTGATTATTTCTTTAGCGTTTTTCTTAACTTCGGAGGAAAGAGCTTTAGTATCGGCTTTAAAGTTGCTGTCGGTGCTATGTAAGTGTTTCTCTGTTCCAATTTTGATTGCTTCAACACGGTTCCAAGCTGAAGAATGCTTTAACGCTGTTTCGAGCGCGTGTTTAGCCATGCGGTGCAGATCGTTTTCTGTAAGCTCTTTGTCGGTTGCCTGTGCGTGGACCTCTTTTAAAACGTGTGAGGCAACGTATTCAGCACGGGAGCTTGTGAGTTTTTCTGGCGACGCTCCCATTTCCTTGAGAATTCCCTGCAGCTTGCTTTCATCTTTAACAAAATCTTTTGCCAAGGAGTGTTTTTTAATAGGGTCAGTGATTAATTCTGCATTGCTTAGGGGCGCTTTGACAGTGTTAGGGGTGGATTGTGCTGCTGTTGTGGTGCCTGTTTGAGCCTGTGAAGATACCGAATGCTGTGTAGCTTTTGGTGACAGTTTTTTTAATGGTTTAAGTTCTTTAAGTAGTTCTGTCTGGATTTCTACTTCATGCACGTTAGGTGTATCTGTCTGAGTTCCCATTTCGCAGGTTTGTGGCTTTGGATGCAATTCCAAAAACTTACTAACAGCAGCGGCTTCGTTAATGACAGAACGTGCTTCACCACATGTGAGAAGAGTCTCCTGATCTTTCATGCCGAGATCAATGCCTTTAATGAAGCGTACTTCGTCCATGCCGTGGAAACGTTGTTTCGTGTTTTCAAGGGCTGCGTGTAGGGAACGAGCACCATATTTTTCTTCCAAAACTTTTGAGAGCTTCCATGCTGTATTCCTGCTTCTTGCGACTTCTTGTTCGCGAAAATCAGTGCAGTATTTTTTGAAAATTCCAACTGTTTCAAGCATGGAAACGATACGTCCTTTCCACGATTTGCCTGCGGTGAGTTGGCGTTTATCGTTGAGGCTTATTGGATCTTTGTCATGTCCGATTTTGTAAAATTCCGTCAACTTAAGGGGTTGATTAAAGGACAGCTGTTTGTTTTCTAAAGCTTTCATATGGTAGTTTCTCCGATATATTGGGATGTACCCGAGATGAAAAAAATTGGTATGGTTTACAGAATAATGAAAGCAGGAATTGTACCAGCAGCTTAATTTTTTAAATTGGGTATCTATCAAGCTTGTTTATTTAAGAAAATTCAGGGGGGCGAAGATTTTTTTATGAGGGGGTATTTTTAGGATGTTGAGTTTTAAACGTATGTTGTAGGAATTTTGTTGGTGGTGCCTACAAAGTTGGCAGATGGAAGGTTGGATATCTGTGGTGGGTTTAAGAACGGGCGGAGCCTCAACAGAATGGTCAAAGAGCTTTCTGCATATTTTTTAGCAGTGGTGGATGGCTGCTATTTCAACCTATGTCTTTGCTTGCGGTAAGAAGCATAACTTATTAATTTCTATACAACAAAAAAAGCCCCCTGTTTGATTGGTCTGATCATTTAGGGGGCTTTTTTGTTTGAAGGGAACGAACGTTTTAGTTCAGCTCTTTGATAATTTGCTGAATACGTTTGCGGGCGTGTGATACGAAGTTGTCAAATTTTGCCTGGCAAACTTCAGAAAGTCCAATATTCCAAGTTGTAATATCGTAAGGCTGCATGCCGATAATCTCCATTCGTGGGCGCGTGCCGCAGCGCATTTCGCACATCTGGAGTGAGTCGAGCATGTCGATATCATGAATTGAAACTCGTTGTTTTTCGTTTGAGCGAAGATCGTCTTCTGTAAGTTCGTAGATTGTGCCCGGCTCATGTTCAGCGTGAATAACATCAAGAACTAACAGTCTGTCGTAGCCTTGGAATAGAGCATATATGTCTTGAGTAAATGTTCCTGCTTCCATCACAGTAACATTTTCCGGCCATTCTTCTTTCCAAAGAACTTCAGCAGCGTGAACGCCAATACCGTCGTCGGTGAGTAGGGTATTGCCGATGCCTAATACTAAAAGCTTTTTCATGACTAGTCCTTTAAGCAACAAGGTGAAAACTGTAGTAATGAGGTCCTCTATCAATAAAAAGATATTGATAGCTGGGCAAGGTGTTTTATTGAACTCTATTCTAAAAAAATGTTGGCAAAAAAAGAGGAACCCGAAGGTTCCTCTTTTATTAGGCAAGTTCAGGAGCGAGTCTTATTCGAACTCAACAACGGAAACTTTACCGGTCTCTGCGTTCATCACGTGAACGGCACAGCCCAGTCATGGATCAAAGGCACGAATGAGACGCGCCACGTTTACTGGGTTATCAACGTCCGGTACAGGAACACCGATGAGAGCTTCCTCAACAGGACCGCGTACACCCTTGTCATCGCGAGGGTTACAGTTCCAGAGAGTTGCAGAAACAATCTGGTAGTTGTTGATTTTGCTGTCCTTAACGTCAAGGTAGTGGAGCAGAGCACCGCGAGGAGCTTCTGTGAAACCAGTACCTTCGCCAGATTCAGGGATTTCGTAAGCAGTGAAGGTTTCTTCGTTTGGTTTAACTTCTTTGAGCCATGCGTCAATGAAGTCAAGGATGTACCAAGTCTCTTCAGCACGAGCTACGTGGCGACCCATGAGGGAGAATGCTGCATCTTCACCGAGATCACGGAAGCGTTTAGCGTCCATGCCGAATTTTTCTTTCAGCATTTTCTGACCAACAGGTGAAAGTGGAGGGTTCTCAACCCACATACGTGCGAGAGGACCAACTTCACAAGCAACGCCGTTGTAGCGAGGAGCTTTAACGAAGCTGTATGCACCTTTTTTATTAGGAGCAGGGATAGTTTTACCTTCAGAGTAGTGCAGACCGGAAGTGGAATCTTCGAACCATGAGTATTTAACATCTTCATGGATTTTGGAAGGATCAAACTTATGGTCTTTACCGTCGAAGTATACACCAGGGTTCATCATGAACTTGGAGTGAGCATTATCGAGTGGGAATACACCGTATGCGATACATGCTTTATGACCCTGTCCAACTTTGAACAGGTCAGGGTATACAGAACCAACGGTGTAAACAGTTGGGAGGTATTTGTTATTAACAAAGTCGCGAACTTTCTTGAAACGTACTGCGTATTCAAGAATGCGATCTTTGGTAGGCATTTCAGTTGCGCCACCAGCTACGAGACCTTGTACGTGAGGCATTTTACCGCCCCAGATAGCAACCATTTCGTGACAGACTGCACGTACGTCGAGAGCTTCGATGTACTGATCAACAGCTGCTGCGTTAACAGCTTTAAGATCTTTGTTACGGTCTTCAAGAAGGTCGGATTTCTGGTAACGAGGTACAAACGGTGCGCTATCAGGACCCTGAACGAAGTCCTGTGCTGCTAAGTGGTAGAAGTGCAGGATGTGAGACTGCAGGTAGTTAGCACCGAGTATGAGGTTACGGGTAACGCGAGCATTGTCAGTAACTTTTACGCCAAATGCTGCGTCCTGAGCCATAATAGAAGCAGTTGCGTGCGCTGTTGGACATACGCCACAGATACGCTGAACGATCTGTGAAGAGTCACGAGGATCGCGACCACGAAGGATCTGTTCAAACCCGCGGTACATACCGCCGGAAAGCTTTGCGTCCACAACTTTGCCATTCTCAACGGTAACGTCAGCTTTCAAGTGACCTTCGATACGGGTTACCGGATCGATTGCGATGTGAGCTGTTTTACCGCTGGCTGCTGCTCCATTTCTTTTGCAACCAGACATGTTAATTCCTCCTTAGGAATGTATAAGGGCGCACAAGCCGTTAAGCTGGCTCGTAGAACGGGGACTTACCATCAGGGAAGTCTGGCTCAACGCAACCGATACATACAGCGTTCTCTACGCACCAGTTCATGCCGTTGTTCCATTTACGTTTGTAACAGTCAGAGTTGGTATCTGGACCTTTACAACCGAGTTCCATGCGACAACCTTTAACATCAGTAAACTTAGTTGCCAGAACGTCGTTATCAAAGTCTTCAAGGTATGGGCAGTTGTCATGAATGTTCTCGCCGAAGAACGGAGTTGGACGTCCTTCATCATCAAGAATTTTAACAACTTCGCCAAGACCGTCTGCAAGACCATGCTTTTTGATAGCGTCAAGAGCAACAGTTACTGTTCCAACGATCCAGTCAGGATGCGGAGGACAACCAGGAATGTTAACAACAGGAGTTGCAATTTCTTCTGCTTCAAAGAACTCGCGAACACCTTTGGCACCGGTTTGGCTGCCTGCTGCTGCAGGAATGCCACCGTATGCAGAACAGGTACCTACTGCAAGCACTGCTGCTGCTTTAGGTCCAAGTTCTTTCATTGCGTCAACCATGGTAATTTCTCTGTGACCGGCTTCACCGATAACACAGTATTTACCTTCTGCTTCAGTAGGAATGCTTCCTTCGACAACAAGGAAGAATTTACCGTCGTACTTGTCTGCAATTTTGTACATGTGTTCCATTGCAGGTTCGCCTTCCCATGCCATCACTGTTGGATGGAATTCAAGGCTAATAACTTTGAGCAGAACGTCTTTAATGTGAGGGTTAACAGAGTTCAGCAGTGATACGGAACAACCCGTACAGCCTGCGCCCTGTAACCATAAAACTGGAGGACGGTCGCCGTTAAGTGAACCGGAAATCGCTTCACATACAGCTGGGTTGAACATCTGGGAAATCCCGAGTCCAGCCACAGTCCCTGTACACAGTTTAACAAAATCACGCCTATTGAGACTCATCCCTGCCTCCTTGCATTTGGGCGTTTGTAAACCATTAAGTATCAAACGAATCATAACGTTGAAGAACAATAAAAGTCGTACATCTTGCTGGCAAAATGTGTCAATAAAATGCCGATATTTTCTCCTGTAATTCATAGAAAAAATTGATAATATGCTCTGCGTGTAATGGTTGTTTACTCAATCGCCATTCTTTGTGTTAAAAAAAAACAAATAGTAACACGACTGGTTGAGTAACTAGTTGGGAGGGTAGCAATTAGTGGGCGCTCTTATTGGCAATCGCACTGAATTGTATTGAAAAAATAAATATGGATAAAAGAGGGTAATAAAAAAAGCACCGAGGCTGTTGCCTCGGTGCTATCTCTTTGAGTTATGTTGAGAATTAATTAGTTTCCTAATCAAGTTGTGGCGAATTTTTTGAACCTATTCGCCTGATAAGATGCATGGTGGAGTTTCCAAATGGACACCTCCCTAAAACTTTGATGTAATCAGTTAAGTTTAGTGGTGAACTAACTAACTTCAGCTTTTTATGCTTATCTTGACTAAACTATATCCCGAAAAAATGAGTTGAGCAATAATTTTGTTGTAAAATAAAAAATAAATTTTTCAAGCAGTTGAGTGTGTTTTAGGAAGTTAATGTCATTTTTGTGTGTTGCTGGCGCTGAGTAAAAGCTCGAATTGTTTTACATCATTAGCAGAAAAATCTCTGTTATCTGTCACAAAATACGAAGCTTTTGTAGCCCCTTTGTACATTTCTGATAGAAGGGAAGTTGTCATTGTGTTCTTAGCAATACATTTTTTTTCTGACATAGCTACTCCTTTTTGTTGTGAGTATAGCATAAAATTGTATTCAAAAGAACGCTCTGAGGTTGTTGGATAAGTTGTATAGGTTCAATAAAAGTGAATTATTAATGAATCGAGCGTGATATGTGTTGTCCTTTCGGAAAGAAATAATACGATGGTGTATGTCTCTTTTCTTTTAGGCTGAGAAGAGCCTTAGAATTGATGTATATAGTTGAATGAGTGAGATGAACTGGTTGACTTATCATGCTCACCATGATTTCACCTGTGCATGAGTTCTACAAGTAATCTTGCAAAAATAGCTGCTGAAATTTGTCCTGCCGATTTGAATGATCGCAATGTTGTCAGGGGACGTTTTGCGCCTTCTCCAACAGGGTATATTCATCTTGGTAATGCATGGTCTTTTCTCGTGTGCTGGCTTGCTGCCAGAAAGGAGCATGGCAAGCTTGTCTTGCGGATAGAGGACATTGATCCTGATCGATCTAAGCCGGAATATGTAGATGGTCTTATTGAAGATCTGCATTGGCTTGGTTTGGATTGGGATGAAGGGGCAGATATAGGTGGTAATTACGCACCATATACTCAAAGTGAATCTACAGGATTATATGAGCGTGTGATTGAAGCTCTTCAACAGGACGGGCTTGTTTATCCGTGTTTTTGCACCAGGAAAGAACTACGCTCTTTGGCTTCTGCGCCACATAAAGGTGATTACGGAACTGCCTATCCTGAGCTTTGCTTGAACCTTTCCATTGAAGAGCGCAGCCAGCGTGAAGCTGAAGGGCGCAGAAGCTCTATGCGACTACACTGCGCAAAAGATCAAATCAATTTTACCGATGTGTTGCATGGCGAGTGCTGCATGAGTTGGAAAGATTGTGGCGGAGATTTCCCGTTAAGACGCTCGGACGGTGTTTTTGCATATCAGTTAGCGGTGGTTGTCGATGATATTCGTCAGCGGATTACGCAGATTGTCAGGGGTGAAGATATCTTACACTGCACGCCTCGACAGGTTTATTTATATGAGTTGTTGGGTTGCCCTCCGCCTGAGTACATTCATCTTCCACTTGTTGTGGATTACGAAGGAGAACGGCTGGCAAAGCGCCATGGGCATTTTGAATTGCGCAAAATGCGTGAAGCCGGAATTTCAGCTGAAGCGATTGTGGGTTATCTTGCGCACCTCGGCGGGTTGTTGCCAGTTTGCCAAACTATAGACGCCAGAGAGTTGTTGGAACATTTTTCAATAGATAAAATTAATACCAAAGTATTGCAGCTTGAAAAAGATGTGATAGCGCGTCTTAAAGAGCTTTCTGGTGTTGCTGACTTAGTATAAAATCTATACGGTGCTTATATGAGCAGTTTTGAGCATTGTTATGTAACAAAATTGTTGCTGAAAATAAGTGTGCACATTTGATATAAAAAGGTTGGGAGTAAGTTATGCAGTTTGATACCGTGTTTACAAAAGAAAAGCTGGAAGAGTTGTTTCCGGCTTCAAAAACTGATGAATTCTTCGACGCACTCTACGGAGAAGCAGAAAGTGGTGCTTATGACATTGAGCTTGCTTTTGTGAAAGGCTCTGAGGACACCCTTGAATTCGCCTTTTTTTTAAATCAGCGTAATGGTGCATGTCTTGCCTGTAATTTGACTTATGGTCTTCCGCAGGTGTTTATGCGTCATCCTATCATTAATGTGAAAGGATTGGTTGAAGAGATCGCATCGTTAGCTGGTATGGACGAAGTAACTTTTGAGCTTGGAAGAACTCAAGAGGAATCTTCTGCACGCCACATTATTCCGTTGGTGATTAAAGCTGCATAACAGGGCTGGTCAAATTTTGGGTTAACACGGGCACGTTGTTAACCTTTAGGGATTGTGCATAAAAAAAAAGGAAGAGATACATCTCTTCCTTTTTTTTTACGTTAGCAGTGTTTGCTAGTCGTTCTTAATACTACGTGAAATAAATTTGAGGACTTCATCGTAAAGGTTAGCTGGTGCATAAGGTGTTAAAAGTCGGGTTCGAATTGCACCAACAAGGTTACAGGTCAGGACTGAAGTGGTTTCATGAGCAGGTAAGTCTTTGATGGAGCCATCTTCAATGCCTCTTCGTACATGATACTCAAGTTCGCGAGGTACTTGGTTGAACTTTTCATACATAACGTCACGATCAGTTTGAGTTTTCATGTCTGAGTATGGAGAGCAACGTACGAGAACAAGAAAGTGTGATTCCGGCGCGATAGAATAGTCTAAGTAGGTACGACAAAAGTTCATAACAGAATCGTAGCCGGTGTCACCTTGAGCACATGCTTCTCTCAGCTTGATAATGAAGTCATCCAGAACATCCAGTCCTGCTGCAAGAAACAATTTTTCTTTGTTTCCGTAATGGTGTGTAAGGAGCCCGAGAGCAACTCCGGCACGTTCAGAAATCTTTTTAAACGTAGTCTCGGCGTAACCATACTCACCAAAGAGCTCTTTTGCAGCCAGTAACAGAGCTTCTTTTTTTGTCATTGTCATAGCTTGACCCAATAGTTTTAGGGTTAATCCAGTAGAGCTTCGCGGCAACTCGAAACTCTACCTATAAACTGTTTGAGCACGCAATAATGCTTAGCTTACAATTTTTTTTGCGTCAATGCATGAGAAAAATTTTCTGTATTAACACGCCGTTTTTTTGTTTTCTAAACGTAGGTGGAATAGGAAAAAGTAAATATTTTCAATGAGTCAAAATAGTTCTGAGAACGTCTACATGTTTTGTAAAATTTTATTGTTTTTTTTACAAAATATAATGCCAGCCGGTGGTCTTGTGGCTGGCATTAGTAATGACACAATGTGTGAACTGCCCCGATTCCTGTATGAAAAATGGGCTGATGTTTTGTTGGTTATTTGGTCCACTTGTTCAAGGAATATTCAATAAAGTTGCATACAGTTGCATGAGTCTCTTTACCATTGCCTTCAGGAATGATTGGAGTATCAAACGCAAAATGAACTTTTTTCAAAATGTCGATTGGACCGAATTCCTTACTGTATTTGCTATGGCCCCAGCAGTCAGTCTTTAACGCTAAAGGCACAACAGGAACACCGGCTTTTTTGGCAAGCTTTACGCCAATAGAGTTAAATTTACTGCGATCAAACTTTGTGCTTCTTGTGGACTGGGGGAAAACGATAATAGATTTTCCTTGAGCCAGTTTTTCGCATCCTTCAGACAAAACAGTTTTTAAATCTTCACGTGGATTTGTTCTGTTGACCGCAATCGGTTCTCTGGAAGCCATAAGGTCTCCAAAGAACGGATAGGTGAGTAGAGAATTTTTGATAACGAATGTCACAGGCTTATGAGGCTGGATAATCGCTGGAAGAACAAATGTTTCAAGTGTGCTCATGTGGTTTCCAATGAACACGCATGGGGATTTTAGTTCTGTAAAAGCAGAGATGTTTTCAAATGAAAGAGAAACCCCGACCCGTTCCAGCGCTTTAATAATTTGTAAACTTGCCTTGACCCATGCCTGATCGGAAGATTTTCCCTGTTTTGCTTCTCTGTTGGCAGAGTAAGCAATTTTAGCCATTGATGGATAAAAAAAGAGGGAAGGCAACTTGCTGGAAAGAAAGCCTTTAGCATCGCTTGGAGTAGTATATGTATTGCTGTACATTACAGAGTAATTTTCCATGAATTCTCCATACAGAGGAAATATATTTGTCAATTCGCGTTTTAGCTAGCACAGAACTAAATGGCATTTCAACGTATTAGATTGAGGAAAAAACGTTGATTGATATACGTGGTGAGTAGTTAGCGAATGGGAAAGAAGTGACGCGCTTTTCTGGACAATTTTCGGCAAATGCGCAAGAAGAGAAAAAAATATGCATCCGCGCAAAATAGACTTGTTCTGTTTGCCTCAGATGTTGAGCCTATTTTGGGATGAAATGGTAACAAAAACAAGTAACTGAACTGCAGTTTACTAGTAGATTCAAGGTGGTAATATGAGTCAGAACGAGCCGGATAAGATTATTTATTCGATGGTTCGCGTGACAAAGCGTCACGGTCAGAAAGAGGTTCTCAAGGATATTTCTCTTTCGTATTTTTATGGTGCAAAAATTGGTGTGCTGGGCCTTAACGGTTCCGGTAAATCTTCCCTTCTCAAGGTGCTTGCAGGTGTTGATACTGCGTTCGAAGGTGAAACCCATGTTTCTCCAGGTTTTACTTTAGGCTACCTTGAGCAGGAGCCTCTTGTAGACGAAACACGTACTGTACGTGAAGTAGTAGAAGAGGGCGTTGGTGATGTTATGGCTCTTATTAATGAGTTTAATGACATCAACGCAAAGTTTGCTGAGCCTATGGAACCTGAAGAAATGGATGCTCTTATCGAGAAGCAGGCTCAGGTGCAGGAGCAGATGGATGCCAAAGGCGCATGGGATATTGATTCCCGTTTGCAGATGGCTATGGACGCGCTGCGTTGTCCTCCAGCTGATACACCAGTAAATGTTATCTCTGGTGGTGAAAAACGTCGTGTAGCGTTATGTCGTCTGCTCTTGCAGAACCCGGACATCTTGCTCCTTGACGAACCTACTAACCATCTTGATGCAGAATCTGTTGCATGGCTTGAACGCTACCTTCAGAACTTCCCGGGCACTGTTATTGCTGTAACTCACGACCGTTACTTCCTTGATAACGTTGCTGGCTGGATTCTTGAGCTTGATCGCGGCCGTGGTATTCCTTGGAAAGGCAACTACTCCAGTTGGCTTGATCAGAAGCAGAAGCGTCTTGCTTTGGAAGAAAAAAGAGAGTCCGAACGTCAGAAAACTTTGCAGCGCGAACTTGATTGGATTCGCATGTCTCCAAAGGGACGTCATTCCAAGTCTAAAGCTCGCATCAGTGCGTACGAATCTCTTGTTTCTCATGAGTCTGAAGCACATGCTAAAGATCTTGAAATCTACATTCCACCGGGACCGCGTCTTGGTAAGCAGGTAATCGAAATGAAAGACGTTACTAAGTCTCTCGGTGAAAAACTGCTTGTTGAGGACATGAGCTGCATTATTCCAGCAGGTGCGATTGTGGGTATCATCGGTCCTAACGGTGCGGGTAAATCTACCACATTCAAAATGCTTATCGGTGAAGAAACTCCTGATTCCGGTGAAGTTGTGGTTGGTGAAACTGTACAGTTTGCTCATGTTGATCAGGGACGTGATTCTCTTGAGTCTGGAAAATCCGTATACGAAGTTATTTCCGGTGGGTATGAGACAATCAAACTTGGAACTCAGGAAGTTAATGCTCGTGCATACTGCTCACGCTTCGGTATTACCGGTGCAGATCAGCAGAAGAATGTAGATGTTCTTTCTGGTGGTGAGCGTAACCGAGTGCACCTTGCACAGATCCTTAAGTCCGGTGCAAACGTAATCCTTCTTGACGAACCTACAAACGATCTCGACGTAAATACCATGCGTGCGCTTGAAGAAGCTCTTGAGAACTTCGCAGGCTCTGTGCTGGTTATTTCTCACGACCGCTGGTTCCTCGATCGTATCGCAACCCATATTCTCGCTTTTGAAGGTGATTCTCAGGTTGTGTTCTATGATGGTAACTACACCGAATACGAAGCTGACCGTAAAAAACGTTTGGGCAAAGATGCAGATCAGCCTCAACGAATTAAGTACCGTAAGCTTACTCGATAGTATCAGAAGAGATTTTTGTACGTTTTACGTACCATCTTTTGTTTATTAAAAATGAAGCGGACTCGAAAGGGTCCGCTTTTTTTAGTTGAGTCGCTTGATGCGCAAAGTACGACAGTCGTATAACTCACAGCGTGGATTTTTCTTTCAGGAGATAGCCATCGTTATTTCCACGGAATTGGCTGGTTATGGCATGGTTGGTAGGGTTGATCACAATGTGATGGTTAGCTTTGTACTGTGCATTGAATAAAAAAGGCAGACTCACATGAGTCTGCCTTCTGCATTTATTGCACCTGAATATATGAGGTAACAGATCGAACTTTTGGAACGGCTCTGGCGTGTTGGGTGATTTTTTGTTTTTCTTTGTTTGTCCCTACAATGCCTGTAAGAACGATGTTGCATTGTACGACGTCAACAGAAACATTTGTCGACCAAATTTCTTTGTCGGCAATCAGTGCTTTGTTAAGCTGTGCACTCATTGTCACATTGTCAGTTGTGCCACAAAAGTCTTTCTCATTTTTGAGGAGCAAATATGGCACAACGCTTTGGACGCCCTTAGTATTGCGTGCAGTTGAAATGGCACGGCTACGTTGTGAAAGTGAGTCGACTTCTCCAATAAGGTAAACTTTTTTATTGTAGGTCTTAACTGAGACGTCTAGTGCATTACTTGTTTTTTCTTTAATCAGCTTGTTGAGCACAGTGGCGGTAATAACAGTGTCTGAATATTGCTCACTGATGTTACGTTCGTCTACAGCGGTGTTGTACACGGCACACCCTGATAGGGTGTAGCAAAGTGTAAGTACTACTGTAACGCAGAATAGCTTCTTTAGCATGTGTGTCTCTCCTGATGCTATAGGGAATTAACGGAAGCTTTTTCTGGCGCGAGCAAGCCAAGCTGTCAGGCGTGGTTCAACTCCTTGCTCTCGCTGCTGGTAGAATCTACGGCCTGCGAGATCGTCAGGAAGATATTGCTGGGGAACATAACCTTCTGGATAGTTGTGAGGGTATAGGTAGCCTTTACCGTATCCCCATTCTTTTTGAAGTTTAGTAGAGGGATTTCGTAAGTGCAGTGGTACAGGTTTTCTTCCGTGTGTTCGTATTTCCTTAGCAGCGGCCAAGTATGCTGCATAGGTTGAATTGCTTTTAGGCGCAAGAGCCAAATATGTTACTGTTTCAGCCAATGGAATGAATCCTTCCGGCATCCCAACAAATTCTACAGCTTGCTGGCATGATACAGCCAAAGGTAATGCATTAGGGTCTGCAAGACCTACGTCTTCTGACGCAGAAAGAATTAGCCTGCGGCATACAAAACGGGGATCTTCTCCTCCTTCCAGCAGACAGGCCAGGTAGTAGAGGGCTGCATCAACGTCGCTACCACGGATAGATTTGATCATTGCTGATGCAAGTTCGTAGTGGCTGTCACCGTTTTTGTCATGACGTGCGATGACGTCAGGGAGGGCAGCCTTAAGTTGATCCGGCTCTCTGGCTTCAGTTGGAAGTTGGGAAATATATTCGACAAGGTTTAGCATGGTGCGCGCATCACCGTGGGCAATCCCTGCAACCATTTCATAGACAGCTTCATCAAGTGTTACCCCACATGCTTCTGCCCCTTTTTGAGCCAGAGCCTGAAGTGATGTGTTAGGTAATGGCTTTAGCTTAAGTGTATGGAGTCGGGATAGCAGTTGTCTTGTAACGCTGAATGAAGGATTCTCCGTAGTTGTTGCAATGAGCGTGATTTCACCTGATTCGAGAATAGGAAGAAAAAAGTCCTGCTGAGCCTTAGAGAATCTATGTAATTCGTCCAGAACCAGAACCTCAACGCCTTTAAGGGACTTCCGTAGCTGAGTGAGGCCTGCTTCCGGAGCACTGACACGCAGCCACTTTAAACCAGTGTGTTTGGCAAGCAATAACGCAAGAGTCGATTTTCCACATCCCGGAGGGCCGAACATAAGCAAGCTTGGAAGGCGAGTTGCTTTAGTCAGTGCGGTAATACGCGCAGAAAGGTGTTCTTGCCCTGAGAATTCCTCGAAGGAGTTAGGACGAATTTTGTCTGCAAGAGGTTGCTTTGCCTCCATCGACATCTCCTTGCTAACGTGCAGCATTGTTCACTTCACCTTTCCACCAAGCTAGGCCGAGGCACAGCAGTGCCGCTGTTTCCCAGCGTAAAATTCTTTTTCCAAGGCTGACTGGTTTAGCGCCTTGTTCCTGAAAGTAGTTTGCCTCAGCGTCAGAAAAACCACCTTCTGGTCCGATGATAAACAGTGTTTTTCCTGAAAGATCTAGTTGGGCAGATGAGAGAATGTCAGATGGAGATTGACCTTCCCACAGCATGAATATGTTGTCGAATTCAGCTGCGCGATTCATGACGCCTTTAGCACCATCAGTAAATGTAGCAAGTTCGGGAACCCAAGGATTGTCGCATTGTTTTGCTCCGGCCTGCATTTGGCCTTCCCATCCTTCTTTAATTTCTACAGGAACTTTGGATTGTGAACGGTCTGCTTGCCAGAACCAAAGTCCGGCGGCTCCAAATTCAACAGCTTTCTCAAAAATCCAGCCACGACGTACAGATTTTCCCCAACCGATAGCAACATAGTGCTCTGATTCCGGTTTGGGATGTTCTATGATTTCCTGCTGTTCAAGCGATACTGTGTGCTTGGTCGTATCTGTAATGATAAATGTACCCTCACGGCCTTTACCATCAAGTAGGCGGACAGTGTCACCTGTTTTCATTCGCAGCACTTTAATGGCATGCTTGGCTTCTTGTCCATCGAGCACGCAGTGCTCGTCCCATTTATCTGCTTCAAGAAAAAATGTTTTCATGAATTTATATCTCGTTATTGTATGTAGCTCAAAGGCAATAAAAAAGGGAAGCCAAACGGCTTCCCTTTTAATTTATTCATTTGCATGCAGCTTAGTCAACAAGCTTCATACGTGCTGTGCCGTCTTTGTAGAAAGGCAGTTCTGCTTTCGTTGCTTCAAGTGATGTACGAGCACCTTTAACGAGGAATTTCTCATTATCAGCTGCTTCAACTTTTACATATGCTAACGCTACAGAATGACCAACGCTAGGGCAGTAGGAACCACTGGTAACGCGTCCAACCTCGGTACCGTCTTCAAGAGTAACGACATCATCATGACGTGCAGAACGGCGACCAGGAATGGAAAGAGGAATAAGAAGCTCAGTGCCTTCACGGTCTTTGCCCTTTCCAACGTAGTCTGCTTCGGAGCGGAGCATCCAGCCCATACCGGCAGCGGTAGGGGAGTGCGTAGTATCAAGGTCTTGTCCGTAGAGTGGAAGGCCAACTTCAAGGCGAAGAGTGTCGCGTGCGCCAAGTCCAGCTGGTTCAACTTCTTCCTGCGCCATAAGTGCTTCCCAAAGTGGAAGTGCATTTTCTGCTGGGAGGTAGAATTCGTAACCAAGTTCACCGGTGTACCCGGTGCGGCTGATAATAAGTGGCTGGTCGTTGAATTCTACAGTGCGGAAGTTGAAGTATTTGAGGTCACGAAGGGAGCTGTCGAAAACTTTTTCGAGCACTTCGTATGCCTTAGGACCCTGAAGGTCAATTTTTGCTGTCTGGTCAGACATGTCTTCCAGAGTGAGGTGCTCAGGAAGGTTTTCTTTAATCCAGTTAAAATCGCTTTCGATGCATGCAGCGTTAACTACGAGCAGATATTCATCTTTTTCAAGGCAGTAAATAATAAGGTCGTCACGGATACCGCCCTCTTCGTTCAGCAAGAAGCCATAACCACATTTACCCGGAGCGAGTTTGTCCAGATTATGGGTTACGATTTTTGATAGAGCTTCACAAGCGCCGTCGCCTACAAGACCAAATTCGCCCATGTGACAGATGTCATAAATAGATGCTAGTTCACGGCAGTGGGTGTGTTCAGCAATGATACCGGTGTACTGGATAGGCATTTCCCATCCTGCAAACGGAGCCATCTTGGCACCAGCAGCTTTGTGCCAAGCGGTAAGCGGGGTTTGTAAGAGTTCAGACACAGCATGTCCTCCCGATCTGGTTAAAGTGTTGGTTGTTGTGGTTGTGATCATTAAAGGTCGAAGCCTTCAATAGATTTGTTTCGAGCTTTGCGGATTGCCTTGATGTCGTCAAGCAAAGAGACCAGTTTGCCGTATTCTTTTTTTATGCCTAACCCGTACTCTGAGAGGTCGTCATCACGCTTTGTGATATAGTTTCGGCATAGGTAACGGTCATTTAAAATAGCCTCTGTAATGCTGATCATGGAGGCAACCAGCTCTTCGAAATATGTTGTGATGTCGAATCGAAGTTCTTGGAGGATGTCTACAGATTGCTCCAGCATTTCTGCATAAGGGATTTTTTCACCCTTAATTTTGCGTTTCTTTAACCGTTCAAGAACCATGATTTTACGGGCTTGCTCAATATAGTTGTAGCGAAATTGAACGTCATGGTAGAGGGCTTTGTAGCTGTCAAATGCTTCTTCTTTTTCTGCATCATACAGGTAGCCTTCAAGGACCCTTACGACATTTGCGTAAAATTCATCAGAGTAACTGATAATGCGGCGCTGATGTTTAGACAGCCATGAGTATAGGAATTTAAGTCGCTTTTCTTCAGTGTCTGTGTTTTCGACAAGCTCAATACGCTTATAGGTAATGTGCCCGATATATTCACCGCGAACAATATCGTTCAGGCGCAGGATCATGTTGGTCGTATCTTTTATGATGTTGAGATCATCGATTGACCGGCCTGTAATCGGGTGAATAACTTCCTGTTTCGTAACAGAAAGTGCACGTTCTTGTCGGACGTTTTCCGGGTTGAACTTATGCTGCGTGTACGTAACACGCAAAATTACAACATGACGCTTTCTGTCTACGAAAAAACCACCTTCTTCCAGACGGCGAATCACTTCAGATTGATCTTCATCTACTTGTACAAGAGCGATTTTTTCTACAGTAGGGTAGCGACGTTTTGTTGAAGTAGAGGATATTGTTGTGATGACTCGGTCGGTTTGTCCAAGTACACGAACCATGAATTTTTCACCGGCCTTATGTAAGCGGCGGGAAAATAACGCGCTGGAGGTTCTGCGTTCAGAGCAAATGGTGAAGCCATAAAGTTCCATAAGATAGTGGTAAACAAAAAGCCTGTTTTGTTCGTACTTCTTGTGGTTTCCAACTTCAAATTTTTTCGCTCGGAGACCAAAACGCTTGATTTCAGGATCGAGGTCAGAAGGGAACGAACCATACACACCTGCAAGATGGAAGAAGCCTGAGGAGTCCAACGCGAGCACATGCGCTCTGTCCATTTCTAAAATATATGGCAGGAGTTGTGGGTAGTAATCCAGTACAGATGTGTCGACTTTGCCGAACTCTTCTTTGAATAGCTCGTGAAATTTACGCGGAATACGGTTTTGAATTGTCTCGACATTTTGCTCGATAGTACAGCTTTCTAAAGGACATGCGTATCCATCAGCCTTAAAGGTGACGTCCATTAAGGAATGTAAAATGTCGAATTGGAAAATTTCGGAAAAATATTGAAGTTCTCGTTCAAAAGCTACTAGTGAAAAACCGGGCAGGTCTTTGTATTCGAAAAAGTCGCTTTCAAATGATGGGAGCAGCTCTCCGCGTTCAACTAGTGGGTAGTCCTCTTTTTCAAAAAAAGGACGCAACAGACATTGCGTAATCTGGACGGCATCAAGAAAATCTTTAAGTTCGGAAAGATTTGTGATGCTGATAGGTTCGCTGAATGAAAACGTGTCTTTCCATGGTAAGCCGCATTCGCGGAAGGCATCTTTCCAGTGTTTTGGCATCGGCAATCGGGCTGGCTGTCGTTAAAAAAAGTAAAATAACTGGTTACGCAATAGTGCAATTTGCTTGCTAATCCTTGCATACTATTTTTTTTTCTAAAAAAACTCTAGCATTTCATGGAAAAAAACCAGTACTCTCATTGCTTGGCGTCTCATTAAAAAAATGATAATAAATTCTGAGGGCTTTATCTTTATATAGAGACTCAAGGGCTAGCCGGAAAAATGATGGTTAACCTGTGTTCTGTACGTAAAAACCGTTATAGAATGTGCGCTGCAGATTTACTATTTGCTTCTGTACAGATCAGAATACTTTGACTGGGTTATGTCGGATGAATACAACCGCTTGTTATGAAAGAATTTTGGGCATTATTTGCAGTGTCTTTGATGCATACTCTGCTGTGCTGATTATGCCGGATCGTTCCGGTAGTCACTTTTCTGTGGCCAGCAGTTTTAGCCTTGGTGACATGGTGAATAAAGACGAGACCTTTACTGCCGGAACAGGAAAGGGGCTGGTTGGGTGGATCATTAGCAATGAAGCACCGATGCTGGTTAACGACTTTGACACCAGACAGTATTACCTTGGCTACTATGCTCAGAATGAAGAGACAAAAATTAAAGCCTTTATGGGGGTGCCGCTTAAAAACGGTGCCGGCGTGTTGTGTTTAGACAGTAAGCGACAGTATTCCTTTTCAAGTAAAGATCAAAAAATTCTGCAACTGTTCGGGGATCTCGTATATGAAGTGCACTCCCGTTCTTTTGTTGTAGAAGAACAAGTAAACTTATCGCAGCAGTACCATTGTTTGCAGGTTATTTATTCCTTACGAAAGCATTTGAAAAAGTGGGATTCTTTTTTATCTAAGTTTCTCGTTCTTCTTTCAGAAACCTCTCGTTTTGAATATTGCAGCCTTGCAACAAGGGATGAGGGCGGTCAAAATTATCATATTGAGGGTGAAAACTATCAACTGCTACAAGGTGAAGTGGAAGAAATTCCATATGGTAGCGGTTTGGTAGGCTGGGTGTTTAAAAATAGTACCCCTTTTTTTGTTGAAGGTGGTAAGGCTGCAAGTCAAACTTCTCCATTATATGGAAAGCAAAAGGGTGTGCCGCAATTTGTCAGTGTTATTTGTATTCCGCTGGAAATTGGTGGTATGACTCGTGGGGTTTTAACCCTTGCGAGTGAAAGCTCTAAAGTTATTCCAGAAGAGCTTAAGACATTTTGTCAGATGGCTTCAGAGCATCTTTCCTTATTTTTGGAGAATTTGTATTTACGCAGCAAGCTGTACGAAGCGCATCGACAGGTGGATGACCTGCAACGCGCAGCAGCTTACGAACATGAAAATGAAGAACTGTTTTCATTTTCATCTAAGACCCAAGAGAGCGAATAAATGCTAGGAAAACTCTTGAGCATGTTCGGGAAAGATCTGGCCATGGATCTTGGAACTGCTAATACGCTTCTATATACTAAAAAAGACGGGATAGTGCTTAACGAGCCGTCAGTTGTTGCGATTGATGTCGAACGCAACAGTGTTCTCGCAGTCGGGCGTGAAGCGAAAGAATTTCTTGGTCGTACTCCTCAGCGTATTCGTGCAATCCGTCCTATGAAGGATGGGGTGATTGCGGATTTTGAGGTTACCAAGCAAATGATTTCATATTTTATTAAAAAGGTTATTACAGGCTTCAGTCTGGTAAAGCCTAATATTGTTATCTGTGTGCCTACCGGTATTACTCAGGTTGAAAAGCGTGCAGTAATTGAATCTGCTCAGCAGGCAGGTGCACGAGATGTCAAACTTGTTGAAGAGCCTATGGCAGCAGCGATCGGTGCTTCGCGTCCTATCCATCAGCCTGTTGGTACAATGGTTGTTGATATCGGCGGTGGTACTACCGAGGTTGCGATTATTTCTCTCTCCGCTATTGCGTATGCAGAATCAGTTCGCGTAGCAGGTGATGCTCTTAACAGCGCTGTACAAAGATATTTTCAGGAAGAGTTTCAGCTTCTTGTTGGGGAAAATCAGGCAGAGAAGGTTAAAATGACTATTGGCTCTGCTTTTCCTTTGCCGGAACCTTTGGTAATGACTGTACCTGGTAAAGATATTGTTTCAGGAACACCGACTTCGGTTGAAGTTACTGATGAAGATATCCGCCTTGCGCTTTCAGAATCAGTAAAAGCAATTGTTTTTGCTGTGCGTAAAGCGCTTGAAAAAACCCCGCCTGAGCTAGCAAGTGACATTGCAGAACACGGCCTGCTGTTAGCAGGTGGTGGCGCGTTACTTAAAGGGCTTAATGAGCTTATTATGCAAGAGACTGGGTTACAGGTCGTCATTGATGAAGACCCGCTGACCACAGTTGTTCGAGGGACCGGTAAGACTCTGGAAGATCGGGTAAAGTTCTCGGATGTGTATATAAACTAAATTACTAAGGCGGCCCTTGGGTCGCCTTTTTATCTTGGAATACAGAATGGATTTACAAAAGTTGTTACCACAGGTTCGAGCTGCTGTTATTGAATCTGGTGCACTTATTCGTGAAGCATGGGATAAACCGCGTAAAGTTCGTTACAAAGGTCGAATTGACCTTGTAACTGAAACTGATGTGGCTGTTGAGCATGATCTTAAGGCTCGTCTCGCAAAAATCCTTCCTGTAGCAAGCTTTCTTGCTGAGGAGAGTGAAGCAGATGCTCCGTTGAGCGACCTTACTTGGATTATTGATCCGATCGATGGCACAACAAACTTTACACATCAGGTTCCATTTGTTTGTACCTCTGTTGGGTTATGGCATAAGGATCGAATTGTATTGGGCGTAATTAACGCTCCAATCATGAATGAATGTTTTTATGCTGCCTCAGGCCTCGGAGCATGGTGTAACGATAAGCGAATCTTCGTTACACGGAACGACAAGATCGAGCATTCATTGGTTGCAACAGGATTTCCTTATACGGTTTCCGAAGAAGCTGATGAGGTTACAGATCGCCTGCGTCGCGTGTTAAAAGCAGCACAGGGGGTGCGTCGTCTGGGCGCAGCGGCATTGGATTTAGCATATCTTGCTGCTGGTCGTTTTGATGTGTTCTATGAAAAAGGTTTAAAGCCTTGGGATGTTGCGGCAGGCTGGCTGATTGTAAATGAAGCTGGTGGCTGGGTGACAGAATACGATGCATCGAAGGATTTTTCTTTGTATTCACCAAATATTTTGGCAAGCAACACATTGCTACATGCACAGATGACTAAGCTTATGTAACTGGTTGTTGTGAGTTCTGCTTATTATGAGGTTGAGGCAAAGATGATATTTGCTTCTATAGCCCATACAAGAACTGGCGTGAGCATGTCGGGAAAGTGCTCGTAGAGAGACTGCAGCTCTTCAGCGTCTACATATAGTCCATCTTGAACTTCGTCCGGATTTGGTGTGAGAGTTTTTGTGCCGATATTGGCAGAGTAGATGGAGCTCCACAGAGTAGCGTCGTCAATGCGCACCTGCTGTGATTTTTGGTAATGTAGTTTTGCTGCTGTCAGGTTGAGTTCTTTTAACAATACTCGTTCCGCGGCGGCTTCAAGCGCTTCATCTGCACCTACGTGAGTTGCGGCTGAAATATCCCACATGCCGGGTGCTAACGCTTTATTGTCTGCCCTTCGTTGCAGAAAAAACTTCCCTTGCTTATTGTAGATAAGAACAAAGACAGACTTCATGGCAAGTTGCTGTTGGTGTGCTGTTGCTGATGGCATGACCATGAGAGGTTTGCCATTGCTGTCTACTACTTCAATATGACTTCCCCGGGAAACTGCATTGGCGGCGGAAGTATTTGGATATGTAATGTCTGACATATTTGCTAAGATCGGGCCGCTGGAAGCTGATGGGTATGTCTTTTTTCGGTTAGAGAAGAAAGACAGTGCTGAAGTTGCAGCTCTTGAGAAAAAATGTTTTTCAACGCCATGGACTGAAAAAGAGTTTAGTCTGTCTTTTGATCAGAATATTTTTGAGGTGTTCGGATTAAAGAAAGACGATACTTTAGTGGCCTATATAGCCATGTATCATACCGCTGATGAGTTGGAAATATTAAACATAGCTACGGACCCTGAATTAAGAAGAAAGGGCGCAGGAAAACGGTTACTTGGTCTTATGCTTTGCATTGGGCAAAAATTAGGTATACAACATGCATTTCTAGAAGTGCGCAGAACCAATATTCCTGCCATCAATCTTTATGAACAGATGTGCTTCAAACAAATTGGGGTGCGAAAAAAATATTATAAAGACACCGGCGAGGACGCATTGCTTTACCGATGTGATCTTGCGGCTCTCTCCGAATGTCCGTGCTAAGTAAGGAGTAATGACCCATGAAAAAGCTTATGGCTGCAAACTGGAAAATGTTCAAAACTGCTCAGGAAGCTAAAGATACTGCAGCTGGGCTTGTTGAACTTGTTGGCGAACTTTCTGATGACAGAGAAGTTGTTGTATTCCCTCCGTTTACTGCATTGCATGCAGCGGGCGAAGTTTTCTCTAAGCACGAAGGCTACTCTTATGGTGGCCAGAATGTATGTGCAGCTCTTGAAGGCGCATTTACTGGTGAAATTTCCCCTGTAATGTTAAAAGATGCTGGTTGTAGCTGGGTTCTTACTGGTCACTCCGAGCGTCGTTCTCTTTTTGGTGAAACCAGTGAGCAGGTTGGTGAAAAAACAACTTTTGCACTGAACAACGGTTTGAATGTTTGCCTTTGCATCGGCGAAACTCTTGAAGAGCGCGAAGCTGGTAAGCTTGAGGCTGTAATCGCTGAACAGCTCGAAAAAGGTCTTGCAACTATTCCTGATGTAGCTTCTGAGCGTCTTGCTATCGCATACGAGCCAGTTTGGGCTATTGGTACCGGTAAGGTTGCTGGCCCTGAAGAAATTGTAGAAGCTCATGCAATTGTTCGTGCTAAACTTCTTGATATTTTGGAAGGAAAAGCTAATACTACCCGCGTTCTTTATGGCGGAAGTGTAAAGCCTGAAAATGCTACTCAGATCATTTCACTTGACAATGTTGACGGTGTCTTGGTAGGAGGCGCTTCCCTGAAGGCTGAAAGCTTCAGCAAAATTGTTACTGCTTAGCAACCGATACGGATTGATATAGCTCTTAGGAGGACGTTTCGTGGAAACCTTGATTCTGACCCTGCACGTTGTGGTCTGTCTTGCACTCATTTTGCTTGTTCTTTTACAGGCTGGTAAAGAGGGCATGGGTGTTATTTTTGGCGGCGGCAACCAGTCTGCTTTTGGCGGTGCTGGTGCAGGCGGTCTTCTTGTGAAAGTTACTGCAACACTTGCAGCAATCTTCTTCATTACTTCTTTGAGCTACAACTATATCGCTAGTGATCGTACTTCTGAAGATTCATCTATCATGAATATTCAGATCGAGCAGAAAGCTCAGCCAAGTCCTGACCAGACTAAAAAATAAGTTCACAATGCGCGTTTAGCGTATCCTCAGTAACGTCCGCGTTACATATTTGCCCAGGTGGTGGAATTGGTAGACACGCTATCTTGAGGGGGTAGTGGGCCACGCCCGTGGGAGTTCGAGTCTCCCCCTGGGCACCATGAATATTTAGGGATCATAGATTATATCTGTGATCCCTTTTTTTGTTGCCTTGTGAGGAGAGCCTGTTTGATGAGGCTTTTTGCAGCGAGAACGGTAGAGGTGTCGACTCATTGAGAACGTCACAATTTAAGTTTCTGCATTGTCAAATAGAAGTGGAAAGTTGGGATGCGAGAGTCGGTCGTTTGGCGTGGCAGGAATGAGAATAGGCACGTTAGACGGTGATTAAGTGCTAACAGGTCGAGAGTCGGTATTAAAAAAGCCCGCATGCGCGGGCTTTCATTTTATTATTCTTCGTTTCGTAAGTCGAATACGCGTTTGGCTTTGCCTTGTGAGCGCTCAATGGAGCGCGGCTCAACCAGACGTACTTTTGTTGAAACGCCAAGGAACTCTTTAATAGTTTTCTGAATGCGCATTTCAATACGCTGAAGGTTCTTAATAGCATCAGAGAAGAGTGATTCGTCAATCTCAACCTGAACTTCAACAGTATCAAGGTTGCCCTCACGTTTAACAATGATCTGGTAGTGAGGTGATGCGCCTTCAGTTTCCAGAATGATAGATTCAATCTGGGATGGGAATACGTTAACACCACGAATGATGAGCATGTCATCGCTACGTCCTGTAATGCGGTTCATACGGACATGGGTACGGCCACATTTACATGGAGTATAGTTTAAGGAAGTAATGTCACGTGTTCTGTATCGAATAAGCGGAATGCCTTCTTTCGTCAGAGTTGTGATAACCAGTTCGCCGGTTTCACCAGCTGGAAGTTGCTCACCAGTTACAGGATCAATAATTTCAGGCAAGAAGTGGTCTTCAAAGATATGCATGCCATCTTTAGCCACAGCACATTCGATAGATACACCCGGTCCCATAATTTCAGACAGACCGTAAATGTTAACAGCGTCAATCCCCATTTTTTCCTGCAGGTCGTTACGCATTTCGTCTGTCCACGGCTCAGCACCGAAGATACCGACTCGAAGTGGAAGGTCGCGCATGTCGATGCCAACTTGCTTTGCAGCTTCATGCAATACAAGGCCATATGATGGAGTACTGCATATTACGGTTGCTCCAAAATCCTGCATCAGTGAAACCTGACGCTTAGTGCCGCCACCGGAAATAGGAATGACAGTCGCGCCGAGGCGTTCAGCGCCGTAATGTACCCCAAGACCACCTGTGAAGAGACCATACCCGTATGAGTTGTGGATAAAGTCACTACGGTCAGCACCTGCTGCCATAAATGAACGAGCCATAAGCTCAGCCCAGTTGTTTACATCGCGTTGGGTGTACCCAACAACTGTTGCTTTGCCTGTGGTCCCGCTGGAAGCATGAAGACGTACAATATTCTCTTTTGGAACAGCAAAAAGCCCAAACGGGTAGTTGTCACGTAGATCCTGCTTTTCAGTAAACGGAAGCTTAGACAAGTCGCTGAGGCTCTTGATATCGGCAGGAGTAACTCCTGCCTTAATAAACTGTTCGCGATAGTGAGGAACATTTGCATACACACGTTCACAGAGGTTCTGTAGACGACGTAACTGAATTGCTTCTAACTCTTCGCGAGGCAGTGTTTCTTGCTCAACATTAAAAATCATACATGACTCCTGATACAATAAGAATAAAATAACTACACGTTTCAGGCGGATATAATTAGTGTCTAAATTGACCCTATCATCGTTCCTGAATCCTTTTGGACCTAGCCAGCGTAGTGGCTGTAGCTATGTGCAAACATAGGGAATGCACCATAATCGGGAGGCGGGTCAAGCCTGTTTTTCAAAATTGTCATTTAAAATGAAAATTCTCTGCTTCTTGTTAATTGCGTATAGACCGTAAATAACGTAGGAAGGTGCAGGATTTTTAGACTGGTAAAGTTGGAGACATGTTTCTCCAGACTTTGCAGGAAGAGAATGTATATTGCCTCGTAGCGGCACAGGTGCTGCGAGGGATTAAATTATAAGCATTGCATGAGCTGTGCAGAGTAGCCTAAGCTTAGTCTGCAATATACAAGCGCAGCCCTAACGAGTGGATAAAAAAATGATCGGAAAAATGAAAAAAAAATACAGCACTGTTTCTTCTCAGGAAAAAGTAGCTAAAATTATTGAATGGCTTGAAGCCAAAAAAGCTACCAACGTAGTTGTACTTGACCTTGAAGGTGTTAACTCATTTACTGATGCTGTGATTATTGCCACTGCAAAATCTGTTCGTCAGGCAAAATCATTGGCAGATGAAGTGTCCATGCGCGCTAAAGGCGAAAACTACGAACATATGCGTGTTGAAGGGAAAGACAACGCTCAGTGGGTCCTCGTTGACTTGAACGATGTTGTTGTGAACATCTTCCAGGAAGATGTACGTGAAGCTTTCAACCTTGAAGGTCTTTGGGCTGACGCTAAAGTTTTATACAAATCTGAAGCTGAATAGGAAGACATACCATGACACCAACCCTTTTGCTGATTCTTGATGGTTGGGGCATTGCACCCGCAGGTGAAGGAAACGCAGTTTCTCTTGCTAATACGCCGAATCTTAATCGCTTGCTTGCCGAGAATCCAGTGTCACGCCTTGCCTGTTCCGGTCGTTCTGTTGGACTTCCGGGAGGTTTTATGGGCAACTCTGAAGTTGGACACATGAATATCGGTGCCGGTCGAACTGTCTATCAAGATATGACTCTTATTGATGTTGCGCTTGAAGATGATAAGTTTCAAAAGAATCTTGTCCTTAACAACGTTATGACATCTGTAAAAGCAAAGGGTGGAACCGTTCATTTAATGGGCTTGGTTTCTGATGGTGGTGTTCATAGTCATATCCGCCACTTGTTCGCGCTGCTTGAAATGGCAAAAAAACTTGATGTAGATGTTTGTGTCCATGTTTTCCTCGATGGTCGTGATACATCTCCAACAAGTGGGTTTGGTTTTGTTACTCAGCTCCAAGAAGCTATTGATCGTATCGGTGCTGGACGTATTGCCTCTATTTCCGGTCGCTACTACGCAATGGATCGTGATAAGCGCTGGGATCGCAACCAGCTTGCATGGGATTGCTTTGTTCACGGCAAGGGCAAAACCGCAACTGATCCATTAAAGGCTATTCAGGATTCCTATGACGAAGGGATCACGGATGAATTTTTTGTTCCGACTTCAATCATTGAAGAAGGCGGTCAGCCAACTGCAATGAAAGATGGTGATTCTGTCTTTATGTTCAACTTCAGGGCGGACCGCATGCGTCAGATCGCTCAGGCAATGTGTACTGACGATTTTACTGAATTTGACCGTGGTGAGTTCCCAAAACTTTCTGCCATTGCTTCAATGACTTGTTACGAGAAACACTTCGGTTTACCTGTAGCATTCTCTAAAGACGATTGTCCTGATCCGCTTGGTGAAGTCGTAGCAAGGCTTGGTGTGAAGCAACTTCGTATTGCAGAGACTGAAAAGTATGCACACGTGACATATTTCTTTAACTGTGGTCGTGAAGAACCTTTTGAGAATGAAGACAGAGTACTTATCAACTCACCGCGTGATGTCGCTACATATGATTTGAAACCGCAGATGAGTGTTGAAGAAGTAACTGAAAAGCTTATTAACGCTATTAATTCAAAAGAGTACTCATTAATTGTATGTAACTTTGCGAACCTTGATATGGTCGGTCATACAGGCATCATTGACGCAGCAGTCAAGGCCTGTGAAGTGGTCGATGCTTGTGTTGGTAAAGTGATTGGTGCTGTCCGTGAAAATGGCTATAGAGCACTTATAACAGCAGACCACGGCAACGCAGAAGAATTATTGAATCTTGAAGGAAAAACTCACACAGCCCATACTACAAACCCTGTACCGGTTGTTCTTGTTGACGAGAATGCTTCATGGAAATTGCGTGAAGAGGGGATCTTGGGAGATATTTCTCCGACGATTCTTGATATGTGGAATGTTGAGCAGCCTTCTGCTATGACCGGCAGCAGTCTTGTTTGTAAGGATTAGTTATGAGTAATTCTAATAAGCCGATTGCGCCAGTTAAGCCGGTAGGCATGGAAGTTATCTTTTTTTACCCATGTCCTCATTGTGGTCGTAAAGTGCCTATTATTGGTGCTGTACAGCCTTCAATGGAGCGTTGTGATGCCTGTCAAAATCTTTTTCCGATCGTCCCTGTTGATCGACGAACTTTGCAGTATCTGAAAATTTCGTTAGCAGATGGCGGAGCAGCAATCGATCCCGATTTTATGTAACGGCGGATCATTAGTTAATGAACAAAAAAAGCGGAACCTAGAGTACTGGGTTCCGCTTTTTTTGTTCTGATTTTAGAAGAATTATTTTTTCGCGCTGTTGTATGCGTCAGTAATTCTGTCTTTAATGTATGCACGCATTTCTGCATCGTCTTCGTCAAGGTTGAAGCAACATGCATCTTCACCCATCAGGCCACCTGGAACCCAGTCGCCAAGTTCATCTGCATCATTAATCATGTCTGCATAGAAGCAAACAGAAAGCCAGCGATCTGCTGGGTCATCATCTACAACGTCTACCAAAACAAACAGCTCACGTTCGCTCTGGTTTTCGTGTTTTGCACGCAGGGAAAAGCTTACTCCAGGTCTACCCTTGAAAGAAAGGCTCAGTCCTTCAAAAGAAAGAAGCAAGTCTTTGTATTCAATAAATGCAGCTTTTGTTTTTGCTTCAGATTCGGTCCAGTCTTCAAGAAGGGCGTCAAGCGCTTCACGATGAGAATTATCGGTAAACATACATCTCTCCTGAATAGAGTGTCGTGAAATTAATTACTAAAAGCACTGAAATTTCTCACGAGAGGAGGCTGGTGTCAATACTGATCAAGTCATCAAAGAAAGACCTAATAATGCATAAGGTGCGCATTTTAGTGCTAATCTGATAATGATAGAAATGAACATTTTGGTTAAATGGCAAGTCGACTATAACAACTTTCTTGTTATAGTTGGAAATATTGATATGGTTAATAAAACAGATAATTATCTTCATTTTTTTCAATTTTGAGAAATTTGATTGAACAATTCTGTAAGAAATGAGTAGACATTTTTGTGATCTGAACGTACTTCGAACTTAACGAATGGGAAGTGAACGCCTGATGCAGGCAACAGTTTTACAAATTTGAGAGTAAGCATCCCGACGATTGTGCCGAAAATATCGTCTGCTGCTACTGTATTCTTCAAATTGTAATGTTTATTCTGCTGAAAGGTGCATTCACTGTTGTGTGTTAAATTTAGTCGAGGTGTTGCTATGGAAAATCGTGAACAGTGGGGATCCCGCGCGGGATTCATTCTTGCTGCTGTTGGTTCTGCTATTGGCTTGGGTAATATCTGGCGTTTTCCGTACATGGCGTACGAAAACGGCGGTGGTGCATTCTTCATTCCGTACATTTTTGCACTGCTGACTGCAGGTATCCCGTTTATGATCATGGAATTTGGCCTTGGTCATAAATATAAAGGCTCTGCTCCTAAAGTTCTTGCCGCTGTTAACTCAAAATACGAATGGCTTGGTTGGGTTCAAATCGTTATCGCAGCAATTATTGCAGTTTACTACGCTGCAGTAATCGGCTGGACAATGAATTACCTTGGCTTTGCTATTGATGGTGCTTGGGGCACCGATACCAAAGGGTTCTTCTTTGGTGAGTACCTTGGTCTTACTTCTTCCCCGACAGAGCTTGGTGGAATTCGCTGGCCAATTTTTGGTGCCTGTGCACTGACATGGGGTTTAACATGGCTTGCTTGTAACTCAGGTATCCGCGGTGGTATTGAGCGTGCTTGTAAGATTCTTATTCCGCTTCTTTTTGCACTGGTACTCGTTTTCATTGGTCGCGTAATTACACTGCCTGGTGCTACTGTAGGTCTTGATTTCCTTTTCACTCCAGACTTTTCTAAGCTTACAGACTTTGGTGTTTGGGCAGCTGCATATGGTCAGATATTCTTCTCTCTGTCCATTGGCTTCGGTATTATGATCGCTTACTCAAGCTACCTGCCTAAAAATGCTGATATTTGTAACAACGCAGCGATGACAGTATTCATTAACTGTGGTTTCTCTATGCTTGCCGGTATCATGATCTTCTCTGTTCTTGGCAGCATGGCGCATTCTACAGGTCAGGCGGTGTCTGACGTAGCAGGTGCAGGTGTTGGTCTTGCCTTTGTCACCATTCCTGCTGCTATCAACACAATGCCAGCACCACTGTTCTTTGGTACTGTATTCTTCCTGTGTCTCACAATGGCTGGCGTAAGTTCCCATATTTCTATTGTAGAAGCGGTTGCTTCTTCCCTGATCGATAAATTTGGTGCTTCCCGTCAGAAAGCGGTAACAGTTCTCTGTATTGTCGGATTTTCTCTTACTGCTGTGTTCACCACAGGCGCTGGTTTGTTGATTCTCGATATCGTTGACCACTTTATCAACAACATTTGTTTACTCTTTGCAGCTCTCGTTGAAATTGTGCTCATTAGCTGGGTTATTGGACTTGATGAAGTTCGTGAAGATGTGAATGCACATTCCGACTTCTCTGTAGGCAAACTTTGGGCATTCAGCCTGCGTATCATTACAGTGCTTGTTCTTGGCTACTCTTTCCTTTCTAGCCTCTACAACAAGATTACTGTTCCATACGGTGGGTACCCAATGTCTGACCTTGTGATGTTTGGTTGGTCTATTTTGCCTCTGGCATTTCTGGTTGCAATTTTCCTCCAGAAAAAGCAGTCACATAAACAATTCCAGCACTACTCTTAATAGAGAATTTAAGGAGATAATATTATGACTACTTCAGCAATCATCATGATGGTACTCGGTCTTGGCGTAACTTGGGGCGGCGCAGCATGCTGCATCTCCCTTGCTATCCGCAAACGTGAAATCTAGACTGAACGATATATACGAATTAAAAAGACGCTGTCTCTGGACAGCGTCTTTTTTTGTTCGCAATAAGGAGAGAGGGTTACCTTACCTAATGAGGGACTGCTTTTGAACTATAGCGGTGAGATGTGAAAGCGGGTTGAGAACAGTCCATTTGTGTGGGGCAGGGAGGGCCGAGGTCTTTCATTGAGGAGAAAAGAAACGACGCAGCTTAAGGGCTACAGACAATAAAAAACCTCGCCGAAGCGAGGTTTTTTATTGAATACCAAAGTCGTTCTTACTTATTCATAGAAAGGAAGAACTCGTTGTTGCTTTTGGTCTTGCGCATTTTGTCGAGTAAGAAATCCATGCTGTCAATGGTGGACATTGGAGCAAGAATTTTGCGAAGAATCCAAATCTTATTGAGCATTTCAGTACCGAGAAGAAGATCTTCCTTACGGGTACCAGTGCGGTTGATATCAATAGCCGGGAAGACGCGTTTTTCAGCGAGATGACGGTCAAGGTAGATATCAAGGTTACCAGTGCCTTTAAACTCTTCAAAGATTACTTCGTCCATTCTGGAGCCAGTATCAATAAGAGCTGTGGCAATAATGGTTAAGCTGCCGCCTTCCTCAAGATTACGTGCCGCGCCAAAGAAGCGCTTTGGACGTTGCAGTGCGTTAGCATCCAGACCACCGGAAAGAACGCGACCGGATGAAGGTGTAACTGCGTTGTATGCACGTCCGAGTCGAGTAATAGAGTCAAGCAGAATAACAACGTCTTTACCGCGTTCTACGAGACGCTTAGCTTTTTCTTGAACCATCTCTGCAACCTGAACGTGGCGCTGGGGAGGTTCATCAAAAGTAGAGCTAATAACTTCTGCGTTTTTAACTGTACGCTCCATATCTGTTACTTCTTCAGGGCGCTCATCAATAAGCAGGATGATAAGGCATACATCCGGGTTGTTTGCATTGATGGAGTTAGCCAGAGACTGAAGAAGAATGGTCTTACCAGTTCGTGGAGGTGCGACAATGAGACCACGCTGTCCACAACCGATAGGTGCCATCAGATCGATAACTCTGCCGGAAAGATTTTCTTTTCCGTTTTCCATTACGAGCTGACGCTCTGGATAGATAGGAGTGAGGTTGTCGAAAAGGACTAAGTTACGGGATTTCTCTGGTGGTTCAAAGCCAATTTCGTTGACTCTGAGGAGGGCAAAGTAGCGTTCGCCTTCTTTGGGAGGTCTAATTTGTCCTGAAACTACGTCACCTTTACGTAGGCCAAAACGTCTAATCTGAGAAGGAGAAACATAAATATCATCCGGCCCAGGCATGTAGCTGTACATTGGTGAGCGTAGGAAGCCAAAACCATCTGGAAGGATTTCGAGAACCCCTTCGCCAAAAATAGCACCATTTTGTGCAGCACATTTTTGCAGTAACGCAAAAATTAGTTCCTGCTTGCGCATATTGCTTGGGTTTTCAATCTCGTATTCCTTCGCAAGCTCCATGAGCTCAGCTGCAGGCTTACGTTTCAGTTCAGAAAGATTGAGACCTTCGCTTGGATCGGCGTTTGGATCGGGGGTAAATTGAGGCGCTGGGGCTCGTCGGGATTTTTCACCGCGAGGAGCAGCAGGGGTTCTGCGTTTACGGGTCGTAGGACGAGTAGCTGTTGTTCTACGAGGTTTTTCCTGCTTCGCTTCTTCGACGTCTTTTTTAGTTGCCATATAGACTCAAAGGAAAGGTTTAATTTGAATAGAACATGTACGTGCGTACATAGAAAAGCTATGAGACATAGCCGATGACATAGTTAGGGAAGTATATGCGTCCCCCGACGGAAGGACAAAGACGTTGAGCAGTGTCAATTAGGGGGACTGAAGAAAACGTGTAACGTATCTAGAAGAAAATAGCTTATCAGGAAAAAAATGACAAGAAAGTGTGACTATTTTTTTTCCTGTGCAGCGATTACATCTGCAAACATTTCTTCAATTTGTTCTTGAACAGCTTCTTGGGTACGGTCAGTTGCGTGAGCAATTTCAAGGGTAATAAGACCCATTGCCTGCTCCAGCAAGCGACGCTCACCGAATGAAAGTTCTTTATCTTTACCGATAAGAAGGAGTTCCTTAAGAACGTACGCAACGTCTTCAAGAGCACCACTTTTCAGTTTATCGGAATATTCACGATAACGACGGTTCCAGTTTTGACCGGTGTAACCAGTGAAGCCAGAACGGTCATCAAGAGATTTAAGAAGATCAAGACCTTCTTCATGGGTACACAACGGACGTAATACGTTGCCAGCAGTGACAACTGGTACCATGAGGGTCACATTGTTGCTCAGTATCCGGATGAAGTAGAATTCAGCCTCGGTACCGCCAACAGTCTGAGTCTCGATTCTTTCTACTTTGCCTACACCCTGAGCTGGGTATACTACTAATTGATCCTGAGCGAACACAGCGAGTCTCCTTGCAATATCTGCGTTACATCATGTAACGCGAATCACACTCTAACGCAAAGTGCACTAAGAGTCTATGGTTATCTAATCGAAGAATTAGGGAAGTTTAAAGGCGTTGGTTACTTTGACAGCTTCATCAAAGCCGGATGTAACAAACGCTTCAATACCTTTTCGGGCACCTTCAAGAACCATTTCAACATCAGCGAGTTCTGATTTTGTGAAACGGTTGAGAACGTAGTTGGATACGGAACCATGTTCTGGTTTGCCGATACCAAGACGCATGCGATTAAAATTGCGGCTCCCGAGGTGTTGTTCAATGGAGCGTAGACCATTGTGACCTGCGTGACCGCCACCAATTTTAAACTTCATTCGTCCAAGTGGTAAATCTAATTCGTCATGCAATACAACGACCTGTTCTGGTTTGATGTCGAAATATTTACATGCATGACCAACTGCTTCACCAGAAAGGTTCATGTAGGTCATTGGCTTAATGATGAGCCAAAAATTACGGGATGTGCCTATTCTGCATTTCCATGCATCATATTTTTTCTTTCCGATAGAAAGAGGGGAGCATGCATCTGGTGAAAAACGCTGCGCATCTTCCAGCAGATAGTCAGCAACCATGAAACCGAGGTTGTGCCGGGTACTTTCGTACTCTTTACCCGGATTTCCTAATCCAACGATTACTCCGGAAATATTCATAGCTATCCTGTTACGTGAATCCAATAAAAGCAAATGGCCTCATGCCAAAGCATGAGGCCAACGATTTCACTAGGAATTCGCTTATTCAGCTTCTGCTGCTTTAGCAGAACCACGACCAGGTACTACTGCGAGTACTTTGAAGTCGTCGTCGTAGTAAGCAGAAACGTTTTCTGGAAGCTCGATTTCGCTAACTTTAACAAAAGTGTTGATATCAAAGTCAGTGATATCAACAACAACTTCGTTAGGAATATCTGCAGGCTTAGCAGAAACGGTAATTACCTGACGGTACTCTTCAAGACGGCCACCGAGTTTAACACCCTTAGAGGAACCGGTGATGCGAACTGGAATTTTGATGCGGAGTTCTTTTTCTGCATCAACACCGTAGAAGTCAACATGCTGGAGACGGTTTTTGAACGGATGGCGCTCAAGTTTCCAGATGAGACAATCTTTAACTTCGCCGTCAATATCGAGAGCGATAACGTTGGTAAGGCCAGCTTTTTCGTAAAGTTTTACGAGAGGCATTTCATCCATCTGTACAGGGATGTTTTCGCCGGTAGTGCTGTAGAAGATACCAGGAACTTTAGCTTCAACACGAAGTTTACGGTTAGCGCCTTTACCAAGACCTTCACGCTTAGTTACGGAAAAAGTGATTTTTTCAGACATTTAAATGACTCCTTAAAGTTTCCACCACGAGGTTTTTCACTCGCTGCAGACGCGCTCTTTAAACAAAAAGAACGCTAACGGAGGATTCCGTGTGGATATTATGAATTGCTTTAGCAAGAAGACCTGCAATAGAGAGTACTTCAAGCTTTTCGCAACGGTTGAGTTTGTCACCGAGCTCAATAGTATCGGTAACAAAAACTTTTGTGAAAGCTGAGTTACAAAGACGTTCAATGGCAGGACCTGAGAGAACAGGGTGAGTGGTACAAGCCATAACTTCTTTGGCACCGTTGTTCATAAGAACGTCTGCAGCAGCGCACATGGTGCCTGCTGTATCGATCATGTCGTCGACAACGATGGCGATTTTATCTTTTACATCACCGATAACGTGCATTGCTTGAGCCTGGTTTGGCTTGTCACGACGTTTATCGATGATTGCAAGACCGGCGTTAAGACGTTTTGCGTAAGCACGAGCACGTTCAACACCACCAGCGTCAGGAGAAACCAGTACAATTTCACCTTTTTCGCTCTGGATTCCACGGAGGCGGTCAAGCATAACAGGAGCAGCGTAGAGGTTGTCTACAGGAGCATCAAAGAAGCCCTGAATCTGGCCTGCGTGGAGGTCTACGGTTACGAGGCGGTCCATACCTGCAGCAGTCAGGAAGTCCGCAACAACTTTTGCGCTGATAGGCGCACGAGGAGCAACTTTACGATCCTGACGTGCGTATCCGTAGTAAGGAACGACTGCAGTCACGCGGCCAACACTAGCACGCTTGAGGGCGTCGAGCATAAGGCAAAGCTGCATGAGGTTATCGTTAACTGGAGCAGAAGTAGAGAGAACAACAAATACGTCGTCGCCTCGTACATTTGCACCGATCTCGATGCGGCATTCGCCATCGCTGAAAGTTTCACAAAGGGTTGGAGTAAGCTCGCAGCCTAAGTGGCTACAGATTGCTTCTGCCAACGCAGGATTGGAAGAGCCGGTGAGGATTTTTAGATCGCCGTTCATGGTACCATATTGGGGGTTGTAGTTAGTTATCTGTAAAATGGCTGGGACGGCAGGACTCGAACCCGCGAATGTCGGGACCAAAACCCGATGCCTTACCAACTTGGCTACGTCCCAGTATTACAATTACAGATGGTGGAGATATGTGGCAACGCCTTCAGCCTTTAAGGCAGTTGCAGCACGAGCAGCCTGTTCCATTTCTCTATACAAAGCAAAGATGCTAGAACCGCTTCCACTCATGACAGCGCCTACGGCACCAAATTCAATGAGTTTATCTTTGTACGCCCGCAGCTTCGGAAAGGCCGAGTATACCACCACTTCAAAACTATTAAAAAGCCACAAGGCACGAGAGGAGTGCTTTCTATCTTTTGAAGTTGCAGTTGTCAAGAATTCTTTCTTATTATTACAGCTAGGCTCTTGAAGCATTGCTTTGTCCCATGCCGCAAAAGCCCATGGGGTGGAGATGCTCACATCCGGACAGATAAGAACAAGAGAGTATCCTTCTAATGTTATATCTGATGGAGTTAATACATCACCTATGCCGGTTGCATGCGCTGGGACGTTATTAAGAAAGAACGGGACATCGGCGCCGATGGTTGCTGCAAGTTTGTTCAGCGCATCGGCAGACAGTGCATTATTTGGGCAGTATTTATTAAGATAATTGAGAACAACTGCAGCATCTGAGCTACCACCGCCAAGGCCTGCACCGTCTGGAATGCCTTTTTCAACGGAAATCTTCAGATCTGGTTTCCAGCCAGTGGCTGCACCAAATTTTTCCCAGCTTTTGTAGATAATATTTTTTTCAGGGGGAATGGAGAGAGCAGGACAATTAAGTATTAGGCCTGTTCCGGCAGAACCTTTAGCAATCGTAATGGTGTCGAAGGGCTCTTGAAGGGGAAAGAAGAGGGTATCAAGCTCATGATACCCGTCTTCTCTAACTCCTGTAATTTCTAGATGAAGATTTATCTTACACCCTGCGCGCAGGGTGACAGAGTCTGGCTGTGTGATGGTCATGTGTTATGCGCTAATGGTTTCGACAGTGAGGTTCTCGTTGGTGAATACGCAGATTTCGGCGGCAATAGCCATTGCGTTGCGGCAAATGTCTTCGGCATCCATTTCTGTATGACGCTGTAAACTACGTGCTGCAGAAAGTGCATATGCGCCACCGCTGCCAATTGCTGCGATGTTGTCGTCCGGCTCAATTACGTCACCATTACCGCTGATGATAAAAATATACTCAGCGTCTGCAACAATAAGCATTGCCTCAAGCTTACGCAGGTACTTATCGGAACGCCAGTCTTTAGCCATTTCTACAGATGCACGGAGAAGGTTACCGCCAAACTCTTCAAGTTTAGCTTCGCAACGTTCGAACAGAGTAAAAGCATCTGCTGTCGCACCAGCAAAGCCGGCAATGACTTTTTCACGGTAGATACGGCGAACCTTACGTGCCTGATGTTTCATAACAATAGACTGTCCAAGCGTTACCTGACCGTCACCAGCCATTGCTACGCCATTAGCATTTTTAACAGCAAGAATAGTTGTTCCACGAAGTTCCATAACAAATCCTTATATTATGCTTATCGAATGTGAATCGAGGTTATTCAGATAGAAAGGGGAATGGTGTTGCTTGGTTTGGTATGCAACATAAAAAATTATTCCCAGTAGGCAGCTCGTTCATCACGTTGTTTTTTAAGTAACTCAAGAGCCGCTGTTTGCTTCTCATTAGTAGCAACCGCTTTAGCTTTTTTCATATGATATGCTGTCTTCTTAGCGTCGTTCCGGTACAAAGCACTGTATGCAAGATGTAGGTGCCCGTTGAACTCGTCGCCACTTTGTCCAAGCATTTTTCCATAGAAAAAATGTACTTCAGAGTCTTCAGGAAGCACTTGTAAAATTTTCTGGTAATATGTTGCTGCTGTTTTTGAATCACCTTTATCGTTTAATAAGCGTGCGTAGTAGAAAAGGGTCATCAGGTCATCTGGATTTCGAACAGCGGCTTTTTGAAGCAGAAAAATCGCTTTATTAGTGTCGCCTTTCGTGTAGTGGAATTTACCGGCCTCACGGAGAACTAAATAATCTTTTGGCGCGCCTTCCACTGCACGCTCAAAAAAGTCGGCAGCTTGTTTTACTTTATTAATTCTTGCTGCTGCAATGCCTTGTCCCATAAGGATTAATGGGGTTTGTTCCTGTTTTGCGAAGTAAGTAAGTGCAGTTGCTGGATCGGTGAACTGGGAGCGAACGAGGGTTTGGACTCGTTTAAATTTGGTGTCATTTTCAGGGCGGTCTTGCAAATCCTTAGGCAGAGATGCAACACGGTCTGCTAAGTAATCCTGACGCTCTTCTACAGCAGGGTGAGTGGAAAGGTATGTCGGCATGTTGGAGCCGGATTGCCATTTACGTTTGCGGATTTTTGCAAAGCTGTTAGCTAAGCCTTTTGGGTTGTATCCTGCCTCAGTAAGGTAAATAAGTCCCATATGGTCAGCTTCACGTTCATCATCACGGCTGTAGTTAAGCAGGGCAGCTTGCCCCGCAGCCATAGAGCCGGTGATGAGCCCGCCGGTAACATTTGAGCCACTTTCAGTTGTTGCGCCAAGAACCGCACCAGCGAGCATTCCCACAAGACTTATTAATTGAACTTTTTGTGATTTTTCAATGCGCTTTGCAATATGTCTCTGTGTGATGTGAGCAAGTTCGTGAGCAAGTACGCCTGCAAGTTCGGATTCGTGTTCCATTTCCAGCAGCATTCCTGTGTGAACAAAAACGTACCCCCCTGGTACCGCGAAGGCATTCAAGGTGTCGTCCACAATAACATTAACTTCAAACGGGAATGGCTGGGGTGGGATATGTTCTTGAAGCCTGTCGAGAACTCCTTCTACGTAGGAGACTATTTCTGGGTCTTCAATGATCGGCATTCTAGATTTGACGAGAATGCTGAACTTTTTACCAAGCTCAGCTTCTTCTTTAACACCGAATTTCCCGAACGTGTCGAGAATATTTGCTTTTGCAAGTTGAACAGGCGGCAGGGCTACAATAAGCACTGCAACAAGAGCGCACAAGAGGTTTTTCCAGAATGGAGCGTTGTTCGTTGTGTGATAATGTTGCAGTGCTTTTTTCATAGTTAGATTACATCCCATACAGGGCCTGCAGGTGTATCTCGTACATCTACGCCCAATTCAGTAAGTTTTTCCCTGATAGTATCAGCGGCTTCAAAGTCTTTGTTTTTTCGGGCTTCGAGACGCTGTACCATAAGGTCTTCAATGGCATCAATGGAGATGTTTTTGCGGGTAGCGCGCTTGATTTTAAGATCCTGCAGGAAAGCTTCTGCATCAAGGCCGAATATACCCAACACGTTGCTCCATTTAGTGAAGTCGGCAATGAAGTGCTCGAAAAGTGCTTTAGCACCTTCGGATTTACGCATGCCTTTATCTTCAATGATGCGGTTCATAAGACGAACGAGGGTGAAGATATGACCGGTTGCGCCTGCAGTGTTCATATCATCAGCCATAGCAGCATCAAATGCAGCGTTTTGTTCTTCGTATTCTTTTACAATGTCTTCAGGAAGAGCTGCTTTGCTCCACTTGGACTTGTTGAGTTCGTTACGAACAGCGAGCTTAGTTTCGTAAATACGTTTAATGCTCTTTTCAGCTTCGTCCATAGCGATAAAGCTAAAGTCGATAGGGCTGCGGTAGTGCTTGGTCAGTAAGAAGAAACGAAGCACTTCTGGAAGGTATGACTCCAGAATGTCTCGGATGGTTTTAAAGTTACCGAGAGATTTGGACATCTTTTCAGAGTCAATCTGTACAAAACCGTTATGAACCCAGAAGCGAGCCATCTCTTTTTCAGTAGCAGCTTCGCTCTGTGCGATTTCGTTTTCATGATGCGGGAAGATTAGGTCAAGTCCACCGCCGTGGATATCCAGAGGCAAAGGCATATGGCGATGACTCATAGCAGAGCATTCAATATGCCAGCCTGGACGCCCAGCGCCCCAAGGGCTTTCCCATGAAGGTTCACCTGGTTTTGCGCCTTTCCAAAGTGCAAAATCAAGTGGATCCTCTTTTTCATCACCCGGTGCAATGCGTGCGCCAGAGCGCATGTCGTCAACATCACGGCCGGAAAGCTTACCGTAGTCTTTGAATTCACGAACGCGGAAGTATACGTCGCCGGATTCAGTAGAGTATGCTTTGCCTTTTGCAATGAGGTCTTCACACATAGTGATCATGTCATCAATGTGTTCAGTACACTTTGGCTCAATATCGGCACGAAGAACATTAAGTGCATCCATGTCTTCATAGAAAGTCTGGATGTACTTTTCTGCGATCTCTTTGCTGCTCAGGCCTTCTTCGTTAGCGCGTTTGATGATTTTGTCATCAACGTCGGTGAAGTTACGTGCAAACATAACTTCAAGACCAGTGCTGCGAAGGTAGCGAACGAGAACGTCAAAAACCACTGCAGATCGAGCGTGACCAATGTGACAAAGGTCGTATGCGGTGATGCCACATACATACATATTCACTTTGCCTTCTGTGAGAGGAGTAAACGTCTCTTTCTTATGTTTAAGAGTATTGTAGAGCTGCATGGTCGTAGGATTCCTTCTACGCTTTGTCGAACTGGTCAATGCGACGCTGGTGACGGCCGCCTTCAAATTCGGTTTCAATGAAAATTTCAGCAAGGTTTATTGCAACGCCAGGGCCAGTAACACGTTCGCCAAGGCAAAGTACGTTTGCGTTGTTGTGCTGGCGGGTAAGGCGAGCATGGAATTCGTTAGTTGCAAGCGCAGCACGAATGCCCGGAATACGGTTGGCAGCCATGGACATGCCGATGCCAGTGCCGCAAACAAGAATACCAAGCGCGTTTTCTTCCAGAACCTTTGTACAAACTTTTTCTGCGTACATTGGGTAGTCTGTGCTTTCGGTGGAGTAACAGCCCATGTCTGCAACATCGTAGCCTTTCTTAGTAAGGTGTTCTACGAGAGCGACTTTAAGTGAATAGCCACCATGATCCGCGCCGATAAATACTTTCTTAGACATTGTTACCTCTATGTTACTCGCGGCGTAATCGCCGAGTTATGCGTCCTGCTTGTGCGCTTCTTTAAGGCGCGCAATTTCTTCTTTTAAGAAGCTTATCTGTTTTGCAGCGCTTGTCATTTCAAAAGACGGAACAGCAGGTTTATCTTCATGTTCCTCAAGATGGTAGGAAGTCACCTTGCCGAGTGCTGCATACTCTTGCTCTAAACGCTTTTCAAGCTGCTTTATCTCAAAAGAATGAAGAATGTCAGAAAACATGCGTTTTATGTTCTGTTTCCAGACGGAAATTCCAAAGCAAAGGTTTTCGAAAACAGATTTTTCTTTCTCAGGTGCAGAATTGTCAGACATTGTTCCCTCGTATAGTTTGCAATGCTTCAGAGCATATTGCGGTGGTTACTGCGTATTAATCGGGTAAGCAGTATGTACCATACAGTAAAAAGTTCCAGTGCTTAAAGCATTGGTCTCATTTGTTCAAGTTTAGTGTCTGGTGGTAGTACAAGATCAAGTGCTTGTGGCTCAAATGGGCTTACCGGAGTTGTGCGTTCTTTGATTAAAAAGAGTGCACTTCTTTCTGTTCCGGCAAACACTTTAATCTTGTTAGGTAGTCCTTTGTCGTATTTCTCAAAAGAGATGGACATGGACTTATCTTTTTGCTCCCAGACAACAGGAAGTCCTTGTTTATTTAAGACAAGGACGCCATCCGTCAATGTTTGTGACGTGTTATTACTCTTCGACTGTGAAGAGAATGTATACGCAATATTAGAAGTCCCTTCAACGTAGGCAGTGTCATATGTTGTTGGGAAAAGCTTTTCGTAGTTACCGCGCAAGAGTGCGATGATGTCCTGAACAGATACCGGTACCGGTAGCCCCAGGCGCACGAATAGATTTTGTCCTGAATCAGAATAGACCGCACGTTTGCTTTCCGGTTCATAGACTACTGATCGGGTCTCACTGAGGCGCAAGCTGGCGACCACGGATCCGAATGGCCCAAGGATGTCTATACGGGCAGGAGCTTGACCATTTCCCCAAACTCGTAATGATGCCCGATTGCTTGAGTCCGGAGTCTTGAAACGAAAAGATGAACTCAGGCTGAATGGCCTTGCTGATGATTTTTGCTCAGCATTTGCACGGTATTTTGCCCATACTCGTTGGGCTTCAGTTTGCGGTGCCTGCTGGTCTATGCGTATCTGTGGTGCGCGCTGCGCACAGGCGGTCAGAAAAAGAATGCTGAAAAGAACAGAAGCCAGACGGAGCAGTCTTTTCATTTATAAGTCCTTGAGCTTTTGTTTGATTAACGCCGGATTACTGTGTTGTCTGAGCGCATTTTCATAGCCTTTTTGGGCTTCAACTATATTTCCGCGCTGCTTGGCAATGTCACCGTAATGTTCCCAAATGGTTGGATCGTTAGTTCCAAGAGTTACGGCTTGGGTAATATATGTCCATGCGTTTTTGTAATCATTACGTAAAAAATAAACCCACGCTAACGAATCAAGGATATATGGCTGGCCTGGTGCAAGGGTCGCAGCAGTGCGAACTAACACCAGTGCACGATCGAGATCTTTTCCCATCTCAGCAAGAGTGTAGCCTACAAAGTTCAGCGCCTTGAAGTATTCAGGATCATTACTGATGATTTGCTCCATGGTTTCAAGTGCAAGTTTTTTCTCACCAATGGAATGATAAATCGATCCCTTGGTAAACAGTAATTCCTGATCGTCGGGCCAAGTTTTGAGTGCTGAATTAATGGTTTTTAACGCGTCCTTTGGGCGTTTGGCTGCCATTAATAATTCAGTTTCAAGTTCAAGAATGAATCGACTTCTTGGGTCTCGCTCGCGGGCAGATTGAACCAGCGCAATAGCTTCATCTGTTTTGCCCAGTTCGTACATAAGCCGGCTTCTAAATTCTAAACTTTTTGTCCAAGTAGGATTGCCCTGTGGGATGTTGTTCAACAACTCAAGAGCCTTTGGGAGATTTTTTTCGTATTCAAAAGCAATGAGTGCGAGGTGGAAGAAAACTTCAACAGGCCTTTTGGCTTCAGCAAATGGCTCAAGCATTGTTTTAGCTTCTTTGTAGAATCCTTCACTAATAAAGATTGTAGCTGCTTCTAGTGTGAATTCGTCAGATGCAGGGCCTATTTCCACAAGTTCAACAGCCTTAGCCGGATTGTTGAGCTTGAGGTTAAGGTTGATAAGACGCAGCCAGCTAATTTCATTTGAAGTGTCAGCAGTAATAAGTTGCTCGTATGCCTGTTCTGCCAGAACATAATCTTGTTTTAGTTCGTAGAGGCGTGCCAGTTCAGACCATGTCTCGAGTATATTGTTTTTTTGTTCAGTTGCGCTGAGTAATTCTTTTTCAGCGTCATCATATTTTTTAAGCTGGATGAGTGCTTTTGCAAGGTATAGGCGAGTGATGGGAGAGCGCTTTTTTTCATCACTTTCACGGAAGGCATCAACGGCTTCAGGAAATTTGCCACTGTCAAAATAAAGCAGTCCGATTGCGCGAAACGCATCATCTGATTTTGGGTGTTTTTCTAAATAGTCTCTTAACACCTCAACTGCACGTTCCAGTTTGTCTTCCAGTCGATAGGATTCTGCTTTGAGCAGCACTAATCGAAAGTTATCAGGAAATGCTTTTGTGCCCTGGATCGCTACCTTGCGACCGGTAATGATCCTGTTGTTGCGAAGGTGAAATGTAACAGCTTCGACATACAATTCCGGCGGAGGCGACAGTGTCAGGAGTTTTGCTAGCGCGTCTTCAGCTTTGCGGTAGTCGTTGTTTCTCGCAGCTTCCTCAAAAAGAAGGTAGTGATAGGTTGTTGCAGCATCTGCATTAAGTACTTGGGAAGTTGCAGTCTGCGGCTCAGGCATATTTGCAGCACAACCGGAGACGAGCAACAGCGCGCAGCAGAACATGATAACAGAACGAAAGCGTTTGTTATTTGTACGCATAGTTAAAGTCCATATTAGGGATAAATGTTTGGGGTAGCTGGAATACCCCTAGCGCTGAATCCAATCTTTGGAAAAGTCTTTAATTTCCTTAAATAAGTGATCACGAATTTTTTGCAGCAATCGTGCCTCGATTTGTCTGACTCGTTCGCGTGTAATGCCGAACTGTTCTCCGATTTCACGCAGCGTTACCGGATCATCAGACAATAATCGTTTGTGCAGGATTTCAAGTTCCTTATCGTTGAACTTGTGTTCAATCTCGCTAATTTTTTGAGTAAGCATTTCAGCCATTTGATGATCTGAAAGAACATCTTCAATGCCTGGGCCGAGGGCAGGCAGAAAGTCCATTTTAGTGGCGCCACCTGTGTCATCCCCAACCGGAATGTTAAGTGACATGTCAGAAGCATCCAGACGTTGTTCCATTTCAACGACCTGTTCTTCTGAGACATTGAGTTTTTTTGACAGCATGGCAGCGTCTGGATCAAACCCCTGAGAGATCAGACGCTGGCGTTCTTTGTTAAGATTGTAGAACAGTTTTCGCTGAGCCTGCGTAGTACCAACTTTTACAAGTCTCCAGTTATCCATAATAAATTTTAGAATGTATGCTTTAATCCAGAAGGAAGCATAATAGGAGAATTTGATGCCTTTATCAGGGTCAAACTTGTTAACTGCGCGCATAAGACCAACGTTGCCTTCCTGAATCAGGTCGAGAACGTTTTGCATCCAGCGGCGCTGGAAGTCCATTGCAATTTTAACAACAAGGCGGAGATGGGAGGAAACAAGACGAAACGCAGCATCTGAGTCGTTATTCTCCTGCACACGTTTGGCTAATTCAAACTCTTCGTCAGGTTTGAGCATGGGAAACTTGCTGATTTCGCGTAAATATGTACTCAGGGAGTCGGTTGAGCGAGCGCGCGCAGAAGAGCTTTTATCTACGAATACCGGCAAGGTGTCAGGCGTTTCGCTGTCGTCTTCTTCTGTAATATCGATAACAGGATCAATATCTAAGCTTTCCTCTTCGTCAGAATCTTCTATGTCGAGAGTTTCGACATCAGTTGCATTGTTGTCTTCAAGGGAATTCTTAGTGTTGTTTTTAGATTTGGTCATAATCCTGTTTTTATATAATCCTTTATGGCTTGGCACAAACACTGTTGTTACGCAGTATCTATGTCTGGTTAACCGTGTGGATACGTGCTATTTACCAATAACAAACTATATAGTTTTTGTTTGTTCTTTTCAATGTTTTTCAGTAGAGCAATACTTTCTTAAATTAATGATTTGACGCCGTGTGTGGCGCGAAAATACTTTTTGGACACGTTTAGGAGTTGTTTGTGGCAGATTTTCGTAGTGCCTTGTCTTCTGGTGAGTTTATATTTTTCGATGGTGCAATGGGAACAATGCTGCAAGCACGCGGGTTGACAGCCGGTGTAAGTCCGGAAGTCTGGTGTATGTCAAACCCTGATGTTTTGCAGGGGGTTCATAGTGACTATGCCCATGCCGGTGCTACAGTTCTTACTACTAATACTTTTGGCGGAACTTCATATAAGCTTCCGGAAGGTATCGATGTTGTTGGTTTTAACCGCGAAATGGCAGCTGCTGCCAAGCGTGCAGCCGTTGAATCCGGTAGAGAAGTTTATGTAGCAGGTAGCGTTGGTCCTACCGGACATTTTTTGCGCCCATTGGGTGATGTTGAGTTTTCTGAGCTTGTTAATTCATACAAAGATCAGATTACTGGCCTTGTAGAGGGTGGTATTGATCTTGTTATTTGTGAAACTCATTTTGATGTAGCAGAATTACGTGCGGCTGTAGTGGCAGTGCGTGAAGTATGCGACCTGCCTGTGGGCGCATCCATGACGTTCGAAAACGGCATGTCTCTGACAGGTTCTTCTCCGGAAGTATTTGTTGAAACCATGCTTAACATGGGCGTTGATTTTGTTGCAACAAACTGTAGTGCAGGGCCAGAACAGATGGTTTCTGTAGTGCAGGAGATGCTTGAATACTCAACAGTTCCAGTGCTGGTTATGCCTAACGCTGGTCTTCCTGAACTTGATGAAGATGGCAATACAGTTTTCCGTCTTGATCCAGAATCTTTTGCTACACAGACTAAGGTGTTTGCAGAAATGGGTGCCCGTTGCCTTGGTGGCTGCTGTGGTACCTCCCCTGATCATATCGCGGCTTTAGTTTCAGCTGTTGATGGGCTGACTGCTAAACCTGTTCTTCGCGTGAATGATTGCTTATGCCTGACCTCCCGTTCACAGGCCGTTCGTTTCGGCAAAGATCATCCTGCTCGTATTATTGGTGAGCGTATTAACCCAACTGGAAAAAAACAGCTGATTGCCGAACTTCAGAATGGTCAGCTGACATCCGCATTGATGTTTGCTCAGGAGCAGCTCGACTGCGGAGCCCCTGTTCTTGACGTGAATGTGGGCGCGCCAATGGTTGATGAGACTGTCATTCTGCCAGAGCTGTTAGAAAAGTTGGTATCCCAGTTCCCTGTACCGCTTTCTATTGACTCTTCGAACATGGACGCGGTTGAAGCTGCATTAAAGGTTTATCCTGCGTCTGCGCTGGTAAACTCTATTAGTGGTGAAGAAGGTCGTTTGGAACGGTTGGGGCCTTTGTGTAAGAAATACGGTGCGCCTTTCATTATGCTTCCTCTCACAGGCAGCAAACTGCCAGTGGCGGCGAAGGACCGTGTCGCAATCATCGATAATATGTTGGAAAAAGTAGACGCTCTTGGTATCCCGCGTCGTCTTGTTATTGTTGATGTTCTTGCTCTTGCTGTATCTTCCAAGCCAGAAGCGGCGTTAGCATGCCTTGAAACAGTAGAGTACTGTACGAAGCTTGGCTTGCCGACTACTATCGGGCTTTCTAATATTTCTTTTGGATTACCGGCCAGACCGTTATTGAACGGTACTTTCCTTGCTATGGCTGTAGCAAAAGGTTTGAGCTCCTGCATTGCACATCCGGGTAACCCGCAGATCTGTGAGACACTTGCGGCTTCTGAGGTTCTGCTTGGCCGTGATGAAAATGCTGAACGTTTTATTGCTGGTTATACTGACTGGAAATCTGGGGCCGGTACTGTTGTTGCCGGAGGCTCTGTTTCCAGCAGTGCCGCAACCACTGTCTTTGAAGCTGTCGTGAAGGGCAACAAAGATGCTGTTCTCGGCTTGATTGAAGCTGAACTGGAAAAGAACATTGAACCGTTTGAAATTGTGAACGGTATGCTTATTCCAGCTATTACAGAAGTGGGTGTAAAGTATGAGCGTAAAGAGTATTTCCTTCCACAGCTGCTTCGGTCTGCTGAAACTATGCAGCACGGTTTTTCTTTGCTTCGTCCTTTGTTGGAGAAGGATGCTGCAGCAGCCGTCCGTCCTAAAGTAATCATGGCAACAGTTGAAGGCGATATTCATGATATTGGAAAAAATATCGTATGCTTAATGCTTGGCAACCATGGTTTTGATGTCATTGATCTTGGTAAAGACGTTAAAGCGGAAACAATTGTAGATGCAGCCGCAGAGCAAGGTGCAAAAATTATTGGGCTTTCTGCTTTGATGACAACAACAATGGTGCGTATGGAAGATACTGTGTCCTTATTGAAAGAACGTGGCATGGATGATGTGAAAGTAATGGTCGGCGGTGCTGTTGTTACTGCTGCTTTTGCTGAGACAATCGGTGCCCATGGCTACTCTGAAGATGCAGTTTCAGCTGTACGAGTCGCACAATCGTTTTTAGAGGAGAAATAGTCAGCATGAAATCTATTAAATCCGTAATTCACATTGCATTATTATGCATGGCGATATCTGTCCTTTTCGGGGCGAAGTCAGCCGTAGCTGAACCACTGAAGAAAGTTGATACTGTCGAAGTGATTAAACTTATTAATAGTGGTAAAGGCAAAGTTACGGTTGTGAATTTTTGGGCTTCATGGTGTCCGCCATGTCGTGAAGAGATGCCGGATTTAGTAAAGACGCGTGCTGCGTTTTCTGATGACGATTTGTTGTTGATTGGAATTTCAGTAGATGAAGACGTGGCACTTGCTGAAAAAGCAGTGAAAGAGTTTGGGCTGAATTATCCGGTCCATGTAGCAGAATCTGATGTATATGAAACGTTTGGGATTCAGTCCATTCCACGTCTTCTTGTGTATGATACTAAAGGCAAGCTTGTTGTCGATCACGTAGGCCCTGTGACCTTCGAGGATTTGAAAAAGCTTGTGGATGAAGTTTTAAAGGAAAAATAGAAATAATGTCTGAGCCGTTTATTCGCAAAGCACAGATGCGGGATGTGAAGGTAATTCATCACCTGCTGTTAACGTGTTCTACTCAAGGTATCCTTCTTCCTCGTTCATTAACTCAGTTGTACAATAGCCTGCGAGAGTTTAACGTCTTAGACCCTGGTGACGGGGGGGACATTATTGGTTGCTCGGCTCTTTCCATTGTTTGGGACGGATTGGCAGAAATTCGTTCGCTCATAGTTGATGAAAGTGTTCGTCGCGGCGGGTATGGTCGTATGCTTGTAGAAGCATGTTTAGACGAAGCTCGCACATTAGGTATTTACAAAATCTTCACTCTCACATATCAAGATGCCTTTTTTCAGAAGCAAGGCTTCGTAGAAGTGTCGAAGGAAGTACTGCCTCAAAAAATATGGGCAGACTGTGTTAATTGTCCAAAATTCCCCGAGTGTGACGAAATCGCCATGCTCATCGAGATACAACCAGATGATTCTGGAGAGAGTTAATGGAAATCAAGGAACTTAAAGTAGTTTATAGCGAAGAACAGATTCAGGAACGTGTTAAAGAGCTTGCAGCACAGATTAACAAAGACTTTGAAGGTAAAGACCTTGTAGTCGTCTGTGTGCTCAAAGGTGCTTTCATGTTTTTCTCAGATTTATTAAAGCATCTGACCGTTAAACCCGAAATAGATTTTGTGCGTTGTGCCAGCTACGGCAAAGGTACAACTAGCTCTAAAACAGTTTCTTTCACAAAAGACCTTGAAGTTTCCATTGATGGAAAACATGTTCTCATCGTGGAAGACATTGTTGACACTGGTCATACTATCTCCTTCCTCATGTCTCAGCTTAAAGCTCGAGGTGCAGAATCCCTTAAGCTTGCTTCTATTGTAGAAAAAGTTGAGCGTCGCGAAATTGATGTCGTTGTTGACTATCCTGGTTTTACTCTGGAAAAAGGGTTTATTGTCGGGTATGGAATGGACTACGCTGAAAAATATCGTGAGTTGGGAGCTATTTACGAAGCAACTGTGATCGAATAACGGTTTTTGAAACGTAATTGGGAAGCGTTATGCACATTACCTGTCCAAATTGTTCTACAAAGTTCAGTCTTCCAGATGAAATGTTCAAAGAGGGAGCGCAGGCTCGTTGTACTGTATGCGACGAAGTTTTTTCTCTTATTCAAACTCCAGAGCACAATGTTGAAGTAGAACCTCAAGAAGATCCTTTCGTTGAATCGCTTGAAGCGAAAGAGACTATTGCTCCTGAGGGAGATACTGATACGCTTATTGGAGGGGAGGGGACATTTGGGCTTGGCGAACCTAAGAAGAAGGAAAAGTCAGGCAAGGGATGCCTTATCTTTTTCCTTATCCTTACTCTGCTGGGGGGGGCCTGCGCAGGTGTATGGTATTTAGCACCTGATCTTGTTAAGCGTTTTCTGCCAATGGAAGAAAAGGCTGAGAGTTTACCCACTTCAGTAGCGAATGACGTTTCTCGAATTTCGCTCAAAAATATTAGTCAGTATTACATTACGAATGAGAAGATCGGTCAGGTTTTTGTTATCGAAGGTGATGCAGAAAATCGTTTTGGTGTTCCTAAGGAACTCATTAAGGTTGAAGCCACTTTATATGATGCAAACAACGTAGCAATTGCTAGTAAGCAGCAGCTTGGTGGTTCCGGTGTTTCTTTATTCCAGCTTCAGGTATTAGCCAAAGAAGAGCTCGCTGATGCTCTGAACAATAAAGTTGAGATTTTAACCAACAACACCAATGTAATGCCAACAAAATCTGTTCATTTTATGGTTGTATTTTATGATCCTCCAAAAAATGTAGCAGAGTTTGGTGTGAAGGTTGTTGAAGCAAAAAATCCTCCTATTCAGTAGCTTATAGTGAAAACTCGCGAAATATATATTTGTTCCGCTTGTGGGGCTTCAGCTGCACAATGGCGTGGACAATGTCCGAAATGTAAGGAGTGGAACACTCTTGAGGCTCGCACTGTTTCTAAAGAGCAGGCCAAAAGGCGTGGTTCCACTCCTTTAGTCTCTTCTGGTTCAGCCATTGTCCCTCTTCGGGATGTGAAAGAGGAAAAGCATACTCCGTTCGAAACGGGGATGGCTGAACTGGACCGCATTCTCGGTTCTGGTCTTGTTCCAGGTGCAGCCCTACTGATTGGTGGTGAGCCTGGTATCGGCAAATCTACTCTGCTACTTCAAGTGGCGGGTAGTGTTGCAGAGTCTGGTAGGAATGTGCTGTATGTTTCCGGTGAGGAATCGCTGGGACAGCTTCGAGCACGCGCGGCTCGACTAGATGCGCTAGATGAAAATCTTACTGCAATTTCCACTTCCAAATTAGATGATGTCCTGCCTGTACTTGAGTCAGCAAATCCACCGGATTTGTTGATAGTGGATTCTGTACAGACTATTTCCTCACTCCGTGTAGAAGGTTTGCCAGGCAGTGTGACTCAAGTTCGTGCTGTATCTATAGAGCTTATCGAAACCTGTAAGCGAGTAGGTACATCTTTACTGCTTGTTGGGCATGTGACAAAAGATGGACAGCTTGCCGGTCCTAAGCTTCTTGAGCATATGGTGGATACTGTAATCTCCATTGAAGGCGATCGCAGGCAGATGTACCGTATGATGCGTGTTATTAAAAACCGTTTTGGTCCTAATCAGGAACTTATTGTTTTTGAAATGGTTCAGGATGGCATGCAGATCATCGATGATCCTTCAACCTATTTTCTAGGTGCGCGTGATCCACAACTTTCCGGCACAGCTGTTGTGATGGCTGTTGATGGTCAGCGGCCTTTTGCTGTTGAAGTTCAGGCGCTTGTGAGCCGTAGTTACCTTTCTATTCCGCGTCGTACAGGGCTTGGCTTTGATGTTAATAGGTTGCACTTGCTGCTTGCAGTGCTGGAGAAGCGTCTTCGCTTAAATTTTGCAGAAGTAGATATTTATGCGAAAGTCGGAGGCGGGATGAAACTTCAGGATCCGGGAATGGATCTTGCGTTGATCGCAGCCGTGCTTTCATCTTTTTACGATCTTCCCCTTCCTTCTAAATCTGTATTATGGGGAGAGGTTGATTTGAACGGACAGATACGTCCAGTAGCCTCTCACGACATCAGGCATCGTCAGGCTGCTAGACTTGGATACCGTCCTATATTATGTCCTGAGAGTGAGCCCGAAACAGGCTTACGCACTATTGTTCAGTTGCAGGAAGCTCTTTTTAGTAAAAATGGATAGCGGCGCATCGGCACGTTGTTTTGTGTAGATGCTTTGGTATGCAGCAATGCACCAAAATCTCCTAGCGAGTTTTGGTGTTTTTTTTGCCGCTTTTTCTGCGAGTTTTTCACTATCGTGGGCACGGGAAAGTTGAGTGTTACATTCTTCTGGAAATAAAGGTTAAATGTAATGTTAGATGACGTTCGAATACAGTGTGACAGCGCTGCTGGTTACCTGAATCACTCAGAGTTGGCTGCTACTTCTGCTCATGCCAATACTGATAGTCAATTGTGCACCATGTTCTATGTGCGTCTGACATTACAATCTGATCTTGCCAATGAAACTCCGGCTTCAATATTTGCTGCTCATAAAGAACAGGGGACTATTTTTTACTTACCGGAACTGACTGCTCTTCCAGCTTTGGACGAATACACGGTTGGCAAACGGTATTTGCAATATCACGTTTTAATACAAAGCCCATTACAGGAAGGGGTAGAGCCAACCTGTCCTGTGTTTGAATCTCTTGGTTCAGCAGAAGTAAGCCAGCTTGGTATTATTGAAAGCGAGCATAGCAAAGATGCTACTGCATTTTTCTCTCAATACTTTTTGTCTTTCGCTGGACGTGGGCATGCAGATATTTCTGAAATTGCTGTTGGATTGCAAAATTTATTGCAACCTCTACTCATTCAAGAGGTTCCCCAGCATTCTTCGAACAATGAAGTAGCTCCCATTTCTCAGGCCAGTGATGTTGAGCCACCGGAGAAATCCTTTCATTTTCCAGAGGAATCACAAGACAGCCATTCAAGTGCACCAGATATTTTTTGTGAAGTTGATGATGCAAAAAATGAATTATTGAATCTGGAAATTACTTCTCCAATCTCAGAGTTAGAATTTTCGCTTAATGCACCACGTGGTACTGCTGACGAAATTGAGCTCCCCGATGTGATATCAAATGGAAGCAGCGCCTCTTATATAGCCAAAGTTTGCGATCAACTTGTTCCTTCTCTTGAAGGCGATATGGATGTTCCTGCATCAGGAAAAGACATATCTTCTATTACTTGTTTCACAGAGATTTTGGCGTCTAAAAAGTTTTCTGATTACAGCCAACAGCGATCAGCTCAGCAAGAGGAAAAACTTGATAGGCTTATCTCGCATGTGAGTGAGTTGTCTGGCATACAGTCAAAGTTGTATGATTATGCTCTGACACATGAAGATGATTTGCTGCGCAGCATGGCTGATGAGTTTGACAGGCTGTACTGCGTGCTGCGTGATTCTGCACTTGAATTACGAATGGTATCCTTGGAACCGTCACTGATTGCTGTAAAGGAATGGCTTGAAGATGCAGTTCAAGCTATGAGTAAGCAAATAGAATTTAGTGTGCAGGGTGCTGATGTTCAAGTGGATGCGATTGTTGCAGAGGCTTTAACAGACGCATTGTCAGCATATTTTTCTTCAAGTATTTCCTTAGTTCTTTCTGCTAATGATCCAGCAATGATCTCGCTCTCTGTCGAATACTCCGGAACAGACGTGCTGTTGTTCTTGAAGCATACGGGCAGCACTGTTTTGTCTGGACGCGATAATATTCAAATTTCTGAAGCATTGCTTGGATTGCAGGCAGAAATTTTTGCGTTGCATGGAGCCATGGCTGTTGAACAAGGATATCAAGGAGAGACTTGCGTAAAAGTGAGCTTCCCTGTGACCAAAGCAATGATCGAAGGTTTAATCGTGCAGTGTGGGGATGAGCAGTACCTTGTTCCAATGAACCAGATTTCAGAATGTGTTGACTGCAATCCTCGCATGGGCGTTGAAGCAAAAGAAAACAAGGTCATTCTTGGTGGTGAGACTATTCCATGTGTTCGTCTTCGTGAGTATGTTGAGTTAGATGGCAGAGCAGAAAATGAACAATGTGTTATCATCCAATCGTTGTCTGGCACATTTGGACTTATTGTTGACGGAGTGGTAGGTGAACTACAGGCTGCCGTAAAGCCAGTAGGCTTTTTGTATGAACATATTGAAATGATTTCAGGTGTTTCAATTAAGGCTGATGGTGTTCCGTGTCTTGTCTTAAATCTGCAACATCTTCAAACAGTTGCAGATTGCTTGATTATAAATTAGAAGAATATTGAACTGATCGATCAAACAGTTGGTGGGCTATTTTTTTAATTGTCCGTAAGCAATGCGTGACAATAAGTAGCTGACTGTTTGTTTTTGGTATTGGTTGAAGAATGAGTATGGATTAAGTGAGAATGACTTTCCGCCGTGCATGAAGCAAAAATTTTCTTCGGAGGAAAGGGAATCCTTTCTTAATCGAGTATAATTCCTATTAAGCATGGACAGTGGCAAAGCTGTAGTGTAAAAGCGCAACATATACAGAGAATAAAAAAGTTCTTTTAATGCATGCTTGTAATCGTCTTATAAGAAAAATAACTATTAAGAAGGTGAGATATGACTACTCCAGATGGTGCAATTTTACAGCGCGATAAAGAAACATATGCAATCGTTCCTCGTACCCCGGCAGGTATGCTGACTCCAGACGTTCTTGAAACGATCGCTTATGTGTGTCGTAAGTACGAAGTGCCGATTATTAAAATTACTTCCGGCCAGCGCATGGCTCTTGTTGGTATGAAAGAAGAGCAGGTTGAACCAATTTGGGAAGAGCTTAAGTGGAAAGTGGGCCGTGCTACAGAGCTTTGCGTACATTACGTTCAGGCATGTCCTGGTACAGCAGTCTGTAAACTTGGCGTGCAGGACTCTCTCGGTTTTGGCCTTGAAATCGAAGAAGCGCTGTACGGCAAGCCATTCCCTGCAAAAGTTAAGTTTGGTGTCTCTGGTTGTCCAATGTGCTGTGGCGAAAGTCGGGTACGTGATATCGGTATTATCGGCACCAAAAAAGGCTGGGAAGTTGTTGTAGGGGGTAACTCTGGTCCTCGTCCTCGCATTGGTGATACTCTTGCAAAAGACCTCACTCAGGAAGAAGCTTGGGCTCTTATTGAAAAGTTCCTTGAGTACTACCGTGAAAACTCCGGCAAACGAGTACGTATTTCTAAGTTCGTAGAAAAAGAAGGTATTGAGGCTATTAAAGCAGCGATCTTATAGTCTTACCTGAAAAAAATAAAAAAAGCTCAACGGTATGCATTTCTTGCAGATCGTTGAGCTTTTTTTATTTTAAGATTTAGTCTTGGGTGCAACTATTGTTACGTCTTCTTGCAGAATAAGAGCTTCTGCAGTGAATTGCTCTAATTTCGGAATAAAGCTTTGAATGTTCTCTTTTGTGTCGATAATTTGTATAAGAAGGGGGAGGTCTTCTGAAATACGCAAAATGCCCATGGAGTGTATCTTTTTGTCTCTGCCGTAGCTGTATAGTCCGCGGAAGACAGAAACTCCTGCCAGATTGGAGTCTTTTGCCTGTTCCATGATGACTTCGTATAGGCTTTTCCCTTCAAACTGGTCTTTTTCACTGATGTAAATACTTAGCCGTTGAACGGTGCCTTGTAAGTGATGCATTGTATTCTCCTACAAAAGTTTGCCAAGAGAGAGGCCAAATTTTAGAAGGATAACTCCAGTAATTATTTGTCCTACAACATTTAAGAGAAAGTATGGCCACTGCGTTGAGTCTAGAAGGGCAGTAGATTCAAAAATAAAAGTTGAGAATGTGGTGAAGGCGCCCATAAAACCAGTGAGTACAATTGCACGGAAGTCCGGTGAAAGAGAGAGTCTATCTTGTGCGTATGCCCAGATAAGGCCGAACAAGAAGCAGCCGATAATGTTGACGAGATATGTGCCAATTGGAAAACTGATGTTTATGGCACGTTGAAATACTCCAGAGAGTAAATAACGGCTTAAACTCCCCAGCCCCCCGGCACAAAACAGTAAGATGATCTTAGTCATGCTGTTTCCTTGATTATGATAACAAAAAATCGGGAAGTAACTATATGGCGTTCGAAATCGAACTGAAATTTATACATATTGATCCTGTATTGGTGCGCGAGAAACTATCAGCACTCGGTGGTTTGTGTAAAGGAAGACATCTAGAGCGTAATGTTGTTTTTGATTCTCCTGAGCGTGATATGAAAAATGCTGGCAAGCTGTTACGGTTGAGAACAAAGCAGTGGAAAAATGAGCATGAGACAGTTCTTACATTGAAACTTCCGCCAAAAGGTGACATGCCTGAAGATGTAAAAATATACGACGAGCGAGAAACAAAAGTCGAGAGCTTTGAGGGAACGTATGCTATCCTCGAAGGGCTCGGATACGAAGGTGCCTTCCGTTATGATAAAATGCGCGAAGAGTGGACGCTCGATAATGTAGAAATTTGTATTGATGAACTTTCATTTGAAACTGTTATTGAGTTGGAAGGCGAACGCGATGATATTTTTGTTCTAGCGGATAAGCTTTCGTTGCCGAGGGAAAATGCCTCAACGGCTACATATCACGAGCTTCATAGGGCGTATCGCGAGAGAAACAATCTTGCTTCGCAAGATAGTTTCTATTTTACTGATGAAGAATGCCAGAACCTGCTGAACACCTTGTAAGGAAGAACACAGGGAAATACGTTTTGGGTGCAGATTGTTTTCTTCCTATTTGGCATTAATAAATAATTACGAGTAATGGATTCATTATGGCTGAACACCATAGACCTGACTTAGATTCTGATATTCTGCTTGAAGACGAACTGAAAGAGCCTCGCAAGTTTCGAGTGCTCATGCATAATGATGATTATACCACAATGGATTTTGTCATTTTAATCCTTGTTGAAGTGTTTCGGAAAACCACTCAGCAAGCAACACAGATTATGCTGAGCATTCACGAAAAAGGTGTCGGAGAATGTGGAATCTATACTGCTGAAGTTGCAGAAACGAAGATTGCAATTGTCCGTGCCCGCGCGAAAGAAGCTGGCTATCCTCTAAAATGTACAATGGAAGAGGTATAATATGCTGAGTACGCATTTAGAACAGGCTATTGCAAATGCTGTTCATGAAGTACAGGAACGAAATCACGAATTTCTCACCCTTGAACACCTTCTGTACGGTATCGCACAGGAAGACCAAGGGTACTATATCTTAGAACAGGCCGGTGCGGATGTGCCGTCTTTGTTAAATCGTATAGAAGTCTTTTTTTCATCACACCTTGAACCGTTGCCGGAAGATGTCCCTACTGAGATTATCCGTACTATCAGCGTTCAGAGAGTCTTGCAGCGTGCAGCAATGCAGATGCAGGCTTCTGGTCGCGATGTTGTAGAAATCGGTGATGTGCTTGCAGCAATGTTTGAGGAAGAAGATTCCTACGCATTGTATTTCCTGCGTCATATGGAAGTTACCCGTTTAGACATTCTAGAAGTTGTCTCTCATGAGATGGATGGAAATGAATGGGCTATGATGGGCGAAGAAGGCATGAATGAATCCCGCACAGACTCTTTGGCAGAGTTCTGTGTTGACCTTACCGAGAAGGCCAAACTGGGAGAAATTGATCCTCTTATAGGCAGGAAGTCAGAGCTGGAACGCACTATTCAGGTACTTGCCAGACGCCGTAAGAACAATCCTTTGTTTGTGGGTGAACCTGGTGTTGGTAAGACTGCACTTGCAGAAGGGCTTGCCGTTCGTATTGTTGATGGTAATGTTCCTGACAGCTTTCATGATTCACAGATCTATGCTCTTGATATGGGCGCCTTGCTTGCCGGAACCAAATACCGCGGAGACTTTGAGTCTCGTCTAAAAGGCGTTATTCAGGATCTTAAAAAGATTGAAGGCGCAATTCTCTTTATTGATGAAATCCATACTATTGTAGGTGCAGGTGCAACCACAGGTGGTTCTATGGATGCGTCTAATATTCTTAAGCCAGTTCTGGCCAGTGGCGGCATTAAATGCATTGGTTCTACTACCTATGAAGAATACAAGAACCATTTTGAGAAAGACCGTGCTCTCTCTCGTCGGTTCCAGAAAATTGATGTTCCGGAGCCGACCACTGATGAGTGTATGGCTATCTTGAAGGGACTTAAACCATACTATGAAGAGCATCACGGTGTGCGTTACAGCCAGCCTGCAATTAAAGCAGCAGTTGAACTTTCCGCACGATACATTACAGAGCGCTTCCTTCCTGATAAAGCCATTGACGTAATTGATGAAGCTGGTGCGGCTTATCGTCTGCATGGTACTCATCGTAAGAGCAACACCATTACTGCAAACGATATTGAACGTGTTGTTGCGAAGATGGCACGTATCCCAGAACAGCGAGTGTCCACTGGGGATAAGCAAAAACTCTCCAACCTTGTTGATGACTTGAAAGCTCAGGTGTTCGGACAGGACAAGGCTGTGGATATTGTTGGCAGAGCGATTCTGCGAAGCCGTGCAGGTTTGGGTAGAGATGATCGCCCTACAGGGTCTTTTCTTTTCTATGGCCCTACAGGTGTGGGTAAAACAGAGCTTGCCCGTCAGCTCGCAGAACAGCTTGGTGTTCAGTTCCTCCGGTACGATATGAGTGAATACATGGAGAAGCATGCGGTTTCTCGTCTTATCGGGGCGCCTCCGGGTTATGTTGGTTTTGATCAGGGTGGTCAGCTTACAGATGCTGTCCGTAAACATCCTCATGCTGTTGTTTTACTTGATGAGATTGAAAAAGCACATCCGGACATTTTCAATATTCTCTTACAGGTAATGGATTATGCAACATTGACGGATAACACCGGTCGTAAGGCTGATTTCCGTAATATTATTCTTATTATGACTTCTAACGCCGGTGCCCGTGAAATGGCAGCCAAGTCCATTGGTTTTGGTGCTAAGGATAAAATGGATGTAGCCCAGCGTGGTTTGAAAGCTGTAGAGCGTACTTTTAGTCCGGAATTTAGAAACCGACTTGATGCAATGGTTCCGTTCCATGGCCTTGGTGAATCTATTATGGTGCGCATAGTAGATAAGTTTGTGGCCGAACTGGAAGAAATGCTTAAGTCCAAGCGTGTTCAGATTGAATTGACAGAAGCAGCCCGTAAGCGTCTTGCTGCAAAAGGGTATGATGATGCCTTTGGTGCACGACCAATGCGTCGTGTAATTAGAACAGGGCTTGAAGATGCCATTGCACATGAAGTTCTGTTTGGCGATTTGCAGAAAGGTGGCATAGCGACTGTTGATGTGAAGGACGTAACGGCACCAAAGGAAGCTGATGATCTTGGCCTGAGTATGACTTTCTTGCCATTGAGTTCTAAAAAGAAAAAGTAATGCTATTGCCTCTGGCGGTTCGTCTCATTGCCGTGCCGTTGCGTAATATAATCAAAAAGAAAATATGACAGTATACTTACTATCAGATGATGATGTAGCCTTCCCCAATCCTGCGTTAGCAGGTGGGGAAGGCCTTCTTGCCGTTGGCGGTGACTTGCGTATAGAGCGTCTTGTTAATGCGTATGCCAATGGTATCTTTCCTTGGTATGATGACGAGTCGCCTATTCTTTGGTGGTCGCCTGATCCGCGCTTTGTTCTTTTTCCAGAGGATCTGCATATCCCACGCAGCTTACGTCGTGTAATTAACTCACGTAAGTTTACTATAAAAATAGATACAGCCTTTGAAGAGGTTATGCGAAATTGTGCTGCCTCTCTGCGTCCCGATGAAGAAGGAACTTGGATTGTTGAGGAGATGATCGAAGCGTATTGTGAACTTAATGAGGCTGGACTTGCACACTCCATAGAGACTTGGCGCGATGACAAGCTCGTAGGTGGTCTGTATGGCGTTTCTTTAGGCAAGGTTTTCTATGGCGAGTCTATGTTCTTTAAAGAGTCTGATGCCTCTAAGGTTGCGCTAGTATGGTTAGCTCGATTACTCGTTGCGGCGGGGTTTGAGATGATTGACTGTCAGCAGGTGACAGATAACCTTGAACGTTTTGGTGCAGTTGCCATATCTCGTGATGAATTTTTGAAAAGGCTTCATAAGGCGCAAGATGCTCCGACTATCCAAGGACAGTGGACGTTTCCAGAAGAGTTTTTCCCTTTATAAGCAAAAAATCCCTGTTTTCTTTTGAACAGGGATTTTTTTATGGTTAAGCGGTATGGTCTTATTACTCGGGTTCGATAACATTAGGTTCGTGCAGTTCCAAATCGTAGAAGCCTCTAACTTTGAAATCTAGAGGGTAATCGGGCACATTGTCGAATTTAATGAACCCCATGCTCTTACCTTCCGGTATGGTGGAAAGAGGCATAGTTCCTTGCGGAACCGGAAATGAGAGGGGGCCGGTTGTAATTTTTCTAAGTCGGGTGTGATACCGCTGCTCAAGGTATTTGATGACGGCATCACGTTCTTCTTTAGTAAAACACTCAAGAACCATCCGTTTGGTATCTTCAAGGGTGCCAGTAAGGCTTTGTTCGAGTTTATATTTTTCACAATCTGTATCTATACAACGAAGTAACTTTGCATCTTGTAGTTCGGCTTCAGGGATGTCAGAACGGAACAGATGCGCCTCTACATTTTTGCGTCCTTTGAAACTGCGTATGATAATGGACATGGTGTACAGTCTGTCTGTTGGTTCGTTACCGGTAGCAGGTGTGAATTCTTTCTGCATGTGGTTCCCTCCGCGGAAAGTAAGAATCCTATATTTCATAATGTTATGCGATAGTTTCTGGCGCTGCAACAGAGTGATTAATTTTTTCCATAACTGTGTTTGGGGTAGTCTTACGTCATGAACTGGTTAAGAATGCCTTTAACATTTTGATTAAGAAATTGAAGATAGTAATGAGGAAGTGATGCAGGATACGCTGTTTAAATTAGAAACTTCATTTACGCCGCAAGGTGACCAGCCACAAGCTATTGAAGAGCTGACCACGAACTTGGAGCAGGGCGTACAGGATCAGATCCTGCTCGGTGTTACCGGTTCTGGTAAGACTTTTACTGTTGCACAGACTATTGCACGTGCTCAACGCCCAGCGCTTATCCTTGCGCCGAACAAAACACTGGCAGCACAGTTATACAACGAATTCAAAGAACTTTTTCCTCATAATGCTGTTGAATATTTTGTAAGTTATTACGATTATTATCAGCCAGAAGCATATGTGCCGTCTTCAGACACGTATATAGAGAAAGATTCTTCTATTAATGATAATATTGATAAGCTGCGACATGCTGCGACCCACGCGTTACTTACACGTCGCGATGTAATTATTGTTGCTTCTGTTTCGTGTATTTATGGTCTTGGTTCACCTGAGTACTATGCAAAGTTGGTAATTCCGGTTGAGGTAGGTCAGGCAATCTCTATGGATGAGATAATTACACGCTTGGTAGATGTTCAATATGAGCGTAACGATTATGACTTTCATCGCGGAACCTTCAGGGTGCGTGGTGATGTGTTGGAGATTATTCCAGCGTATCATCATGAAAAAGCATTACGCATCGAATTTTTTGGTGATGACATTGATGCGCTGCATGAGATTGACCCTGTTACTGGGAACATCATCGGTAGTGTCGGTAAGACTGTTATCTATCCGGCTAGTCACTATGTATCTGATAAGGATAACTTGAAACGTGCAGTCTCTGATATTCGTGATGAATTACAAGTTCGCCTTGCAGATTTTAAGGCAGGGAACAAACTTGTAGAAGCACAGCGGTTAGAGCAGCGCACCATGCTTGATCTCGAAATGATTGAAGAGATGGGATACTGTACGGGGATTGAAAACTACTCACGACATTTGGATTGTCGTAAAGAGGGTGATCCTCCTGCGTGTTTGCTTGATTACTTCCCGAAAGATTTTTTGCTTTTTATTGATGAAAGCCACATTACGGTGTCACAGGTAGGTGCTATGTACAAAGGTGACCGTTCTCGTAAAAGTACTCTCGTGGACTTTGGCTTTCGTCTTCCTTCAGCATTAGACAACCGTCCTTTAGAGTTTAATGAATTTTTAGAACGTATCGGTCAGACAGTGTATGTATCCGCAACTCCTGGAAAATGGGAGTTGGAACGTTCACAGGGACTTGTTGTTGAACAAATTATCCGGCCTACTGGCCTCGTTGATCCTCAGTTGGAAGTACGTCCAACAAAGGGACAAATGGATGATCTGTTGGGTGAGTGTAAGCAGCGTATTGCCAACAATGAACGTGTGCTTGTTACAACTTTGACCAAACGTATGGCAGAAGACCTGACAGAGTACTTCAAAAGTATGGGTGTGAATACTCGTTATCTTCATTCAGATATTGATGCTCTGGAGCGTATGGCGATTATTCAGGCGTTGCGTCGAAAAGAGTGTGATGTTTTAGTAGGCATCAATTTATTGCGAGAAGGTCTTGATATTCCGGAAGTTTCTTTGGTAGCAATACTAGATGCGGACAAGGAAGGCTTTTTGCGTTCTGTCGGGTCTCTTGTTCAGACCTTTGGTCGTGCAGCCCGTAATGTCAGTGGTAGAGTTATCATGTATGCGGATACCATTACGAAGAGCATGAAGGCAGCAATGGGAGAAACAGAGCGTAGACGCGAAAAACAGTTAGCCTTTAACGAAGAGCACGGCATTGTTCCGCAGACAATTATGAAGCGTATTGATACTCCTTTTGACTCAATTGCTTCGACTGCTGCTGAGGCGGAGAAAGGTAAGAAGGGTAAAAAAGGTGTGGCTATTGCGCCTGAGCTTGAACATGACCCTAAAAAGCTGGCTAAGATGATCGCTAAGTTAGAACGCGAAATGCGTGAAGCGGCTAAAGAACTTGAATTCGAAAAGGCCGCAGAATTACGAGATCAAATTCATATCCTTCGGGATCGTCTGCTCGAAACCGGTTAATTTGAGGAATGTATTAAGGTGAAGTCTAATTCTTTTCTTGTCCGGCTCGTTCGCCTGCGGAACCAGCTAGGAGTATTCTGGCCTCTCATGGTAAGTCAGGTCTCTATACTTGGTGTCGTAATTCTCGCTGTATATGGCTATATGGTGCTAGAGGGCTGGTCCATGGCAGATGCCGTATATATGGTGGTGATTACGCTCTCCACTGTGGGCTTTGGTGAAGTTCAGCCTCTCTCCACAGAAGGGCGTATTCTGACTTCATTTCTTATTTTAGCTGGTGTTGGTAACTTTGCGTTTATTTTGGGTGCGTTTTCCCAGTTGTTGGTAGAAGGTAAGTTTTTTCACGTAATCGGGAGCCGTAGGGTGCTTAAAACAATTGGCAAGCTAAAAGATCATTGTGTCGTCTGTGGCTATGGCCGCATTGGTTCTGTTGTAGTGAAAGAAATTGTTGCAGAAGGTCAAGATGTTGTAGTTATTGAACATGACCCAGAAGCAATAGCTCTTCTTCAGGAAGAAGGAATTCTTTATATAGAAGGCGATGCTACCTCTGACGAAGTGTTGGCACAATCTGGGATCGTAAATGCTAAAAATCTGATTACTGCTCTTTCAGAGGATGCTGCTAATGTATACGTTGTGTTGAGTGCCCGTGAGATGAATGGGAGTTTACACATTGTTTCAAGGGCAAGCTCTCACGAGCGTGTGAGCAAGCTTAAACAGGCTGGAGCTGATTCTGTGATTCTTCCGAACCATATTGGTGGATTGCGGTTAGCTCAATCTGTACTGCGCCCGACAGTGACAAGCTTTATGGAGCTTGCAAACAGAAGAGCGACTCTGGATATTCAAATGGAAGAGCTTACAATTGGTGAGGATTCTTCTTTGGTAGGCAAAGACCTGATTGAGTCCGAACTTCGGCCTAAATTTAATCTTATAGTTATTGCCATTAAGAAGCAGGGACAGGATATGGTCTTTAATCCAGATGGACGGACTGTCCTAGAAGCTGGCAATACTATTGTAGCTGTTGGAGCGCAGGAGAAGCTTAAAGATTTTTCTCTGCTTTTATAATGCCTTCAAAAGAAAGCATATAATTGGTTATAACTGTTAAAATCTTCCCTTGTTTATGTTTATAAACAAGGGTGGGGAAAGTCTTCAAAGCACATAGTGAACCACTGTCTTTAGACTAATCAATATTTATGAGTGTAGAATATTGTGGTATGCCACCATACTCTGCACTCATTTTTTGTATGTAAAAAAGCGTCAAATATGAGGGAATATTCTGCTGTCCAAGGACAATGCACTGGACAATAAAGAGCAAGAAAAGTATCCAGCGGTTCTAAAAAGATTGGGTTCTAAAGCAGATCGTGCCAACTTGGTATTGTGATGTTTTATCAGCCTGCATCAAAAAAATTTTGTTAATAAGCTGTAAGCTTTCTTATACAGATAAAATAAGGTGTCGTATGTCTGATTCTACCACATTGTCTCTTGATAAAGCTCAAGAACGAGTTCTCAAGCTTCGTAAGGAACTCGAACATCATAGTTATCTTTATTATGTTCAGGATGCTCCTGAGATTACAGATGCTGAATATGATGTGTTGTTCAGGGAACTGATAGGTCTTGAAGAAGCATACCCAGAACTGCTTACACCAGATTCTCCAACAATGAAGATTGGCGGAGAAGTCCTTCCTAGTTTGCCATCCCAAGAACATAGTCTGCGTATGTACAGTTTGGATAACGCATTTAATGACGAAGAGTTTCTTGCGTTTGTAGATCGTATTAAGCGCCAACAGGCAGATGCCGAGTTGTCTTTTTGGATCGATCCCAAAATGGACGGGCTTGCAATGGAGCTTGTTTATGAAAATGGCTCCTTTACAACTGCATTGACACGAGGTGATGGAACTACAGGTGAGGTGGTAACTCATACTGTGCGTACTATTAAAAACGTGCCATTGCGTCTGCGTGGAGATAAGCTTCCAGCTCGGTTGGAGGTTCGTGGTGAAGTTGTTATTGGACGTGAAGCTTTTCTTAAGCTGAATGAAACACAGCGTAAGTATGGTAAGAAAGTATTTGCGAATCCACGTAACGCTGCGGCGGGGTCTGTTCGTCAGTTGGACTCATCTGTGGCAGCAGCACGACCTCTTATGTTCCTCGCTTACGGTATCGGCATTGTAGAATGGGAAGATGAAGGGCACGCGTGGACAACTCAGCAAGAGATCATCAACGGTTTGTCTGAGTTAGGATTTAGTGTGCCACCTGATGCACAGCTTTGCGAAGGTCCTGAGGATGTAACTGCTTTATTTGAGCAGCTGGGTGAGAAGCGTGATACCTTGCCGTATGAGATCGACGGTATGGTTGCAAAGCTGAATAACCTTGAATTACAGAGAGCTCTCGGCTTTACTGCACGTTTCCCACGCTGGGCAATTGCTTTTAAATTTCCTGCTCAGCAAGCTGTTACCAGATTGGAAGAGATTGCTATTCAGGTTGGACGAACAGGCGTACTGACACCAGTTGCTATTCTTGATCCCGTTGAAGTCGGTGGTGTCGTTGTATCCCGTGCAACACTGCATAATGAAGACGAGATTCGAGCAAAAGAGCTTATGGAAGGGGATATGGTTATTGTTCAGCGTGCTGGCGATGTTATCCCTGAAGTCGTACGCGCTTTGGTAGAAAAACGGGATGGCTCTGAAAAGGAATTTATCTTCCCGAAGGAATGTCCAGTTTGCCATTCAGAAGCAATTCGAGAAGAAGGTGAGGCTGCGTGGCGTTGTATTAACGTAACTTGTCCAGCAGTTGTGAAGCGTTCTATCGTACACTTTGTTTCTAAAGCCGGTCTCGATATTCAAGGCGTCGGTAAAAGCTGGGTAGAAAAGCTCGTAGATAAAGGCATGGTCAAAGACCCTGTTGATCTTTTTGAAGTGAAGCGTCTTGACCTCATGCAATTCGAAGGCATGGGACCTGTTTCTGCGCAAAAATTTGTTACTGCCCTTGTAGATGTTAAAAAGTCTGCAACGCTTTCCCGTTTTATTTGTGCATTAGGTATTCGTCACGTTGGTGAGCAGACCGGTAAGGTTTTAGCAAAGACTTATAAAGACGTAGATGACCTTTCTCGTGCTAATATAACAGAACTTCAGGAACTTCCGGATGTGGGCGCAGAGATCGCTGAGTCTATCGTTGACTTTTTTGATAACGAAGCCAACAAAGCCATGTTGGAGCGTTTTAAGTCTATCGGGCTAGATCCTAAGCAAGAAGAAGCGGCTGAAGTGGATGGTAACCATCCGTTTGCAGGTAAAACAGTAGTCTTTACAGGTTCACTTACAACAAAACGTGCTGAAGCTAAGGAAATGGCAGAAAATGTAGGCGCAAAAGTTGTTGGAAGCGTTTCTAAGAAACTTGACTACTTGGTTGCTGGTGAAAAAGCTGGGAGTAAGCTTGCAAAGGCAGAGCAACTCGGGATAACAATTTTGTCCGAAGATGAATTCTTAGCAATGTATAAGAATTCATCTTCAACACAGACTATGGACTCTGAAGCTGTGGCGGCAGCAGAGGAGCCCCCTTCAGATATCGAAGAACCATCACAGGCTCTTGTTGATGATTCTGTTGCAGATAAAGAGGAAAGAGAAGACGTTGCGGCGGAGATTGGCGTTGTAACAGAATCTGTTTCTTTAGAAGATTCTGCAGCGGAAGAGAATGTCGAAAAAGAGTTAGTGAAGGAAGAACTTTCTCAAGAGAAGGAAGATACTGAAAAAGAAAGGGTTGAAAAGAAGCTAGAAGTAAAAACGAGAGAGACTGTAAAGCCTCTTTCCTTACTAGACTTTTAATAAAAAACTCTCTTTTAATCGGGGTCAAGGGGGGTAACCTCCCTTGCGGGTGCAGGGCAGAGCCCGCCCGCCGGAGGCATAAACTTATCGGAGAAATGACATGAGTGTATCTATAGTTGTAATGGGTGCTAACGGTCGTATGGGTGCAACTATTGCGCGTATGGCACAGGATAGTGATAAGTACGAGCTTGCTGCAGTTGTAGAACGTAAGGGACACGAAGGCCGTCTTGATTTTTGGGGCTGTGAAGTTTCAAACGATCTTGATGAGGTTCTTGGTAAGATAGATAATGCTGTTGTTATCGACTTCACCATCCCAGCTGTAAGCCTTGAAAATGCAAAGATTGCGGCAAAGCATCACACTCCGATTGTAATGGGAACTACTGGTTTTACTAATGAAGAGCGTGCACAGCTTGAAGAGTTGGCTAAAACATCTCCTATGTTTTGGGCACCGAATACAAGTGTAGGCGTTTATGCTCTTACTCAGATTTTGCCTGAACTTATCAAGATTCTCGGTGAAGATTATGACCTGGAAATGGTAGAATTACACCATAACAAGAAAAAGGATTCTCCAAGCGGCACAGCAATGCGTCTTGCAGAGTGCCTTGCAGAAGCTAAAAAATGGGATCTTGATAAGGTCGCCAACTATCATCGCGAAGGCATGATTGGCGAGCGTCCAAAAGAAGAGATTGGTATTCAGACTATTCGCGGCGGTGACGTTGTGGGTGTGCATACCGTATATGCAATGGGGCCGGGTGAGCGTATTGAAGTTACACATCATGCGCATTCTCGTGAAACATTTGCAGCTGGTGCTCTTCGTGCTGCATTGTGGCTTGCTGGACGTGAGGCAGGAAAACTTTATTCTATGTCGGATATTATCTAATGAAAATAGCGCTTCTTCAGCTGAACCCTGTTGTGGGTGATGTCTCTGGCAATATAGTTAAGATTGTCGAAGCAGTAAAAAAAGCTGCAAAAGACGGAGCACAGCTTTGTGTGACCTCGGAATTATCTGTTTGCGGCTATCCTCCTCGTGACTTGTTGTTACGTCAGGACTTTATTGATGGCTGTCAGGCATCTCTTAAGACATTGGCTTTTGAGTTGAAAGATATGCCGCCGACGTTGGTCGGTGTACCTATCCATAACCCAGATAGTGTAGGTAAGCCGGTATTTAACGCTGCTGCTTTGGTAGCAAATGGAACGTACTCCATTGTAGCGCATAAAACCTTGCTCCCTACCTATGACGTATTTGATGAGAACCGATACTTTGAACAGGGGAAAAAACTTGGTCTTGTGAATATTCATGGTCGCAAGATCGGTGTAACCATCTGTGAGGATATCTGGAACGATAAATCATATTGGAAGGACCGCAGGAAGTATAAGCAAAACCCTCTCGGGGCGCTTGCTGAAGATGGCGCAGAGATTATTGTTAACCTTTCAGCATCGCCTTTTACGCTCGGCAAACAGTTTATACGTGAGCAGATGTTGTCATCCATGGTGCATCATTACGAACTGCCGTTCTTATATGCTAACCAGGTTGGTGGTAACGACGACCTTATCTTTGCAGGTAAAAGCCTTGCATATGCCGCTGATGGAACACTCATTGGACGCGGCAAGTCCTTTGAAGAAGATATTCTAGTCGTTGACCTCGAATCAAATTCTGGCCGCGTAGAACAGGAAGATGCTACTGACGAAGCACAGGCTTGGAATGCACTCGTTCTTGGAACTCGTGATTACGTTCGTAAGTGTGGCTTTAAGAAAGTTGTTCTTGGTTTGTCAGGTGGGGTTGATTCAGCCCTTACTGCAGCCGTTGCGGTGGAGGCTCTCGGTCCTGAGAATGTTATCGGTGTGCTCATGCCTTCTCCATATTCAAGTCAGGGCAGTATTGATGACTCTTTTGAGCTTGCAAAGCGTCTTGGTATTCGCACTGAAAAAATTGAAATTGAGCCAATGCTCACAGCATTTCTTGGTTCATTGAAGCCAATTTTTGAGGGTGCCAATACTGATGTAACGGAAGAGAACCTTCAGGCTCGTATTCGCGGTAACTTGCTTATGGCAATCTCCAATAAATTTGGTGCATTGCTTTTAACTACTGGTAACAAGTCTGAACTGGCAGTAGGTTACTGCACTATTTATGGCGACATGGCTGGTGGTCTTGCGGTTATTGCTGATGTACCTAAGACTCTTGTTTGGAAGGTCTGTCGTTGGGCAAATGATCACTGCGGAGAAAAGATTCCGGTTGAGATTATTGAAAAAGCTCCTTCTGCTGAACTTCGTCCAGATCAGAAGGACTCTGATTCTTTGCCGGAATACGAAGAGCTTGATGCTATTCTCCATAAGTACATTGTTGAGCGCTTGAGTAAAGAAACCATTATATTACAAGGGTATGCAGAGGAAGACGTTGAGCGTGTTCTTTGGCTTGTAAAGATTTCTGAGTTCAAACGCAGACAGGCTGCACCGGGGCTGCGTATTACAGACCGTGCTTTTGGTACTGGTTGGCGTATGCCTGTAGCAAGTCGTGTTCACTTGCTGTAGCTGATTTTGACTACAAGAAAGGAAAGGCGTGAGTCATATGACTCACGCCTTTTTTATTTATTTATTTAATACATTCTAGTCGCACCCGTTGACTGTAAAAGGCTGCATTGCCGCCCAGGTCGGTAACATGTGATTCAATAATAGTGTTGGCGCATCTATCAAACATCATCCAGCCGCCACGACGGATAATGACAGATTCAGGATGAACTGCAGTGTCTGCCACTGCCAGAACCTGTATTTTGCCAATTGGTGATATTAAATGTGCATGTTCATTGGGGATGATATTATATTGTGTTAGCGTGGTTGGGTGAATATGGGCTTTGAGTTGTTCTTGTTGCTCTTCGGCTGGAATTTGTGAGTGTTCATAGTCCTTGTTGATCAGCGACAACAAAGAGAGAGGGAATGTTGAATCGAACTCTGGTTCCTCGTGCAATACTGGATCAGGGAGACAATATTTTCCGTCCGGATGACTGAATGTCATGTCCTTGAATGCAATGTTAGGTCTATCTGTCGGTAGAAAACCTTTTTTTCTGATCTCTGTAAGCGGATTTTTAGTTAGGTTTGTAATTGGCTCTGTATTGAGTGCCGATGTAAGGATATCATCCTTTTGTGGCATAGGAATAGACAAGCGGGAAGCAATATCACTGATGATGTCATAGTCGGTGCGTGTATCTCCAGTTGGCTCGAAAACTTTGGCACTGTATTGAATATAGTTGTGAAAGTAGGAGCCGAGAACATCTTCGCGCTCATACATTAGGGCGCATGGTAGTATTATATCTGCTTGCTTAGCGGTATCATTTATAAATGCATCTACTACAACAACCATATCTATGGTGCAGAACGCATCTGCCATTTTTATTGCTTCCGGTGTTTGGTTGATAGCGTTTGTGCCGTCGCACCATAAAAATTCAATGTCGCCCGCAGCCAAAATTTCATCAGCAAGTTTTGGAGTAAGTAACGAACGCGATTTTTTTCCACCTGATCGCCAAGTTGAGTCAAAGTTTCTACCAGTGCTGACTCCTCCATAACTACCTGCACCTTTTTTTCCTACATTGCCGGAAAGCATGGAGAGGGCGTTGATGTATCGTACGTTTTCTCCGCCATAGATGTATCGTTGTAACCCCCATCCAAGGATACTGGAGACAGCAAAATCTTTGTTGCCGTATATCGCGGCAAGAAGAGATATTTCATCTGGTTTAACGCCGCACGTTTGAAGAAGTTTTTGTTCATCAAGTGATTTAATGAAGTTGACGAACTCGGGGCCATTTGAAGTTCGACTTAGAATCTTGTCTGCAATTCCATTTTGAATAAGGCGGTTGATGACAGCTGTGGCAAGAAATCTATCGGTTCCAGGGCGGATTTGAATATGAGTGTCGCTCTGGTGTATGCGCATTCCTTCTTCAGGAGACATTGGTGAAATGCTGAATAGCTGGCATCCATTGCTACGTGCATCTTTTAGTAACGCAGTAGTGTGAATAGAAGAACGAATGACATCACGTCCCCAGTTGACGATACAGTCTGCGTTGAGAAGCTCTGTATAGTTGTTCTGGTCAAGTTCACCGAAGTCGCGAATACAAGCTTCGATCATTGCATTGTCACAGAGTGCCCCGTGAGTTTTTGATGCGCCAAGTTGTCCGAAGAGATAGCGACTGGAATCAGCAAGCACTCCACGGAACCCGTACCCCCGGACATGAAGCATCCGCTCCGGAGTGCTCCGCAGAGTAGAAATTTTTTGAGCAATTGCGTCGAGCGCTTTTTCCCATGACACTGGGGTGAAGTCAGAGCCGTTGCGCATGAGCGGAGTAGTAATCCGGTCAGGAGCACTGATGCGTGAAAGGGCGTGTTTCCCTTTTTTGCAAGTGAAGCCTTGGGTTATAGGATGTGCGGGGTTGCCCTTTATTGAGTGACGCCCATATTCATCGGTTGTGACAATTGTTGAACAGCAGTCTGGGCAATCCAGTGTGCATGCAGAAATATGATCCATTAAATGTTCCTTTAGGGGGGGCTTTATGCGTTGCATTAGCTGTGTGCATCAGCCATAGCCGAAATATTAATTTGTACTTAACAGTGTAGCATTAATATTTCATCTGTTGACGGTAGCTTTTGGGGAATCGTTGTTTATATTCTTAGGAGTGAGTCATATTTCGTAAATGAAAAAAGC